>DATEJA010000355.1:0-14651 GCA_035278405.1 Sphingobium sp. | reverse complement strand
CCACCCGGCCGCGCTTGCCGGCATCTGGGACCATTCCCGGTTTCGCGAGGACCGCAGCGGCCGCCTGCGCCGCACCGCCCAGTTCATCGCCGGCACCACCTATGGCGGCAGCGCCGAGGCGGAACGGCTGATCGCCCGCGTCCGCGCGGTGCATGACCGGGTCGAAGGGCAGCTGCCCGACGGACGCATCTACCGCGCCAATGATCCCGCGCTGCTCTGCTGGGTCCATGTCGCCGAGACGAGCAGCTTCCTCGCCGCCTATCGCCGCTATCGCGCGCCGTTGCTGTCGGCGCGGGACGAGGACCGCTATTATCGGGAAATGGCCATGCTGGCCGATCGGCTCGGCGCGCCCGAGGTGCCGCAAAGCGGCGCGGCGGTCCGCGATTATCTGTTCGCGATGCGCCCGCATCTGCGCTGCGACGATCGCACGCGCGAAGTGGCCGGGCTGCTGCTCAAACCCTCGCCCGGCCTGCTCACCGCGCCCTTCGGCCGCGCCACGATCGACGCGGCGATCGACCTGCTGCCGGGCTGGGCGGCGCGGATGCATGGGCTGAACGCCGGCACCGGGCCGCATCTGACGCGCGCGCGGCTCGCCGGTATGGGGATGCTGCTGCGCTGGGCGCTCGAAGGCGGATCGGCCGCCCGCGCCCGGCGGCGGGTTGAAGGTCAGCCCTTCAGCAACTGATCCAGTTCGGCGGGCCGCAGCTCCGCCTGCAACTGGTCGCAGCCGCACTGGCGTGGCGCCTTGTCCGGCCGCCAGCGCAGGAAGCGCGTGCCATGCCGGAAACGGCCGCCGGTCACCTGGTCATAGACCACCTCCACCACCAGTTCGGGGCGCAGCGGTTCCCACGGGCTCTCCTCGCCCCGGTTCCAGCGGCTGGGCCCGCCCGGCGCCTTGCCGGTGAAGCCCGGCGCTTCCACCAGCGGCACCAGCCGATCCAGCAGCGCCGTGCGCTCGCCCGCCTTGAAGCTGGAGGTGAAGCCGACATGGTGGAGCAGGCCCGTCGCGTCATACAGGCCCAGCAGCAGCGAGGCCGCGCCTTGGCCATCGTCGGTCCGACGAAATCCGCCCACCACGCAGTCGGCGCTGCGATAATTTTTATGCTTCATCATGGCCCGCTCGCCGGGGCGGTAGGGCTGGTCCAGCCGCTTGGCGATGATCCCGTCGAGCGCGCCGCCGCTCCGCTCCAGCCAGGCCCGCGCATCCTCGATCCGCTCGCTGGCGGGAGAGAGCAGCAGCAGGGCGCTGCCTTCCTTGCGATGAAACCGTTCCAGCGCCGCGCGCCGTTCGCTGAGCGGCGCGTCGGCCAAGTCCTTCGCCCCCAGCGCCAGGCAGTCGAACAGCATCAGCTGCGCCGGCGTGTCGCGCGAGAGCCGCAGGATCCGGCTTTCCGCCGGGTGCAGCCGCTGTTGCAGCGCGTCGAAGGACAAGGCGTCGCCGATCGGCAGGATCAGTTCGCCGTCCAGGATGAAGCGGCGCTCCTTCGTCGCCAGCAGCCCTTCCATGATCTCGGGGAAGAAGCGGGCGAGCGACTTGCCCGACTTGGACCGGATGTCGGCCCGCGCCCCGTCGCGGCCGACGAGCGCGCGAAAGCCATCCCATTTGGGCTCATATTGCCAGCCGGGCGGGGGCGGCAGGTCCGTCACCAGCTTCGCCTCCATCGGCAGGGGGATGGGCAGCTGCTCGGTCAACGGCCCACCTCCTCCAGCGTGATCACCAGCGGCGCATGGTCACTGGTCTTTTCCCAGCCGCGCGGCACCGTGTCGACCTCGGCGCCTTGCAGCAGGCGCACCGCCGCCGGGTTCAGCAGCGCATGGTCGATGCGCAGCCCCGCATTGCGCTCGAACGCGCCGCGCCAATATTTCCAGAAGGTGTAGATGACCTCGTCGCCATGCAGATGGCGCACGGCGTCGGTCCATCCCTGGTCCAGCAGGCGCTGCCAGGCCGCGCGCACCTCCGGCGCGAACAGCGCGTCGTCGCGCCAGCGGTCGGGGGCATAGACGTCCAGGTCGGTCGGCATCACATTGAAGTCGCCCGTCACCACGACCGGCGCGTCCAGCCCGATCAGCGTCGCCAGATGCGCGTGCAGCCGGTCGAACCAGCGCAGCTTGAAGTCGAACCTGGGGCCGGGGCGCGGATTGCCGTTGGGCAGATAAAGCCCCGCCACCAATATGCCGTTCACCGCCGCCTCGATATAACGGCTCTGCACATCCTCGGGATCGCCGGGCAGGCCGCGCCGCGTCTCGTGGATCGCGCCGATCCGGCTCAGCAGGGCGACGCCGTTCCAGCGGCTCTGCCCATGCCAGACCGCCTCATAGCCCGCGTCCCTGATCGCGCCTTCGGGGAATTTCTCCTGCGGCGCCTTCAATTCCTGCAGGCAGACGATGTCGGGCGCGACAAGCTCCAGCCAGCGCAGCAGCACGGGCAGGCGCCCATTGACGCCGTTCACATTATAGGTCGCTATTCTCATCAGCCTGCGAAATCCGGACGGGTGCTTGGGGACAAGACGTTTCGCGCCGGAATTGGTTCGACCGCCCAAGGAACCTGGGCCCTGGCTGGCCCGTTCGTCCCGCATCACGCGGCTGCATCAGGAGTGGCAGATGGAACGCGATTGGAAGCGGCCCACGACCGGGCCCACCCTTGCGGAGCAGGCATCGCCCCCGCCCCGCATGCCGACCGACAAGGAACGCGCGCAGATCGCCGCCGCGCGCGAACGCGGCCGGCGCGACCAGCAGGCCATGCGCGCCGCCGGCTTTGGCGACCATAAGGGCGTCGAAGGCTTCTAGCGCCGATCAGGAGAGAGACTATGGCAGGAAATGAAAATGGCCTGGACCCGGCAGCGGGCCAGGACAAGGACATGCCCCGACGCGGCCCGGCGGGCGACGTGCGGCCCAATCCGGATGATCCCGACCCCCGCACCCGCGGCGGCCAACCGCCTGAAAAGGTCGAGGACCGCCCGATGGTGGGCCAGGTGAAGCCGGAGGATTATCCCGAAGCGGACCGGGCGGACTCGCGCCCGGACTGATCCGCCGATCGCGCGCAAAGCAAAAGGCCGCCCGGACGCATCCGGACGGCCTTTCCATTGTCAGCCGATCGGCCGATCAGAAGAGCTGCTTCTCCGTGGCGGAGGTCATGCTCTTCGTTGCAGCCGGTGCCGGCATGGGACAATGAGACATCAGACCACCTCCTTTCGCTTGTTGACGACAGGGGCGATATGGGTGCGCGCCCGGGTCGCGACAAGATCAGCGCTTTGCCGGCCGTCCGAGCCGCCGCCGGTTCTTGCGCACCGCCTTGCGATAATGGGCGACCGACGCCGTCATCGCGGCCTGCGGCGTTGCTCCCAATGTCCCGGTCATCGCCCGCCATTGCAGCTGGCCCGCCGCCTCGATCTTCTCGACGACCATGCGCTGCGCCTCGGCCATGGCGGCGGGGTCGCCGGTCAGCAGCCGGGGCACGCGCAGCCCGATCACGGTCCAGGCTTCCATCCCCAGCCGCCAGCTGTCGATCGCCAGCCCGAACGGATTGGCCTTCGTCATGATCGGGCCAGGAAGCGGAGCAGATCGCCGTTCAGGCGATCGGGCGCGGTCGCGAACAGCCCATGGGGCTCGCCCTCATATTCGATCAGCTCAGCGCCGGGGATACCCCTCGCCGCCGCGCGGCCTGCCGGGTCGATCGGCACCGTCTTGTCGCTGGTGCCGTGGATGATCAGCGTCGGCACGTCGAAGGCAGCCAGGTCGGGCCGGAAATCGGTGCGGCCGAACGCATCGACACAATCGATCGTCGCCTTGGGGCTGGCCATGATCGCGAGCGCGAAGGTCCAGTCGAGCAGCGCGCCGCTCACCGGCTTCGAAACCAGTCCCACGCCATAAAAGGCCTTGGCGAAGCTCTGGAGGAAAGCGAAGCGATCCTCGCGCAACTGCGCCTTGATCTCGTCGAACGCCGATTGCTCGACCCCGTCCGGATTGCCCTCGTCCTTCAGCAGATAGGGCACCACCGACGCGACCAGTGCGACCCGGTCGACCTTGGCCGATCCGTGGCGGCCAAGATAGCGGGCGATCTCGCCCCCGCCCATGGAAAAGCCGACCAGCGAGACCTTCGCCACGCCGACATGGTCGATCACCGCCGCGAGATCGTCGGCGAAGACGTCATAGTCATAACCGTCCGCCGGATGCCCCGAATGGCCGAAGCCGCGCCGGTCATAGGTGATCACCCGATAGCCTGCCTCCAGCAGGGCGAGCGTCTGATATTCCCACATGTCGCCGGACAGCGGCCAGCCGTGAATCAGGATGACGGCGGGCCCCGATCCCATGTCCTTGACATGGATGGCGTGGCCTCCTGGAGTCTGGATGTGCATCGAAGGGGCTCCCTTGTTGTCAACGGCGTCGTCGACAGCGTCGTGAACATCGGCAACCGGCGGCGGGCGGCATCGTTCCCTGCAAAAAAGGATGGTGACCGCCATAAGAAGCCGGCGGGTGAGGGAGGGGGAACAAAGCGCGCTCCCTCCGGGTTGAAACAGATAAGGCGGCGGGCGCCATCAGCGGCCTCACACAGGCCAAGGAGATGTCATGGTGACGCTTACTCCGCTGGAAATCGGCCTGGGCCTCGTGGTCCTCGTCCTGCTGGCCGGGATCGTAGCGCTGATCGTTCACAATCGCCGCCGCGCCAATCTGCGCGCCAAATTCGGTCCCGAATATGCCCGCACCGTCGAAGAGGTCGGCAGCTCCCGCAAGGCAGAGGCTGAACTTGCCGAACGCGAAAAACGCGTGGCGACCTTCCAGATCCGTCCGCTCTCCCCGCAGCAGGTGGACATGTTCACTGACGGCTGGATGAAGGTGCAGACTCAGTTTGTCGACGACCCGCAGGGCGCCGTGTCGCGCGCGGACGTGCTGTTGACCGAAGTCATGGAAGTGCGCGGCTATCCGATCGTGGATTTCGAGCGCCGCTCGGCCGACCTGTCGGTCGACCACCCCGAAGTGGTGCAGAATTACCGCTCCGCGCATGACATCGCCATCCGCCACGCGCGCGGCGAAGCCGATACGGAAGATCTGCGCCAGGCGATGATCCACTATCGCGCGCTGTTCGAGGAACTGGTGCACGAACCGGGCGAGCCCAACGGCATGTCGCGCATGACACCGCCCAGCCGCTTCACCGACAATGATTTCCGACGACGGGACTTGCACTGATCCCAACGCCTAAGACCTGAACTGGCCACCGCCGCGACGCCCGAAGGCTGCGCGGCGGTGGCTCGATGACGGTCGATGCCGCCGGTATGAAGTGCGCTGTTCCCCGGCGCAGGCCGGGGTCCAGCTCCACCTTCACAACGGGACCCCCGCCTGCGCCGGGAAACCAACGCACTATGCGCCGGCAGTCAATCCCGACCGGCCCAGGTCGAAGCGGTCGGCTTCCATCACCTTGACCCAGGCGGCGATGAAATCGTCGACGAACTTCCGCTGCGCATCGGCCGACGCATAGACTTCCGACAGCGCCCGCAGCTGCGAATTGGACCCGAAGACCAGGTCGACCCGCGTTCCCGTCCATTTGCGCTCATCACTCTTGCGGCAGGTGCCGACGAAGATGTCGCCCTTCTCGCTCTCCGCTTTCCAGGCGGTGCCCATGTCGAGCAGATTGACGAAAAAGTCGTTGGTCAGCTGTCCCGGCCGGTCGGTGAACACGCCATGGCTCGACCCGCCATGATTGGCGCCCAGCACCCGCAGCCCGCCGACCAGCACCGTCATCTGCGGTGCGCTGAGGCGCAGCAGGCTGGCGCGGTCGATCAGCAACTCCTCCACCGGCACGCGATAGCTGACCGGCAGATAGTTGCGGAAGCCGTCGACCTTGGGCTCCAGCACGGCGAAGCCTTCGACATCGGTCTGCTCCTGGCTTGCGTCGGTGCGGCCGGGCGTGAAGGGCACGCTGACGTCATGGCCCGCCGCCTTCGCCGCCTGCTCGATGCCGACCGATCCGCCCAGCACGATGAGGTCGGCGATGCTGACCGCCTTGCCACCGCCCGCGCTCCCGTCGAAATCCGCCTTGATCCCTTCCAGCACGCCCAGCACGCGGGCCAGCTGATCGGGCTGGTTGACCGCCCAATCCTTTTGCGGCGCGAGGCGGATGCGCGCGCCATTGGCGCCGCCGCGATGGTCCGACCCGCGATAGGTGGAAGCCGAAGCCCAGGCGGTCTGCACCAGCTCGGCGACGGAGAGGCCCGAAGCGGCGATCTTCTGCTTCAATACGGCCACGTCCGCCGCATCGATCGGCGCATGGTCCGCCGCCGGGATCGGGTCCTGCCAGATCAGGTCCTCGGCCGGCACGTCCGGTCCCAGATAGCGCGCCTTGGGCCCCATGTCGCGATGGGTGAGCTTGAACCAGGCGCGGGCAAAGGCGTCGGCAAAGGCGGCGGGGTCCTGGCGGAACCGTTCGGCGATCTTGCGATAGTCCGGGTCCTCGCGGAACGCCATGTCGGCGGTCGTCATCATCGTCGGCAGCCGCTTGTCGGGGCTGTGCGCGCCGGGCGCCATATCCTCGGGCTTCTGGTTCTTGGGCTGCCACTGATGCGCGCCCGCCGGGCTCTTCACCAGCTCATAATCATAGTCGAGCAGCATGTGAAAGAAGCTCATGTCCCAACTGATCGGCGTCGGCGTCCAGGCACCCTCGATGCCGCTGGTGATCGTGTGGTCGCCCAGGCCGCTCTCATGCCCGCTCTGCCAGCCCAGCCCTTGCTGGGCGATGTCCGCGCCCTCGGGCTCGGCGCCGATCTTGGATGCGTCGCCCGCGCCATGCGCCTTGCCGAACGTATGGCCACCGGCGGTCAGCGCCAGCGTCTCTTCATCATCCATGCCCATGCGCGCGAAGGTTTCGCGAATGTCGCGCGCCGATTGCAGCGGATCGGGATTGCCGCCTGGTCCTTCGGGATTGACGTAGATAAGGCCCATCTGGATCGCTGCCAGCGGCTCTTCCAGCGCCATCTCCTTGTCGGGCTGGATGCGGGTCTGGTTGTCGGGATTGCCGACCCATTGTTCCTCGGTGCCCCAGTAAATGTCCTTTTCCGGCTCCCACACATCCTCGCGGCCGCCGCCGAAGCCGAAGACGGGCCCGCCCATCGACTCGATCGCGACATTGCCGGTCAGGATCATGAGGTCGGCCCAGCTCAGCTTGCGGCCATATTTCTGCTTGATCGGCCAGAGCAGGCGGCGGGCCTTGTCCAGATTGGCATTGTCGGGCCAGCTGTTGAGCGGCGCGAAGCGTTGCCCGCCCGAAGACGCGCCGCCGCGCCCGTCGCCGGTGCGGTAGGTGCCCGCGCTATGCCAGGCCATGCGGATGAAAAAGGGGCCATAATGGCCATAGTCCGCCGGCCACCAGGGCTGGCTGTCGGTCATCAGCGCGCGCAGGTCCTGCTTCACCGCCTCCAGGTCGAGCGACTGGAATTCCTTCGCATAGTCGAAGCTTTCGCCCATCGGATTGGCGTGCGCGCCATTCTGGTGCAGGATGTCGAGCGACAGCTGGTTGGGCCACCAGTCGCGGTTCGTCCGGCCCAGCAGCGATCGCAGCGCGGCCGGTTCCTTGACCGGGCAGCTCAGCGGACTTCCACCAGTTTTTGCGTCCATGACATGGCTCTCCTCTTGAAATGCGGCTGACAGCTAGGCCCGATCAGTCAAGGAAGTGAAGCGATTAACATCGGTCATTCTGATCGAGAAAAGCGATCAGACGAGCGCACTGTACTCCTGCGAAGGCAGGAGCCCAGTTCCGCCCTTGCTTTCGATCAATCGCTATTGTCGGAACGCCATCCAACAGTGTAATCTCCGCCCAGGCCATGAGGCGTTCCTCATGCCGAGACGATGCTCAAGCGCAGGCCCAAAAATGGGCTGCATCGCGCACCAGTCCCGACAGAGGGCAGGACAAGCCGGACGCTCGTCATGGCGACACTTCGAAAGGGAGAGCGGCCATGGCAATTGCTCATCCAGGTGAAATCCCATCGTCTCGTGAAGAATATGAGATCCGCAGGATCGGCCTGCCGGACCTGAAGATCGCGCTGCAACAGGGCTGGGACGATTTCCAGGCCAAGCGCGGCGACCTTGTCTTCATCGGCTTCATCTATCCGGTGGTGGTGCTGTTCGCCATCTTGATGGCCAGCCAGGTATCCATATTGCCGCTGCTGTTCCCGCTGATCGCCGGCTCCATCCTGTTCAGTCCCGCGCTGGCAAGCGGCTTCTACGAACTCGCCCGCCGTCGCGAACAGGGGCTCGACAGCCGCTGGCGGCATTTCCTGGACGTGGTGCGCGGCCCTTCGGCGCCTTCGCTGTTCGACCTCACCAGCATCACCGCCCTCTTGTTCCTCGCCTGGATCGCCGTTGCCTGGCTCATCTATCATGCGACCGTCGGCGAACTCGGCCCGCACGCGGTCAGTTCGGTCGGCGCTTTCCTGAACGCCGTGTTCGGGACAGCGGAAGGCTGGAAGATGATCGTCGTCGGCAATCTGGTGGGGCTGGGCTTCGCCATCGTGACCCTGGCGGTCAGCGTCGTGTCCTTCCCGATGATCATCGACAAGCAGACCAATTGGGGCGTGGCGCTGCGCACCTCCGTGCGGGTTGCCTGGGCCAATCCGGTGACGGTCGCCACCTGGGGGCTGATCGTCGTCGGCATGCTGATCCTCGGCGCGCTGCCCGGCCTCGTCGGCCTCGCCGTGGTGTTGCCGGTGCTCGGCTATGCGACCTGGCACCTCTACACGCGCGCCGTGGTTCGGTAAGTTCGCGGCGACAGGACTCGGTGCTCCTGCGCAGGCAGGAGCCCAGTCCCGCCCTTTCCTATTCGCTCTTGGGCTGGGGCAAAGGCGGCGCGCCATTGCCCAGCGTCGCCAGATAGCGGATCACCGCCGCCCGATCCTCGGGCTTGCGCAGCCCGGCGAAGGTCATCTTCGTCCCCGGCACGTCGCGCCCGGGCGCGGCGAGAAATTCGAACAGCTTGTCATAGCTCCACGCCCCGCCATGCGCCTTCATCGCGGCGGAATAGGCAAAGCCGGCATGGCTCGCCACCGGCCGGCCGACCACGCCCCACAGATTGGGGCCGACCCGGTTCGGGCCGCCCTGGCTGAAATCGTGACAGCTGGCGCATAGCTGCGTCTTCGCCTTGCCCGCATTGGGATCGGCGCTGGCGAGCAGCGTGCCAAGGTCGGGCGGCGGCGCGGCCGGGGCGGCGCTGGCGCTGGCCGAGGGCAGGGGCGCCTTGCCCCGCATGTCGCGATGATAGGCGATCAGCCGATTGCCGTCCGCCGGGTCGTCCAGGCTCGCGGGCCAGTCGCGCTGCACCGCCGCCATGTCGACGCGCGCCGGCACGTCGTCGGGCTTGTAGGCGAGGTCGCCTGCCGTCGCGTGCGGGTAGAGCTGGCCCGAAAACCAGTTGAACCCCCAGAGCGAAGCCGCCGCCCCCGCGACGCACAGCCCCGTCACCACCCAGCGCATCCGGGCCATGGTTCAGCCTCCCCCACCCATGAAGATCGCCCTGGTCCAGAAGGCGTAATCGGCCTCGATCGTCATGATCCGCACCAGCACCAGCAGCACCAGCGGCGGCGTCAGGATCGCGTAGATCAGCGACAGCCGCTCCCAGGCCAGATGCATGAAGATCGACAGGATCAGCCCCGCCTTCATCAGCATGAACAGCACGATCAGCGTCCAGCGGACGATCCCCTGCACATGCATGTAATCGACCAGATAGGACAGGGTGCTGAGCACGAACAGATAGCCCCAGACCTTCAGGTAAAGGCTGATCGGATGCTGGGTTCCTTCATGGACAGCCTGGACATCGGCGTCGGGCAGTTCGTGCTTCATGGCGCTCACCACAGATAGAAGAAGGCGAAGATGAAGACCCAGACAAGGTCGACGAAATGCCAGTAGAGCCCGGCGATCTCGACCGCGCTATAATCGCCCGTCCGGTCATAATGGCCGCGCGCGACCTTCGATGCGATGATCAGCAGCAATATGACGCCGCAGGTCACATGCAGCCCGTGAAAGCCCGTGATCATGAAGAAGCAGGCGCCGAACTGCGGCGCGCCCATCGGATTATACCAGGGCCGCACGCCTTCCTGCAGGATCAGCTTGCTCCATTCGAACGCCTGCATCGACAGGAAGGTGAGGCCGAACAGCGCCGTCAGCAGCATCAGCCCCGCCGTCTTGCGCCGGTCGCGCCGGTAGCCGAAATTCACCGCCATCGCCATGGTGCCGCTGGAACTGATGAGCGCGAAGGTCATGATCGCGATCAGCACCAGCGGGATCTCATGGCCCCCGATGGTGAGCGCGAACACCTCGGCCGTATTGGGCCAGGGCAGCACCGCCGACGCCCGCATCGTCATGTAGCCGGTCAGGAAGCAGGAGAAAATGAAGGTATCGCTGAGCAGGAAGATCCACATCATCGCCTTGCCCCAATGGGTATGGCGAAACACTTCCTGGTCCGCCGACCAGTCGGCCGCGATCTCGCGCAGGGTGGGGGTGATGACCTCCTTGTCTCTACGATCCGGCATGGTTTGAAGCATGGCGCATTGACCTCATGTCAGCAGGAGCAGGGCGGCGATCGGAATCCAGATGAGCAGCAGCAGATGCCAGTAGAGCGCGCACAGGCGGATGGCGCGCAACTCGCGCACGGCCAGCACCCAGCCCGCCGCCACCAGCCCGCCGACGATATGCAGCCCGTGCAGCGCGGTCAGCAGATAGAAGAAGGCATTGGCCGGATTGCGCGAAAGATAATAGCCCTCCGCCTGATAATGGCGCCACAACAGCCACTGTCCGCCAAGGAAGCAGAGCCCCAGCGCGGCGGCCACGACCGAGGCCTTGGTCGCCCTGTCCGCGCTCCCCGCGCGCCGGGCCACTTCCCAGGCGACGCTGCTCATCGCCAGCACCGCGCTGTTGATCCACAGCAGCGGCGGGTCGGGCATCGCCACCCAATCATCGGCATGGCCCATCGCCGCATGCAGCCCCATGCGCATGACATAGGCCGCCACCAGCAGCGAGAACATGACCCCCATGACGACCGCATAGGCCGACAGCCCCACCGCGCCTGCCGACGGCCGATCCGGCGGCTCCAGTCGGTCGCTCGCCGGCTCCCAGCTGCGTTCGGACAGGCGCGCGATCAGGCTCACGTCCTGGGCTCCGTCTGCGGAATGAAGTCGCGCTCGGCGCCCGGCACGCTGTAGTCATAGGCCCAGCGATAGACGATCGGCAGCTTGGGCCCCCAATTGCCATGGGCGGGCGGCGTCTGCGGCGTCTGCCATTCCAGGCTCGCCGCGCCCCAGGGATTGGGGTCGGCCTTGGGCCCCCGGAACAGGCTCCAGATCATGTTGAAGAAGAACAGCCCCTGCGCGCAGAAGACCACCAGCGCGGCGACGCTGATCCATTCATTGGCCAGATGCACCGACGGCGGGATGAAATCGGTTTGCCCCAGCGCATAATAACGCCGCGGCACGCCAAGGATGCCGAGATAATGCATCGGCAGGAAGATCGCGTAGACGCCGAGGAAGGTGATCCAGAAGTGGAGCTTGCCCAGCGTCTCGTTCCACATCCGCCCGAAAATCTTGGGATACCAGTGATAGATGGCGCCGAAGATCACCAGCACCGGCGACACGCCCATGACCATGTGGAAATGCGCCACCACGAAGAAAGTATCGGACAGCGGCACGTCGACGCTGACATTGCCCAGGAACAAGCCCGACAGTCCGCCATGGATGAAGGTGAAGATGAAGGCGATGGCGAACAGCATCGGCACGCGCAGATGGATGTTGCCGCGCCAGAGCGTCAGCATCCAGTTATAGACCTTGATCGCGGTCGGGATGGCGATGATCAGCGTCGATGTCGCGAAGAAGAACCCGAAATAGGGGTTCATGCCCGACACATACATATGATGCGCCCAGACCAGGAAGCTCAAGGCGCCGATGATGACGATCGCCCAGACCATCATGCGATAGCCGAAGATGTTGCGCCGCGCATGGACGCTGATCAGGTCCGACACGATGCCGAAGGCGGGCAGCGCGACGATATAGACTTCGGGATGGCCGAAGAACCAGAAGAGATGCTGGAATAGCAGCGGACTGCCCCCCTGCGTCGGCGTGATCGCGCCGGCCGACTGCATCGTCGGCATGAAGAAGCTGGTGCCCGCCAGATGATCGAACAGCATCATGATCGCTGCGACGAACAGCGCCGGGAAAGCGAGCAGCCCCATGACCGACGCGGTGAAGATGCCCCACACCGACAGCGGCATCCGCATCAGCGTCATCCCCCGCGTCCGCGCCTGCAGCACCGTAGTCACATAGTTGAGCCCGCCCATGGTGAAGGCCGCGACGAAGATGGCGAGGCTCACCAACATGGTGACGATGCCCCATTGGTGCCCCGGCGTCCCCTCGCTGATCGCTTGCGGCGGGTAGAGCGTCCAGCCCGCGCCGGTCGGCCCGCCCGGCACGAAGAAGCCCGCCACCAGCACGATCACCGAGAGCAGATAGAACCAGAAGCTGAGCATATTGACGAAGGGGAACACCATGTCCCGCGCGCCGATCATCAGCGGGATCAGATAATTGCCAAAGCCGCCCAGCAGCAACGCGGTCAGCAGATAGACGACCATGATCATGCCGTGCATCGACACGAACTGCAGGTAATTGTCGGGCGTGATCGCGGGGAAGGCGCCGGGAAAGCCCAGCTGCAACCGCATCAGGGCGGAGAGCACCAGCGCCACCAGCCCGACCGCGATCGCGGTGCAGCTATATTGGATGGCGATGACCTTGTGATCCTGGCTCCAGACATATTTGGTGACCCAGCTGTGCGGATGATGCAGCGGGCGCAGGTCGTCGGCCAAAGTCGTAGCCATCAGCGAATGCTCCAGGAGGCGGGGACAATACAGGCATTGGCCTTGATCAGCAGGATCGACATCGCGGCCGGCGGCGTCTGCGCCAGGATCTGGCCGAAGCTGCTCTGCTGCGCCTGCCATGCCGCGAAGGCCTTGGGCGTTTCCACCACCACCTTGCCGCGCATGGCATGATGGCCGGTGCCGCACAGTTCGGCGCACAGAATGTCGAACGTCCCGGTCTTGGTCGGGGTCAGCCAGAAATAGGTGACGATGCCTGGCACCATGTCCATCTTCGCCCGGAATTCCGGCACGTAGAAATCGTGCAGCACATCCTTCGATCGCAGCACGACCTTGACCGGCTTGCCGACAGGCAGATGCAGGTCGCCGCTTTCCACCAGGATGTCGTCGCGCCCGAACGGGTCGAGCGGGTCCAGCCCCAACACATTGTCGGGCGTTACATATTTGACCCCCGCAGCCCCCAGCACCCCGTCGGGGCCGGGATAGCGGAACGACCATTGCCATTGCTGCCCGACCGCCTCGATCACGCTCGCTTCCTTGGGCACGGACACATATTTGCCCCAGGCGGCGAGGCCGGGCGCCAGCATCCCGGCAATGCCGATCGCGGTCCAGATCGTCAGCCGCTTTTCCAGCCTGCTGTTTTCCGGCTCATAATGGGCGCGATGCCCCGGCCGATGCCGATATTTGACCAGCGCCCAGGCCAGGAACAGGTTGAGGATGATGAAGGCCGCCGCGCAGATCCACAAGGTCACGTCCAGCGCGGAATCGATCGATCCCCAATTGGACGCGATGGGCGTCCGCCACCAGGGGCTGAACAAATGAAAGGCGACCGAACCAAAGACCAGAACGGCGATGGCGACCGCAATCGGCACAGGCCCTCTCCCACCACTGGTGAGGCGATCCAAGGCCGTGCTGGTTGCCGACCCTGTGAGTCGCCTTCGATTACCAACCGTTCGCCGCAATCTACAGAAAAACGGCCTGCGGGGAAAGGGTTGGACCCACCTTGATCTTGCCTCACCCTTTGCGCCCGCACCGCCTTCTCACGATTTGCCTCGCCTCAGAAGGGGGGAGGCGGGGCGTTCGGGCTCCTCCAAGGGGGAGGATGGTCATGATGCGCCGCGCCGTCCGATTCGGATATTCATCAAAGGCTATAATCCATCGGCGGCATGACCCCCACTCCCCTTTCCGGATAAGCCCCGCCTATCCATCGAGGGTCATAAACCTTCCGTGAAATTGTCATCCTTTCGGTCCCGGAGCATGATCCAGATCAGGATAATCGTTCCGACTCAGCCCCGCGTCATTGGACCTCGGCGCGGGGTTTTTTGCTGCCGCTTGTAAGGGCAGATGCGCTCGTCGGACGTGGAAGCGCAATAATCGGGTTGCTGGACTTCTTTTAGCGAGAGGAGATTGGCAATGAACTCTATCGGCTCAACAGGCACCATGTTGGCAGCCATCGCCGTGACCATGATGTGGACCGCTGCACCTGCCTTGGCGACAAGCGGTTCCGGCTTCAGCGGGGCGCCTGTGGTGAACGGCCATTACGGCACACTGGATGTAAAGGCGGACAAGGTCGACAAATGGGATATGTTCCTCAAGACCAAGGATGATTCCGACGTCGGCGCTGATCGGCTGATGCTTCAGCCAAGCGGCTACAGCGGCTGGCACTCCCACCCCGCGCCCGTTTTTGTCACCGTCACCCAAGGTGAGATCCAATGGTTTGACGGCAGCAACCCGCTTTGCACCTGGCAAACCTATCATACGGGCCAGTCCTTCATCGAACAGGCGTTCCGTATTCACAATGTCCGGAACGTCG
>DATEJA010000354.1:0-2277 GCA_035278405.1 Sphingobium sp. | reverse complement strand
CGCCCCTCGGCAACCCATTTGATGAGGCCCCCGTCGAGGATCGCGGCCGACGCGCCGACGCCATAGAGCCGCATCATCCACCAGCCGCGCGCGGCGCTGTGGGTGGGGCTGTTGTCGTAGACGATGACGCGGCTGTCGCGGTTGATGCCGAGCGCGCGGCAGCGTTCGGTCATGAAATCGTCGCGCGGCAGCATGCCCGGGCGCGGATCGTCCGCGTCGGCGAGCGTCGGCAGGTCGAGGAAGGTGGCGCCCGGAATGTGCGCCGCTTCATATTCCGCGCGGGGATCGCGCGGCGTGCCGGGCAGGAACAGGCTGGCGTCGACGATGCGCAGGTCGGGCTTGCCCAGTTCCTTTTCGAGCCAGTCGGTGGAAACCAGAATGTTCATGCCGCCTCTTTTCGCTGCCGTTTCGACCTTTTAGGCGGCGGCGGCGGTGGTGGGAAGGGGGTGCGGGGATGTCGGTCGTGACGGGCCTTTCGGCCCTGTCATGGCCCGGTCGGCGGGGCGCGCAATCCGGTGCGGCCGATCATCATCTCGGCCATGGCGCGTGGGGACTGGGAGATGAGTTCCCGCCTGCGCGGGAATGACGAATTGGGGGCTTAGCTCGCGAGTTCCAACGCGGTCGCCCGGCTGCCGGGCGCGCGATACTGGCGGGGGCCCTGGTCGAGCCGGAAGGGGGCGAGGCGGTCGGCGGGGGGCGTCTTTTCCTCGCCAATGATGAAGGCGCGGCCGGTGCGGCCGGCGCCCACGGGCTTGTCGTCCTCGTTCCAGCGATATTGCGCGTCGAAGGCGACCAGCGGGATCAGCAGCGCGCGGTTGCCCATCTGCACCGGGGCGATCTGGTCCGGCAGCAGGCGCAACTCGCCGGTCAGGCTCTGCCGCTCGCCCGGCGCGATGGCGACGATCGAATGGGTCGGCAGGCCGGCGGACCCGGCGAAGAATTGCTGCAGCATCGCCTGCTGGTGGGCATCGGCATTGGCGATGAGGCTGCGGATCAGCAGATCTTCGGCCGGCAGGGTGCCGCGATTGTGCAGGGTGAGGACATAGTTGATCGTCGCGCCCATCAGCGACAGGCGCGCGCCCCGCACCTCCATGGTGACGTCGATCCAGGGGCGGTCGGCGTTGGGGGCTGGCGGCGGGGTGGCCGGAGCGGGCGCGGGTTTCGGCTGGGGCGGAGGCGGAACGGGCGTGGCGCGCGGCCTGGGCGCGGCGGGAGCGGGCGCCGGTTCCTCTTCGACGGCGGGCTCATCCCATGGCTGCTCGACCTCCGAGCGGCGCCGGCGGAGCAGCCAAGCGGCGCCCAGCATGGCGACGATCGCCAGCAGGCCGGCGGCGATCCAAGGCCAGGGGGTGGCTTCGCTCGGCGGGCTGAGCGGTGCCGGTTGCGGCGACGTGGCCGGCGGGGGAGCGAGCGGCGCGCTTTGCGGTGCGGTCTGCGGTTGAGCCTGCGGCGGGGTGGCGAGGGGTGGCGCGCTTGGGCTGGACTGGGGTGCGGCGGGGACGGCAGGCTCGGCCCGGGGCGCCGGGGCAGCCGGACGCGGGGTCCGGCTCGGCGCGGGTGGCTGCGGTTGCGCTTGCGGCGTTGCCTGCGGGGGCGGGGTGACCGTCGGCGCCGGCACGGGGGGCACCACTACCGGCGGGGGCGGCGTCACCGGAGCGCCGCGAAAGACATCCAGTTCGGGGCCTTGCCGCGTGGGATCGGCGGGCGGCTGGGTCGACTTGGGCAGGTTGAACACCGGATCGCCGCCGCCCTGCTGCTCCTGCGCGAGCGCGGAGGTCGCCAGCAGCAGCGGCAGGATGGACAAGGCGGCAGGATGGAACCCCATGGCAGGCAGCCAAGGCACGGCGCCGGCTGAACGGGCGGTGAACGATTGAGAGAGGCGAGGTGGCGATGACATTGTGCGTGCAATGGCGTAGATGGCCCGTCATGACCGATACGCCTGAAATGAGCAAACCGATCCATCTTGGCCAGTCGAGCGCGCTGCCCGCGCGCCCGGAAGAGGCCGTGCTTGATTATGTCCCCAATCCGCGGCCGGGCAAGCCCTATCTGGTCCGCTTCACCGCGCCGGAATTCACATCGCTCTGCCCGGTGACGGGGCAGCCCGACTTCGCCCATCTGGTGATCGACTATGCGCCCGCCGCGACGATCGTCGAATCGAAGTCGTTGAAGCTGTTCCTGGGATCGTTCCGCAACCATGCCGCTTTCCATGAGGATTGCACCGTGGGCATCGGCGAGCGGCTGTTCGCGGAGATGCAGCCGATCTGGCTGCGGATCGGC
>DATEJA010000353.1:0-3500 GCA_035278405.1 Sphingobium sp. | reverse complement strand
TCGAGGATGGATTCCTGCGGTCGAAGGGGCTGGGGGCGACGCTGACCCCGCCCGGGTCGGTGGTGATCGACAGGTCGGGCATCTATTATGACGCGCGGACCGCCAGCGACCTGGAAACCCTGCTCGCCGCCCATGATTTTCCGCCTGCCCTGCTTGATCGCGCGCGGCGGCTGCGGGCCGCCATCCGGGCGAGCGGCGTCACCAAATATGGGCTGGAAGCTGGCCGGATGCCCAACCTGCCGGCGGACCGGCGCACCGTTCTGGCGGTGGGCCAGGTGGAGGATGACCTGTCGGTGCAGCAGGGCGGCGCCGGGGTGACGGGCAATCTCGATCTGTTGCGGCGGGTGCGAGGGGCCGAGCCCGATGCCTACATCATCTACCGGCCGCATCCCGATGTGCAGGCGGGGTTGCGCCGGGGGCATCTTGGCGAAGCGGCGATCCTGGAACATGCCGACCTGGTCGACCTGGGCGCGCCGCTGATGGCGCTGGTGCAGGCGGTGGACGAAGTGCATGTGCTGTCGTCCCTGACCGGGTTCGAGGCGCTGATACGCGACCGGCCGGTGACGGTGCATGGCATGCCCTTCTTCGCCGGCTGGGGGCTGACGCGGGACATGGCGGCGCCCAATCCGCGACGGGGACGACAACTGACGATGGATCAGCTTGTCGCCGGCGCCCTCATTCTCTATCCTCGTTACCTCGACCCGGTCACGCGCTTGCCCTGCGGGCCCGAAATCATGGTGGAGCGGTTGGGCAGCGGATCGACGTCGCCAATATCCTGGCTGAGCCGGTTGCGGACGCTAGAGGGGAAAATTAGACGGTTTATGACATTGTCCGCCGAGTATCTGCATGGCTGACGCCCCGGCCAAGACCTTCCTGTTCCTGCAAGGACCCCATGGACCCTTTTTCGCGATGCTGGCCGACGCGCTGCGCGCGCGCGGCCATGGCGCGGTCAGGATCAACATCAATGGCGGCGACAAGGTCGACTGGCCGGGCGAGGCGACCGACTATCGCGGCAGCTTCCGCAACTGGCCGCTCTTCTTCGACGATTTCATCGTCCATCATGGCGTGACCGACCTCATCCTCTATGGCGATTGCCGGCCCTATCATGCCTCCGCGCACAAGATGGCGCGGCTGCGGGGATTGCGCGTGCATGTCGTGGAGGAAGGCTATATCCGCCCCGATTTCATGACGTTGCAGGAAGACGGCGTGAACGGCAATTCGACCCTGCCGCTCGATCCCGACTGGTATCGCGAACAGGCGCGCAACCTGCCGGCCGAGGGCGGGATGGAACCGCAGATCCCGTCGACCTTCCGCCAGCGGGCGCTCAATACCGCGCGCAACGGCATGGCGTCGGCGATGATGCGGCCGCTTTTCCCCTTCTACCGCACCCATCGGCCGCAGAGCTTCGTCGTGGAGGCGGCGGGCTGGTTCAAGAAGCTGATGCTGCGCCAGAAGGACGCGCGCGTGTCGCGGGCCGAATGGGACAAGGTCAAGGACCGTCGCTATTTCGCGCTGCCGCTGCAGCTGGATTCGGACTATCAGATCCGCGTCCATTCGCCCTTCGGCAACATGCGCGCGGCGCTTCGCTTCGTGATCAAGAGCTTTGCCCGTTATGCGCCCGCCGACACGTCGTTGCTGGTGAAGCGGCATCCGCTCGACAGCGGCCTTGTCGCCTGGGAACGGCTGACCCGGCGCCTCGCCGCGCGCTATGGCGTGGAGGACCGGGTCTTCTACCTGGCGGACTGGGACATTGCCGATGTCGTGGGCAGGTCGCTCGGCGTGGTGACGGTGAACAGCACCGTGGGCACGCTGGCGCTCAATCGGGGCAAGCCGGTGCTGGTGCTGGGCCATGCGGTCTACAAGGTGCCGGGCGTCGTCTACAAGGGGACGCTGGACGAATTCTGGCTGGACCCGGGCGCACCCGACCAGGCGCTTTATGCCGCCTTCCGCCGGGTGCTGATCGACCGCTGCCTGATCCGGGGCGGCTTGCTGAGCGACGAAGGGCTGGGCCTGCTGGTGGACAATGCGGTCGAGCGTCTGTGCCGTGACCGGACCGAGCCGCGCCAGGCCGCCGACAGCCGCAGCCGGGTCGCCAGCCTCGTCAGAGTGAGCTGAAAGCGGGAAGGCCGACGCGCCGAAGCGCGCCATCGAGATAGCGGCGAAAGGCGCGGTTGCGCACCGGCGGCCAGGCCCGCAGCCAGGCGAGCGCCACGACCGGCCGCCACAGCGCCAGCCGATCATCGTCGATCGCGGCATGGTGCTGATAGGCGGTGCGCAGCCGGCGGGCGGCCCAGTCGCGCCAAAGGATGGTGACGGGATCGGCCGGGCCGGCGCCGAAGCGCATCAGCATCTCGCTGCGCACGATATCGGCCGCCGGATCGCCCGCCGCCGCCTTGGCCCAATCGAGCACGACCAGCCGGTCATCGCTGACCAGGATATTGTCGATGTGGAAATCGCCATGCAGCAGCTGATCGCCATCGGGCAGATGCTGGAGATGGTCGATGGCGGCTTGCTTCAAGGGCTCGGGCGCCGGCCCATAGACGATGTCGGTGGCAAGGACCGTCTTGACCGCGCGCAGATCGCCGGCGGCATGGCCGTGGATGGCCTGTTGCAGATCGGCCATGCGCGCCAGCAGGGCGGCGGCGCGAGCGGGCCTGCGGCGGATCGTGGCGGCGAGCGAGCGGCCCGCGACCTCCGGGTAGACGAGCGCCGGGAGGCCATCCACCCTGACCCACTCCATGGGCGCCGCGGTGGGCACATGACGCGAGGAGGCGAGCCTGGCGGCGGCGATTTCCCGCTGGATCATCTCCTCCGAAACAGCCGCATGGAAAATCTTGATGACCTTGCCGGGGGTGATACGGAATACTTTGGAACTTTTCCCCTGGCCCAGGAAAATCCAGTCGTCGCTTCGTTGATATGCCACGGGTGATGGAATTTCCCTGGGTAATGGTGGTCAATCAGGTCTATTCACCTTTCGCCCATTTGCCGACCGTTATTTTGGATGCTAGCGGCGGTTGCCTGTTTTTTGGAGCTGTCACCATGAAAGAATTGATCGCCTTCGACCTTGACGGGACGCTGGCGGAAAGCAAGCAGCCGCTGGGGGAGGCGATGGGCGAGGCGATCGCCGATCTGCTGGGGGTCGCGCATGTCGCGATTATTTCCGGGGGCGACTGGCCGCAGTTCGACAAGCAGGTGGCCAGCCGGCTGCCGGGGCGTGCGGACCTATCGCGCCTGTGGCTGATGCCGACCACCGGCACCAAGCTCTATACCCATGGCGCGGGCGGCTGGTCTCCGGTCTATGCCGAACTGTTCGACGAAGCGCAGAAGCAGCGGATATTGACGGCCTTCGACCAGTCGCTGGAGGCGACCGGCTTCGTGCCCGAGCAGACCTGGGGCGAGCGGATCGAGGATCGGGGCAGCCAGATCACCTTTTCCGCGCTCGGCCAGCAGGCGCCGATCCACGCCAAGGAAGGCTGGGACCCCGACTTCGCCAAGCGTCG
>DATEJA010000352.1:0-4840 GCA_035278405.1 Sphingobium sp. | reverse complement strand
AGGCGGTTCTTGTCCGGCACCGCATCGAGCCAGGCCTGCAGCCGGTCGCCACTGTCCACCACCGCATCGGCGGACAGTTGCGCGCGGCCATCGGCGATATGGGTGACGCCGTCGATCGCGATCTCGCGCTTCTGGCCGATGACGGGTTTGGCCAGGACGAATTTGGCGATCTTCAGCCGATCGACGTCGATGTCCAGATCGGGAAGGATCGGCGCATTGGGGTTGGTCTTGGTGATGTTGAACCGCGGGCTGCGGGCCAATATCACCAGCGGGCTTTCCAGCAGCCGCACCGAAATATGGTTGTTGATATAGCGGAACGGGCTCCAGACCACATGAACGCGCGGGGACACCGCGAACGGCCCCTTGGGATCGCGCAGCACCAGGTCATGGATGACCATGTCACTATAGACCGACCCTTCGATCCGGCCGACGCTGATCGCCATGCCTGATTCCAGCTTCAGCGCGGCGATCTGGCGGATCAGGAATTTCTTGCCCGGCTGCGTGTTGAGGAACAGCAGCAGGCCCGCCGCCAGCACGACCAGCGCGACGATCAGTCCGGCGAGGCCGATCGCGATCTTCTGCCAGAGCGGCCGGCCCTGGCGGATCACCGTCACCTGGGCGTCACTCGCCGGCGAAGGGGCTGTTTCTTCCGCCATCAGAAGGCCTGCCCGATGCCGATATAGATGGCGAATTTGGATTCGCCCGGCTGCCGGTTGATGGGCATGGCAATGTCGGCGCGGAAGGGGCCGAAGTCGGTATAGAAGCGCCCGCCAAGGCCCACGCCATAGCGGATGTCGGAAAATTGCGGGATGGAGCTTTCATAGACCTGCCCCGCATCGACGAAGGCGACGACCCCGTAATTGCCGAAGCGGTAGCGTCCTTCGACCGCGAATTCATTGACCGACCGACCGCCGATCGGATCATTCTTGACGTCCTTGGGCCCCAGTTCCTGATAGCCATAGCCGCGCACCGACCCGCCGCCGCCGGCATAGACCCGGCGCGAAGGCGCGATATCATCGCGCGCGGCGCCGCTGATCGTGCCCAGCCGCGTGCGCGCGGCGATCACCAGCGCGTCCGACAGCGGATAATAGCCGCTAAGGTCAAAGGTGGCGCGGGCATAAGGCGACACATTGCCCCGCAGCGACGCTTCGGGCGACAGGCGCAGATTGGCGCGGAAGCCTTTGGAGGGATTGAGCAGGTCGTTGGTCCGGTCATAGCCAAGCTGCAGGGGCAGCGCGCCGATGAAATAGGTGAGGCGCCTGGTCTCGGCGGTTGCCGGATCGATCGTCGTCTTTTCGTTCGTCAGGATGATTTCCGCGCCATAAGTGTAGGTCCAGCGCTTCTGGAAGATCGGCGTCGACTGGCGCGCCCAGCTGATGTTGAGGCCGGCGGTAAAGGCTTCATAGGCATCGTAATTCTGGTGATTGAGCGTCAGCCCGGTCTGGAAGGTGCGGTCGCGCTTGCCCGCGTTGGAGCGGCGGAAGGTGCCCGAAGCGCCCTGTTCCTGCGTGCCAGCGATCACGCTGGCGATCACCGCGCCTTCGGGCGGGAAAAGATTGCGATGGGTCCATGTGCCCTCGGCGCGGAAGCCCTGGCCGGTGCCATAGCCGGCCTCTCCCGCCAGCGTGCGGGGCGGCCCCGCCTCCTGCGCGACATTCAGGTCGACATATTCGGTGCCGTCCGGCCCCGGCGCGTTGGTCCGCACCGGATCGACCGAGATGCTGGAAAACAGCCCGGTCGCCACCAGCGCGCGACGCAGGTCGTCGACCTTGCGACTGTCATAGAGTTCGCCCTGCCGGAAGCGGCTGATCACCTTCATATGATCGGCGCTGAACGCCTGCTTCTCGCCCGAGGTGGTGA
The DNA here is from genome assembly GCA_035278405.1 of Sphingobium sp. Taxonomy (GTDB): domain Bacteria; phylum Pseudomonadota; class Alphaproteobacteria; order Sphingomonadales; family Sphingomonadaceae; genus Sphingobium. The sequence continues at coordinate 2,980 of DATEJA010000352.1, read as the reverse complement.
TCGCGCGGAAGGAGCCGCGCGGTCCGGTGTCGACCGGCAGGCTATAGTCGCCGGTGACCGTCGCGGGATCGAGCAGAATGTCGCGCTCCCCGACCTTGGCGAAGGCATAGCCATGTTCGGGCAGCGTCACGCCGACATGAGCCTCGGCGCTCTCCACCGCGTCGGCCACGATATAGTCGCCGGTCTGCAGCGGCAGACTGTCGCGCACCAGGCCCGGCGGCACGGTCGGCCCCGCATGGATGATGATCTGCCCGATCTTGTAGCGCTTGCCCGGCGTCACCGACAGCACGGCCTTGAGCGCCCCCGTCCCGCTCTGGTCGAGCGAGGCGAGCGCGGTCGCGTCGTAATAGCCTTGCGAATAAAGCAGCCGGACCGCCAGCGCCTCGTCCTCATGCGCGCGCGCCTGGACCATGGCGGCGGTCTCCGCCCGGCCCTTGCCGCCGATCAGCGCGGAGGAATCGCGAAACTCATCCTCCAATCCGGTCCCGCCAAAGCCATCCAGCTCGACCGCATAGCGGATCTCCGGCGTCTTCTCGTTCGGATTCTCGGCCGCGACCTGCTGTGGCACGGTGACGCTGTCGAGCGGCGGCAGCGGCTGCGCCAGCTCGGTTTCGGGGAGCGGCTCGGTGGCCGGCGGCAATTGCGCAGGAGCGTTGGCCTGCGGCATGTGCTGGTCGATCCAACTGTCGATCGAAGGCAGCGGCGCGTTGGGGTCGGTCGGCACGGGCTCGCCGGCCTTGGGCAGGCGCGCCTCGAATTCGCTGTCAGGCAGGATTTGCGCTTCCTGATCCGGCGACGGCTGGGGCTGCGGCGGGATCGGCTGGGCCGCGAGGGGCAGGGGAAAGGCGGCGATCATCAGGATGCTCAAGGCATGCCGAACGCCTCTGGCCTGCCTCGAAGTCATGAACCGCCACTGCCCCTTTTCGTTCCCGCCTTTCGCGCGCGCGGAGGGACTATACGCGCGGGGTGCTCCTTCGGTTCCCTTGATCCGGCGGTTCGACTTTCCTCGCGCGCCGGACCCGGCTAGGGATTGGGCATGACCGTCGCGCTCAACGTCACCCGCTCCATCCTCGGACAACCCTGGCGCTGGCGGGGGGGAGGCGCGGACGCGCGCGATCCGGGCTATCGGCCGGACGATCTGGTCGCCCAGCTTCTGCTCGCGCGGGGCTGCCCGCGCGACGCGGTGGAGGCGCATCGCAATCCCACCATCCGCCATTTCATGCCCGATCCCAGCCTGTTCCGCGACATGGATGCCGCCGCGCAGCGGCTGGCCGACGCGGTCGAGCGGCAAGAGGATGTGCGGATCTTCGGCGACTACGACGTGGACGGCGCGACCAGCGCGGCCTTGCTCATCCTTCTGTTGCGTGACCTGGGCCTGGCGGCGCGGCCCTATATCCCCGACCGGCTGATGGAAGGCTATGGCCCCTCGGGCGAGGCGCTGGTGCGCCTGGCGGGGGAGGGGGCGACCCTCATCGTCACCGTCGACTGCGGCGCCCAGGCGTTCGAGGCGCTGGCCATGGCGAAGGCGACCGGCGTCGATGTCGTCGTGGTCGACCATCATAAATGCGCGGCCGCGCTTCCCGAAGCCTTCGCCCTGGTCAATCCCAATCGCCTTGACGAACAGGACGAAGCAGCCGCGCACGGCCATCTCGCCGCCGTGGGGGTTGCCTTCCTGCTGGGCGCCGCACTCGTGCGGGTGCTGCGTGGCCGGGGATGGTTCGCCACGCGCGCCGAGCCGCCGCTGATGGAACTGCTCGACATCGTCGCGCTGGGCACCGTCGCCGATGTCGCGCAGCTCAAGGGCTTGAACCGCGCCTTCGTGGCGCAGGGGCTCAAGGTCATGGCCAAGCGCCGCAATATCGGCATCGCCGCCCTCATAGACGCCAGCCGGCTCAACCGCGCGCCGCTCTGCCATGACCTCGGCTTCGCGCTTGGCCCGCGCATCAATGCCGGCGGGCGCGTGGGCAAGGCGGACCTGGGCGTGCGGCTGCTCACCACGCAAGACCCGCTGGAGGCCGCGCGGATCGCCGCCGAACTAGACCAGCTTAATGAAGAACGTCGCGCGATCGAGGCGATGGTGCAGGAACAAGCCGAAGCGCTTCTGGCGGCGCAGGGCAATCGCGCCGTCGCGCTGATCGCCGGGCCGGGCTGGCATCCAGGCGTGATCGGCATCGTCGCCGGGCGCATCAAGGAAAAGGCCGGTCGTCCGGCGATCATCGTCGCGCTCGACGAAGCGGGCGTCGGCAAGGGATCGGGCCGGTCGATTTCCGGGGTGGACCTGGGCGCGGCGGTGCTCGCGGCCAAGGATAGCGGCCTGCTCGTCGCGGGCGGCGGCCATGCCATGGCGGCGGGGCTGACGGTGAGGGCGGACAAGGTCGACGCGCTCGCCGACTTCCTCGACGAACGCCTGGCCGCCGCCGTCACCCGCGCGCGCGATGATCGCGCGCTGTTGATCGACGCCGTGCTCGCGCCGGCCGGGGTCAATCCCGATTTCGTCGGCGCGATCGAGGCGGGCGGCCCCTATGGCGCGGGCTGGCCCGCGCCCCTGGTCGCCGCCGGGCCGATGCGCGTCATCAAGGCCGATGTCGTGGGCAACGGCCATCTGCGCGCGATCATGGCGGGCGATGACGGCCGGTCGATCAAGACCATCGCCTTCCGCCAGGCCGAATCCGATCTGGGCCAGGCGATCCTGGGCGCGCCCAGGGACCGGCGCCTGTGGGTCGCCGGCCGTGCCAAGATCGACGATTGGGGCCCGCGTCCCGCTGCGGAACTGCATCTGGAGGACGCGGCCTGGGCGGATTGAAAGGCCAGCTCATTTTTCCTGAACCAAGGGGGTTGACCGCTGCAAAGTCCCCCCCTAAAGCCGCCCTCGCTTCGCAGCGCCGCCCACGCGGCTCTGCATGTGGCCCCTTCGTCTAGCGGTCTAGGACGCGGCCCTTTCACGGCTGAAACACGGGTTCGATTCCCGTAGGGGTCACCA
>DATEJA010000351.1:0-4006 GCA_035278405.1 Sphingobium sp. | reverse complement strand
TGGAGCCTGTTCGGCGTCTCGCTGGCGGGCTATAACGGGCTCTTGTCGGGGGCGAGCGCGCTCGCCATCTTGGCCCTGCTGCTCAAGGGAAGGAAAGAGGCATGAGCGCGTCCCGCGATTTTCCCCGGCCCGGCAGGAAGGTGACCGCCGACCAGCGCGCCGCGATGCTGCGCGTCGACCAGGCCGGCGAATTCGGCGCGACCCGCATCTATGCCGGGCAACTGGCGGTGCTGGGCGACCGCCATCCCGACGCCCGCGTCATCGCCGGCATGGCCGCGCAGGAAGAAGCGCACCGCAAGGTCTTCGACCGGATGATCGTCGAACGGGGCGTGCGCCCCACCGCCCTGCAGCCCTTGTGGAACGTCGCCGGCTTCGCGCTCGGCGCGGTCACGGCGGCGATCGGCCCGCGCGCCGCGATGGCCTGCACCGCGGCGATCGAGACGGAGATCGACCGCCATTATGCCGAGCAGCTCGACGCGCTGGGCCAGGATGATCCGGAACTTGCCGCGACCATCACGGATTTCAAGGCGGAAGAGCTGGAGCATCGCGATACCGCTCTGGCCCATGGCGCCGAACAGGCGCCCGCTTACCCCCTGCTGTCGGGCGTCATTCGCCTGGGCTGCCGCGTCGCGATCGCACTGTCGAAGCGGATCTGAGGAGACGGAAAGACGATGAAGAAGACAGCCATGCTCGCCGCGCTGCTGGCGGCCGCGACCGCGCTCCCCGCCATGGCCCAGCAGCCGCAGGCGGGCCCCAAGGATCAGGCGCCCACCGCCGCGTCCGGAACCAGCGGATCGGAAAAGGTCAATCTCGTCATCGTCTATGGCAATGATCCCTGTCCGCAAAGCGCGGGCAGCGACATCGTCGTGTGCGCGCGCAAGGGCGAGGAGGAACGCTACCGCATCCCCGAACCGCTGCGCGGTGATCCCAACAAGCCCGCCAACCAGGCGTGGGGCGAGCGGGTGAAGGCGATGGAATATGTCGGCCGCACCGGCACCGAAAGCTGCTCGGCCACCGGCCCCGGCGGCTTCACCGGCTGCTTCAACCAGCTCGCTCGCCTGGCCAAGGCGGAACGGCAGGCCGCCGACAATGCCAGCTGGAAGGATCTGGTCGCGGCCGAACGCGCCCGCCGCCTCTCGACCATCGACGCGGAAAGCCGCCAGATCGAGGCCCAGGCGGTCGCCGAGGAAAAGGCGGAGGCCGCCGGCGCCGTGCCAGGCACGCCTACCGTCGCAGCGCAGCCGGCGCCCGCCAAACCCTGACGGCTTTGTTTGGCGCATGGCGTCTCGGAGGGGGAAGACAGGGGAAGGGTAAGGAATTTTCGATGCGCATCCCGGTTCTGGCCAGCCTCATCGCACTGATGATCATCCCGCCGGCGACGGCCGCTGCCCCGGCCGCCGGGGCCGATCCGGACAAGCGGGTGGTCTTCAACCTGACCGTCTATGGCGATGATCCTTGCCCGCAGGCCAAGGGCGACGAAATCATCGTCTGCGCCCGCCGCCCCGAATCCGAACGCTACCGCATCCCCAAGAAACTGCGCGAAAAGCCCGCGCCCTCCGGCGGTCCCGGCTGGGGCAGCCAGGTGGCGACGATGGAACAGGTGCAGCGGCAGAACCTGCCCAACAGCTGCTCGGTGATCGGCAGCAATGGCTTCACCGGCTGCACCGCCAAGATGCTGGAACAATGGTTCGCCGAACGACGGATGCAGCAATCGGCGGGCAAGCCCTGATCCTTCGCCTCCCGCCAGCAGGAGGGTGTCCCGGTTGAATTCCCCTGCTCCCTATCCCCGTCAGGGAAAAGGGTTGGGGAGAGGGGAAGGCGCGACGGCCCCTTACAGGCTCCTCTCCCGGCTGGCTGCGCACGCCCTCTCGACCAGGGGCATGCGACTCCGCGCGATCTTGGAGAGTAAGGACGGGCGTCAGGTTGGCCGAAAGCTCCTCGACGAAAAGCCGGGCGCAGGCCAATCCCGCATCCGGCCTTGATCATCGGCAGGACTGAAGCCTCAATCCCCCCACAATTCCTTGAGCTTGCTGAAGAAGCCCGTCGACTGCGGACATTCCTCGCCGGTCTCCGTCTCGCGGAAGGCCTCCAGCAATTCCTTCTGCCGCGCGGTGAGGCGGGTGGGCGTTTCGACATCCACCTGCACCACCAGGTCGCCCTGCCCACGGCCGTTCAGCACCGGCATGCCCGCGCCGCGCTGGCGGATCTGCTTGCCCGACTGGATGCCGCTCGGAATCTTGATCTCGTGCCGCTGGCCGTCGAGCCCCGGCACCTCGATGCAGCCGCCCAGCGCCGCCGTCGTGAAGCTCACCGGCGCGCGGCAGAACAGCGTCGTGCCGTCGCGTTCGAAGATCGCGTGGCGCTTCACATGCAGGAAGATATAGAGGTCGCCCGACGGCGCACCGCGCGCGCCCGCCTCACCCTCGCCCGACAGGCGGATGCGCGTGCCTTCGTCGACGCCGGCGGGAATATTGACCGACAGCGTCTTGGGCTTGTCCACCCGACCTTCGCCCCGGCAGGAGCGGCAGGGGCTTTCGATCACCTGGCCCGCGCCGTGGCAGCTTGGGCAGGTGCGCTCGACCACGAAGAAGCCCTGCTGCGCCCGCACCTGGCCATGGCCGCCGCAAGTGCCGCAGGTCTTGACGCCCGTGCCCGGCTGCGCGCCCGATCCGTCGCAGCTTTCGCAGGAGGCGGAAACCTCGATCTCGATTTCGGTCTGCTTGCCATGATAGGCTTCGTCGAGGCTGATCTCCATGTCGTAGCGCAGGTCGGCGCCGCGCCGCTGCGCCTGGCGCCCGCCACCGCCAAAGCCCGACTGGCCGAAAATCGTCTCGAAAATATCGCCGAGGTCGGAAAAGCCGCCCGCGCCGCGTCCGTTGAAGCCGCCACCGCCGCCGCCATTCTGGGCATTGGTATAGGCGGCATGGCCATAGCGGTCATAGGCCGCGCGCTTCTGCGGGTCCTTGAGGCATTCATAGGCTTCGGAAACGGCCTTGAACTTGGCCTCGCCGTCGGTGCATCCGCCGGTCTTGTCCGGGTGATATTTCATCGCGAGCTTGCGATAGGCGCTCTTGATCATGCCGGCATCGGCCGTGCGCTCGATCTCGAGCAGTTCGTAATAGTCCAGTTCGCTAGTCATCTCGCCCCCGACGGCAATTTACCGTCACCCCCGCGCAGGCGGAGGTCCATCTCCCAACCTATACACTCGCGGCAAGGTTGGGGAGATAGATTCCCGCCTTCGCGGGAATGACGGTAAGAGCACATCAGCTTACGCCTTGTTGTCGTCCACTTCCGAAAATTCGGCGTCGACGACATCGTCATCAGCCTTCGGAGCCTCCGCCCCCGGAGCAGCAGCCGCAGCCTGCTCCTTCTCGTAAATCGCCTGGCCAAGCTTCATCGCGACCTGGGCCAGTTCCTGCGCCTTGCTCTTCATCGCTTCGGCGTCGCCACCCTCGACCGCCGACTTGGCGGCCGCGATCGCGGTTTCGATCTCGGACTTGAGGCCCGCGTCGACCTTGTCGCCATGCTCTTCGAGCTGCTTTTCGGTCGTGTGGATCAGGCTTTCGGCGTTGTTCTTGGCTTCCGCCGATTCGCGCTTCTTCTTGTCCTCTTCGGCAAAGCGTTCGGCGTCCTTCACCATCTGCTCGATGTCGGCGTCGCTGAGGCCACCCGAAGCCTGGATGCGGATCTGCTGCTCCTTGCCCGTGCCCTTGTCCTTGGCATGGACGTTGACGAGGCCGTTGGCGTCGATGTCGAACGTGACCTCGATCTGCGGCACGCCGCGGGGTGCTGGCGGGATGCCGACCAGGTCGAACTGGCCGAGCAGCTTGTTGTCCGCCGCCATTTCGCGCTCGCCCTGGAACACGCGGATCGTCACCGCCTGCTGATTGTCGTCGGCGGTCGAATAGACCTGCGACTTCTTGGCGGGGATGGTGGTGTTGCGATCGATCATGCGGGTGAACACGCCGCCCAGCGTCTCGATGCCCAGCGACAGCGGGGTCACGTC
>DATEJA010000350.1:0-6105 GCA_035278405.1 Sphingobium sp. | reverse complement strand
CTCAAGGCGCAGCACCCCGACGCGCCGATCGCCGCGCACCCGGAATGTCCGCCCTATATCGTCGACCATGCCGATTATGTCGGGTCGACCAGCGGCATCCTGCAATATGCCAAGACCATGGCCGGCGACACGCTGATCGTCGCGACCGAACCGCACATCATCCACCAGATGCGAAAGGCCGTGCCGGAAAAGAATTTCATCGGCGCGCCCGGCGCGGACGGCAATTGCAACTGCAATATATGCCCGTACATGGCGCTCAACACGATGGAAAAGCTCTACCTTGCGCTCCGCGACCTGCAGCCGCGCATCGAAATGGACGAAAGCCTGCGCCTCGCCGCCAAGAAGAGCCTCGACAGGATGCTCGACATGGCGAGCGGCACGGTGGGCAAGGGGGATGTGGGCAACCGCTGATTGGACGTCGGCAGGCGGCCACCTATAGACATTCCCCTCCCGCTGGCGGGAGGGGTTAGGGGTGGGCGCGAGCGAAGCGAGCCCACGGGCTAACCGTTGAAAAATGCCGTTGCGTTTGCGCCGGCCCACCCCGCTGCGACTAACTCGCTGCGCGAGCAAGTCTCGCTGCCCCTCCCGTTAACGGGAGGGGAATGTCTGCTGACAACCCATCACCCCCCACCCATCTCCGCCACCATCTCGCGCACGACCTCTTCCAACTGATCCAGCCCCGATTCCGTCCCTTCCCGAAACCCCTGCGCCAGATATTCTTCCCGCATCGCCCAGCTCTCGAACAGCGTATGGTGCGTCAGCAGCGTCCGCCCATCCGAATCCTCGGCCAGGTCCACCGTCATCACCATCCTCGGCGATCCCGGCTCCTCGAAGCCATTGTCGAACCGTATCCGCCGATCCGGCACGATTTCCAGATAGGTCCCGCCAAAGGGCGGACCCAATTCGCCCGCATCGCTCGTCATCTGGAAATGGAACTGGCCGCCCTCGCGGAAATCCATCTCGCATTTGCTGAGCGGCCAGCCGACCGGCCCGAACCAGCGCTTCACACAGGCCGGATCGGCATGGGCCGCGAAGACCAGGTGCGCCGGCGCGTCGATCGTCCGGCGGATGACGCACTCGCGCGCGGCTGGGGGTTCCTCGTTCATGCTGCCTCTCCTGCTGGTCGCGCGCCATGGGCCATCATCACGCAAGGGCTGTCAACGCCCCGGCGACTATGCCACATCGCATCCCGATGAACGATGATTCTCCCGCCTTCACGCTCCCCGGCTTCGATCTTCCCGCCTTCATCGCCTCGACGCTGGCGGAGGATCTTGGCCCCGACGGCCGCGACGTCACCAGCGAAGCGGTGATCCCCGCCGACGCGATCTTCGAAGGGGTGATGGACAGCCGCGACGCGGTGACGCTCGCCGGCCTGCCGATCGCCGCCGCCTTCTTCCGCGCGCTGGATCCCTCGGTCGAGATCGAACTGTTGCGCCAGGATGGCGACCGCGTCGCCGCCGGCACCGACCTCATGCGCATCCGGGGCAAGGCGCGGGCGATGCTCACCGCCGAGCGATCCGCGCTCAACACCGTCCAGCATCTGACCGGCATCGCGACCATGACCCGCGCCTATGTCGACGCGATCCTGGGCACGGGCGCCACCCTGCTCGACACGCGCAAGACCATTCCGGGCCTGCGCGTGCTGGAAAAATATGCGACCCGCCAAGGCGGCGCGACCAATCACCGCATGGGCCTGTGGGACGCGGCGATGATCAAGGACAATCATGTCGCCGTCGCCGGATCGGTCGAGGAAGCGGTCCGCCGCGCCGCCGCCGCCGGCATCGAGAGGATCATCGTGGAGGTCGACCGGGTCGACCAGATCGAACCAGCGCTCGCCGCCGGCGCGACGCACCTGCTGCTCGACAATATGGACGCGCCCACGCTGCGCGGCGCGGTCACGCTGGTCGGCGGCCGGGTGCCGACCGAAGCATCGGGCGGCGTCACGCTCCAGACCATCCGCGCCAAGGCGGAAACCGGCGTCACCTACATCAGCGTCGGCCGCCTCACCCAGTCCGCTCCCGCCGCCGATATCGGCCTCGACTTCGCGTTCGCCTGAACCGGCTTTCTTCTTGCCGTTCCCGGCGGAGGCAGGGGCCCAGCTCCGGCCTCGCCCTGGACCCGGCATGCGCCGGCGAACTTCGGTGGGCTACCCCTCGATCGTCACTGTCGAAGGATGATGCCGGTCCAGATGCCGGCGGATGATCCGCAGATTCTTCGTGTTCGACTTGAACAGGAAATCGAACAGATCGCCGGCAAAGGGAATGGCGCCCACCAGCGTATCGAAGCCGACATTGGCCGCCATGCGCGCCAGCTGCCATTTGGGCATGCCCAGATTGCGCGCTTCCCACACGATCCAGGCGCCCATCGCCGCCGTGGCGAGATCGCCCACCACCGGGATCAGGCCGACCAGGCTGTCCAGCCCGACGCGGCGGTTGGTGCCGGGGATGACGAACAGTCCCTCCAGCATCGTCTCCATCGCCTCGATCCGCCGCCGCACCGACGCGGGATCGCGGCCGAAGCCGGGCAGGTCGCGCACCATCCGGTCAAACTGATTCTGCGATAACGCCATTCGTCCATCTTCCTCTTCGCCTGGGTGTGGGGATTTGGTTCAGGGCGAGGCGAAAATGGTGGCTTTCGAGAACCGGCGCGCATCCTACTTACAGTAAGTGAGCACCGGAAGCGCAGAAAGCCGCCATTTGCAGCCCGCCATGGGCCAAATCCCCACACACCCTAGGTGGGTCGGCGGAACAGCTGGTTCAATGGGTGCCGCGCGCGGGGGGAGGGGAGGAATCCGGTCAGCCGCCGCGAAACGAGCGACCAGCGGATCGGCGCGCCGAGCGCGATATAGCCGTTATGCGCCTGCATCAGTGCCTCCGCCTGGGCGACCCGCGCCATGCGCTCGGCCAGGCTGGAGGCGAGGCTCGCCGCCTGCAACTGCGCCTCCGCCTCGGCGGAGCAATGGATTTTTCGCGCGCAGCCGATGCGGCCCAGATACCAGAGCGCGCTGTCATAGGCGGCGACCTCGTCCACCAGCCGCAGGTCGGCATCGGCCTTCATCGGCACCCGCTCGACGGCAAGGCCGATCTGCCCCAGATCATGCCGCACAAGGCCAAACAGCATCGTCGCGCCGGGTCCTTCGGGCAGCGCCACGCGCAGGGACGGGGGGTCGCCATGCGCGCCGCGCCATCGGGCGATCAGCGCAGCGGCCTGGGCGCGCCGATCGTCGGGCGACAGCTCCGCCCAATCGGGCGCGGCGGGGGGCACGGGCAGATCCATCTGCGCCGGCAATATCTGCTCGGTGATCGCCCAGCCGCCGAGCGGAAACAGCGCCGGCAGCTGGCTGCGGTCGATCGCCATGTTGATCGCGCGCCGCACCCCGTCATCGTCGAGCAGCGTGCCCTTGCCCGTCACCGCCAGGCCCAGCAGTCCCTGCGCCGGATCGACCCGCACCGCGTCGCGGTCGACCCCGGCCGGCACCAGCAGCGGCAGGTCGGCAAAGCGCCCGCCCAGCACCATCGCCGCCTTCTCTTCGCGGAAGCGGATGATGGCCAGCGCCGCCCGTTCGGCGCGCAGGATGCGCCGCTGCCAGTCGGGCATGGGGGACTCCTCGCCTTCCTCGCCCCCGCCATCCAGCGGCGTCAGCATCAGCGCCTTGCCCCAGCGGTCGCTGCGATAGGGCCCCGTGCCGCCGTCGCGCGACAGCAGGCCCATCTGTGGCTGGGCCAGCATCTGGAGAAGATAGGGACGCGGCGCCGCCAGCCGGATCTCGATGACTTCGCCGGTCATCGGCACCACCTGCTCCACCGCATCGAGCGGCCCGTCGGGGTCGAGCCGCCGCAGCGTGTCGATTCGCGCCGTCAGCAGCCGGGCGACATCGCCGGCGGTGACCTTGTCGCCATTGGGCCAGGTCGCCCGGCGCAGGCGGAAGATGTAACTGCGCCCGTCATCCTCGACGATCCAGCGTTGGGCGAGCGCGGGCAGGATTTCGCCGCCCGCGTCGAACGCGACCAGCCCCTGCGCGGTCGCCTCCAGGATCAGCTTGGCGCCCGGATCGGGCAGCTGCTCCAGCGGCTTGGCAAAATCGGTCGGCGTCCCGATGACGCTCACCACCACCGGCCCGCTCGCCTCCTGCCCGCAACCCGACAGCATCGCCGCGCCCAGCAGCAGCGGGGCAAGGATCGATCGGGAGAGCGAAAAAGTCATGCGCGGGCGAAGCTTAGGCGGGATGATCGCCCAGCTCAACCTGGGGGTGGCAGTCGAGGGCTCGACCTCCCTTTTCGTCATCCTGAACTTGGTTCAGGAAAAAGGCGGACCCAAAGCCCCGAAGAGCGCCCCGCCAAACCCCCCGCCGCCGCAGCAACAACTCTCCGCCGACCTGTCCCATCCCGGAACAGGATTTCATTAACCATGACTCCGCATTGGCCCGGCCGCCGCGCGCCTCTATGTCTTTCGATATGCGCATCCTGTCGACCACGCTCCTCGTCTCCGCCGCGATCGGCGCCGCCGCCCTCGCCCAGGCCATGCCGACCCCCTTCACCGTCGCGGAAAGCGGGCGCGGCTATGCCTCGCTCAAGGACGCGGTGGCCGCCATCGGCAAGGGCCGGGGGACGGTGCTGATCGCGCCGGGCACCTACAGCCAATGCGCGGTGCAGGACGGGGGCGACGTCGCCTTCCGCGCCCGCACGCCTGGCAGCGTCATCCTCGACGGCGCGGTTTGCGAGGGCAAGGCGGCGCTGGTGCTGCGCGGCCGCTCGACCAGCATTGATGGCATCATCTTCCAGAATCTGCGCGTGCCCGACGGCAATGGCGCGGGCATCCGCCTCGAACGCGGCAATCTGACCGTCAGCAACAGCCTGTTCCGCAACAGCGAGGAAGGCATATTGAGCGGCGACGCGCCCGGCGGCAGCGTTACCATCGACAAGTCGACCTTCCGCCATCTGGGCCGCTGCGACCGCGACCTCGACTGCGCCCACGGCATCTATATCGGCCGCTATGCCAGCCTTACCGTCACCCGATCGCGCTTCGACCAGGGCGATGGCGGCCATTATCTCAAGACCCGCACGCCGCGCGTCACCATCACCGACAACAGTTTCGACGACAGCCACGGCCATCTCACCAATTACATGATCGACCTGTCCAACGGCGCCAGCGGCACCATCAGCCGCAACGAGATGGTGCAGGGCAGGGACAAGGACAATTACAGCGCCTTCATCACCGTCGCGCCCGAGGGCCGCGAGCATGACAGCGCCGGCCTCTCGATCGCCGGCAACCGCGCCGCCTTCGTCCCCGGCCTCCAGCGCAGCAGCAGCTTCGTCGCCAATTTCACCGACGACGCGGTCAAGATCGGCGCCAACCAGCTGGCGAGCGGCATCAAGCTGACAGACCGCCGCTGATCGCATTTCGCCATTTGCTGCCAATCTCCCTCTTCCCTTCAGGGGAGAGGGCCGGGGAGAGGGGAAGGGCGGGATTCCACCCTTTCCGTCAGAATGTCCCCCGCCTCCTTCCTGCGGTCACTCTGCCAGGAACATGTCCGCATCGATCGCCATCAGGCTTTCCGCGCCGGCTTCGATCTTGCGGCGCAGCGCGCCGGCGTCGGGCATGATGCGTTCGGCGAAGAAGCGGGCGGTGACGAGTTTTGCCTCCAGATAGCGCGCGTCGCCTTCGCCGGCGTCCAGCAGGGCGGCAGCCGCCTTGGCCATGCGCAGCCACATGAAGCCGGTCGCGACGATGCCGAGGATGTGCATGTAATGGACCGCGCCGGCACCGGCATTATCCGGATTGGCCATCGCATTCTGCATCAGCCACATCGTCGCCGCGCCCAGCTGGCCGCTCGCCTTTTCCAGCGCTTCGGCCAGGGGCGCCAGCTTTGCGTTGCCCTTGGCGTCGGCCACCTCATCGGCGACCAGCTTCAGGAAAGCCTGCAGCGCGCGGCCGCCGTTCATCGGGAGCTTGCGGCCGACCAGGTCCATCGCCTGCACGCCGTTGGTGCCTTCGTAGATCTGGGCGATGCGGGCGTCGCGGACATATTGTTCGACGCCATTTTCCCAGATGTAGCCATGGCCGCCGAACACCTGCTGGCACATGACGGCGACGTCGAAGCCCTTG
>DATEJA010000349.1:0-2127 GCA_035278405.1 Sphingobium sp. | reverse complement strand
GTCTCGCTCGCCGGGCGGATGACGCCGGTGCAGCCCGCCGCCCAGCCCGGCCCAGCCTTGCGCGTGATCATCGCACTCGGGAAATTCCAAGGCGTGATCGCGGCGAAGACGCCGATCGGCTCCTTCTGCACGATGATCCGCCGGCCGGGCAGATGGTTGGGAATGGTGTCGCCATAGACGCGCTTCGCCTCTTCCCCGAACCATTCGATGAAACCTGCCGCATAAGCGATCTCGCCCTTCGCCTCGGCCAGCGGCTTACCCTGTTCGGTGGTTAGGATCAGCGCCAGGTCATCCTGATTTTCCATCATCAGCTGGTAGAGCCGCTGCAGGATCGCCGCGCGTTCCTTGCCCGTCTTCGCACGCCATGCGGCCTGCACGGCATAAGCGGCGTCGATCGCGCTGGTCACTTCCTCGCGCGACAGGGCGGGCACATGGCCGATCACCGCGCCGGTCGCGGGGTTGGTGACGGCGGAGACGGCGCCACTGGCCGCGTCCACCCATTCGCCGCCGATCAGGCATTGCTGCCGGAAAAGGCTCGGATCCTTGAGGTTGCTCAAGCTGGTCTGCGCGGTCATGCTGCTGTTCCTTGCTCGTCGAAGCGGACGACCAGCCGCGCGATGCTGCCGTCGTGCAGCCGGTCGAAGCCGGCGTTGATGTCATCGAGGGAGATGGTGCCGCTCAGCAGCCGGTTAACCGGCAGGCGGCCCTGCCTGTAGAGGGCGATATAGCGCGGAATGTCGCGCACCGGCACGCAGGTGCCGATATAGCTGCCCTTGAGTGTACGTTCCTCCGCCACCAGCCCGACGACGTTGACGCCAAGCGCGGCGTCCGGCGGCGGCAGCCCGGCGGTGACGGTCGTTCCGCCCCGCCGCGTCATCGCATAGGCATTTTCAAGCGCGCGGACGACGCCGGCAAATTCGAAGGCGAAGTCAGCGCCGCCGTTGGTGAGCGCCTTCACCTCCGCCACCGCGTCGACATAGGCGGGGTTGAACGTCGCAGTCGCGCCCAGTTCCTTCGCCAGGCTGAGCTTGTCTTCGGATAGATCGACGGCGATCACCTGCGCCGCGCCCGCCGCGATCGCGCCGAGCAGGGCGGCAAGGCCGACGCCGCCCAGCCCGATGATGACGACCGACTGGCCGGGCTGCACCTTCGCCGTATTGACCACCGCGCCCACGCCCGTCAGCACCGCGCACCCGAACAGCGCGGCGACGTCGAGCGGCAGTTCCTTGTCCACCTTCACCAGCGACCGGCGCGACACCACTGCATGATCGGCAAAGGCTGAACAGCCCAGATGATGGTGGACGAGCGCCCCGTCCCCGCCATCATGGAGGCGACATTCACCTGACAGCAGCATGCCCTTGCCGTTTGCCGCCGCGCCCGGTTCGCACAAGGCGGGCCGCCCCTCCGAACAGGGCAGGCAATGGCCGCAGCTGGGCATGAAGACCATCACCACATGATCGCCCGGCGCGAGATCGTCGACATGGTCGCCGATCGCCACGACGACGCCCGCCGCCTCATGCCCGATCGCCATAGGCATGGGCCGGGGCCGGCTGCCGTTGATGACCGACAGGTCCGAATGGCACAGCCCCGCCGCCGCGATTCGCACCAGCACTTCGCCCGGCCCCGGCGCGTCGAGTTCCAGCGTCTCCAACCCCAACGGCTTCGATTCGGCATAGGGATGGCTGGCCCCCATTTGGCGCAGGACAGCGGCTTTAACCTTCATTTCTCACATCCTTCGTCCAGCCCGCATTTGCGCGGTGATTTCTGTTGGTGCTTGACGATCGGTAGCACAGTCCACTAATGCAAGTCACTACGGCAATGAGCCATGAGCGCCGATTCCGGCGAAAAATGGGAAAGCGCAGCGATGTCGAGCAAAGAGGATCAGCGAGCCAGCCGGGGCCGGCGCGACAGCTATGCCCAGTGGCGCTCCATTACGACACGCTGGAAGGACAATGACGTCTACGGCCATGTGAACAATGTCGAATATTACAGCTATTTCGACACGGCGGTGAACGCCATGCTGATCGAACGGGGCCTGCTCGACCCGCAGTCGAGCCCGGTCATCGGCCTGGTCGTCGAAACCGGCTGCCGCTATTTCGCGCCGATCAGCTTTCCCGAAACCATCGA
>DATEJA010000348.1:0-2520 GCA_035278405.1 Sphingobium sp. | reverse complement strand
CCCAGAAAGCCGTTATGCGCCGACAGCGGCGAAGGATGCGCCGCCTTCAGCACCAGATGCCTGGCCGGATCGACGAACGCCGCCTTGCGCTGGGCATAGGCGCCCCACAGCAGGAAGACGACGGGCTCGGCCTTTTCATTGACCAGGCGGATGACCGCGTCGGTAAACTCCTCCCAGCCGCGCTTCTGGTGCGACGCGGCCTTGCCCATCTCCACCGTCAGCACGCTGTTCAGCAGCAGCACGCCCTGCCGCGCCCAATGTTCAAGGAACCCGTGGCGCGGCGGCGTCAGCCCCAGGTCGCTCTTCAATTCCTTGTAGATATTGACGAGCGAGGGCGGGGTGCGCACGCCGGGCTGGACGCTGAAGCACAGGCCATGCGCCTGGCCCTCGCCATGATAGGGGTCCTGCCCCAGGATCACGACTTTCACCTGGTCGAGTGGCGTCAGGTCGAGCGCGCGGAAATATTCGCCGCCCTTGGGGAAGATGCGTTTCCCTTCCGCCTTTTCCGCCTCAAGAAAGCGTTTGAGCCCCTGCATATAGGGCCGTTCGAATTCCCCCAGCAGCGGCGCGCGCCAGCTGTCGTCAAGCTTGATCATGCCAGTCATGGGACAGGGTGTTGAGCCCAGCGGCGGAACGCTGTCAACCGCGCCCGGTCCCACCGCGCCCTGTCAACCGCGCAAAGCGCTTGCTCCAGACCGGCGAATCAGGGAAAGACAGCGGATGCCGCGTTCCTCTTCCTTTGCCGCCCTGTTCGCGGGTCTTGGCCTGTTCCTCGCGCCCCTGCCGACCGCCGATGCCTTCGGCCCGCCGCGCAACGTCGTGCAGAAAAATGCCGAGGCCAGGCTGATCGCCGAATTCAACCGCTTCGCCAGTCTCAGCGACGGGACGGTGGGCATTTTCGCGCGCGACCTTTCCAGCGGCGAAACGCTCGGCATCAACGGCGAAACGCTGTTCCCGATGGCCAGCACCTACAAGGTGGCCGTGGCTGGCAAGATTCTCTCGCTCGCCGACGCCGGCACGCTCAGCTTCGACGAACGCCTGCCGCGCCTCGGGACGCCGACGTCGGTGATGGCGCTGCTCGAACTCTCGCTCACCCGCAGCGACAATGAAGCGACCGACGCGCTGGTCGCGCGGGCGGGCGGTCCGCAGGCGGTCAACGCCTGGCTCCAGTCGATCGGCATCCACGGCCTGCGCGTCGACAGCAACACCGCCCAGCTGCTGGCCCGCGCCAAGAGCGCGACCGGAAATGCCGGCGATGAAGTTGCGTTGGAATCGGGCGGCTCCTCGCGCGAGCGTGATGCGCGCGACATGCCCAACCTCGCCTTCGCCGCCGATCCGCGCGACACCTCCACGCCGCGGGCCATGGACGACCTGCTCGCGGCGATCGATCATGGCAAGGCGCTCAGGCCCGCCAGCACGGCGCTGCTGCTCTCCGTGATGGGTCGCTGCAAGACGGGGAAGGGCCGGCTCGTGGCGATGCTGCCGCCCGGCACGCCGATCGCGCACAAGACGGGGACGCTGAACGGCCTGGGCAATGATGCGGGCATCGTGACGCTGCCCAACGGCCGGCGTTTCGCCATCACGGTCTTCGTCATGAAGGACCGGCGCGGCCATGCCGTGCGCGACCGGATCATGGCGGAGGCGGCGCGCGCGGCCTATGATTATTTCCTTTTCGCCCCCGAAACGGGCACGGTTTGACGCAACAACCTTAACGGATGTAAAATGCGCTTCTACTTCCTTCGCCCAGCGGGGAGGGAATGATGAGCGACAAGGCGGCCTTCAGCGAATTCTGGCCCTATTATCTGCAGGAACATGCCCATCCGGCGACGCGGGCGTGGCATTATGCCGGGACCAGCATGTCGATCCTGCTGCTGGGCGGGCTTGCCTTTGCCGGTCGCTGGTGGATGATCCCGGCGCTGCCGCTCGCCGGCTATGGTTTCGCCTGGATCGGCCATGGCCTGGTCGAGCGCAACCAGCCCGCCACCTTCCGCTACCCGCTCTGGTCGCTGCGCGCCGATTTCCGCATGTGGTTCCGCTTCCTCACCGGGCGGATGGGCCGCGACCTCGCGCGGGCGGGGGTGCGGCGGGACGGATCGGTCGACCCGGCGCTGCGCCGCTCTCTCTGATCCTGCTGTTCCAAGCCTCGCCTTGACCCGCCCGCCATCTCTGCCACAAGGCAGGCGATGGCTCTCACCGCCCACTTCTCCCGCCTGCCCGACCTGGCCGAACTGGCGCCCCGCTGGCAGGCGCTGGAGACGGCGTCCGACGCCGCCTTCTTCCTCGGCTGGACCTGGATGGGCGCCTGGCTGGACAGCTACGGCGTCCGCCCGGACCTGCTCGCGGTCACGGACGGGGAGGGGCGGGATGTCGCCCTGGCGCTGGTCGGCCATGCGATGCAACCGCGCCTGCTCGGCCGCTGCGCCACGCTGCTGCTGAACCAGTCGGGCGATCCCGGCGCCGACCGGCCCTTCATCGAGTATAATGGCCTCTTGGTGACGCCGGGACACGAGCAGGAGGCGG
>DATEJA010000347.1:0-18673 GCA_035278405.1 Sphingobium sp. | reverse complement strand
CTTGCCGGCGACGACCTTGCCCGGTTCCTTGGAACCCGACTTCAGGTTGACGGCCTTCTTGATCAGATAGGTGGCGGGCGGCTGCTTCGTGACGAAGCTGAACGAACGGTCCGCATAGACGGTGATGATGGTCGGCAGCGGCGTGCCCTTTTCCATCTTGTCCGTCGAGGCGTTGAACGCCTTGCAGAATTCCATGATGTTCACACCGCGCTGACCCAAGGCAGGGCCGATCGGCGGCGAGGGGTTGGCGGCTCCAGCGGGCACCTGGAGCTTGATATAGCCCGTAATCTTCTTGGCCATTTTCACTCACTCTGTTGCTGGGAGAAGGGCGAGCCCGTCTCCCGGTTCAAGTTTAGCGGTTCATGCAGCGGACTTAAAATCCGCCTCCCGCTTCCCCTTGTCGTCATGCCAGCGGAGGCTGGCATCTCAGGCCGCAAGGGAACGGCCTGAGGCACGAGATCCCAGCCGCGCTGGGATCACGTGAATTATTTGGACAGTTCGACCTGTTCGAAGTCCAGTTCGACCGGGGTGGCGCGGCCGAAGATCGACACGGACACCTTGACCCGGTTCTTTTCGAAATCCAGTTCCTCGACGGTGCCGTTGAAGCTGGCGAAGGGGCCGTCCAGCACCTTGACGCTGTCGCCGATCTCGTAATCGACGTTGACCTTGTGCTTGGGCGCGGCCTCGGCGGCCTTCTGCGCGCCGAAATAGCGGGCGGCCTCGGTCTCGCTGATCGCCTGCGGCTTGCCGGAGGAGCCGAGGAAGCCCGTCACCTTCGGCGTGTTCTTGACGAGATGGTAGATGTCGTCGTTCATCGCCAGCTTGGCGAGGACGTAGCCGGGCATGAACTTGCGCTCGACCTGCACCTTCTTGCCGCGCTTCACCTCGGTCACGGTTTCGGTGGGGACTTCCACCTGCTCGACCAGCTGGGAGAGGCCCATGCGCTCGGCTTCGGACAGGATCGATTCCTTGACCTTGTTTTCGAAGCCCGAATAGGCGTGGATGATGTACCAGCGCGCCATGTTACCGTCTCAAACTCCCAAACTAGGCTGTTATGCCTGACCCGCCGCGAAGCTCAGCAACCACCGAACGATCGCGCCGAAGAAGGTGTCGATGCCGAAGAAGAAGAGGCCAAGCAGCGTCGTCATGATGCCGACCATCACCGCCGTCATGATCGTTTCGCGGCTGGTGGGCCACACGATCTTCGACGCTTCGGTCTTCACCTGATTGACGAATTCGCCGGGGGAAACCTTCGCCATTCGTTGCCTCAAAACCTTCGAATCAACACCAAAGCGCGAAGCAACAGTCCGCCCTCCGGACCCCGCCATGTTGACGTCCCGGGGTGCGGCCGCTGGCTCCGCGACCCATCTTCGCTCGGGCGCCTAGCCGCGAAGCCTTGAAAAATCAAGGTTCCGCTGGTCAGGCTTGGCAGGAGTGGAGGGACTCGAACCCCCGGCATTCGGTTTTGGAGACCGACGCTCTACCAGCTGAGCTACACTCCTGTGCCGGCGAAGGAGGGCGCTTTAGCGTGGCCCGAAGGGGAGGGCAAGCGGGAAACTTTACAGGAAGACGCCGCCCTTCATGATGCGCCGGGCGCGACCCTGCACCGGCACGCGGTCGAAGGGCGTGTTGCCGGCCTGGGCCGCCATCCGGGCGGAATCGACGATCCAGGGGGTGTCGGGATCGATGAAGATGAGGTCGGCGGCGCTGCCGGGCGCGAAGCTGCCAGCGTTGACGCCCAGGATCTTCGCGGGATTGGCGCTGAGCAGCGTCATCAGCCGGCCGATCGAGACATGGCCTTCGCGCACGAGGTTGAGCGAGAGGGCGAGCAGCGTTTCCGCGCCCGCCATGCCCGGCGCGGCGTCGGCGAAGGGCAGGCGCTTGTCCTCCGGACCCCTTGGATCGTGGCTGGAGGTGATGACGTCGACCGTGCCGTCGGCGACGGCGGCGATCGAGGCCTGGCGATCCGCCTCCGACCGGAGCGGGGGGGACAGGCGGGCGAAGGTGCGGAAGTCCGTCACCGCATTGTCGGACAGGAACAGATAGGCCGGGCTGATGCCGCAGCTGATCTTGAGCCCTTGCGCCTTCGCCGCGCGGATGAGGTCGAAGCCGGCCTGGGTCGTCACCAGGCGGAAATGGATGGCGGCGTCCGTGACGCGGGCGAGCATGATGTCGCGCGCTATCGCCATCGCCTCGGCGCAGGCGGGGGCATGGGGCAGGCCGAGCCGGGTCGCCGTCTCGCCGCTGGTGGCGACAGCCTTGCCGGCGAGGCCGCTATCCTCGGCATGGGTGATGACGGTGAGGCCGAGGCCCGAGGCATAGGCGAGGACGCGCATCATCACGCCGGAATCGGCGATCCACTGGCGCCCGGTGCCGACCGCCTTGGCGCCGGCCGCCTGCATCATGCCGATTTCGGCGAGTTCGGCGCCCTTGAGGTCGCGCGTCGCCGCCGCGATGGGGTGCACCCAGAAGTCGGGCTTGCCGGCGCGGGTCGCCTGGCGGATGAGGCCCGCGTCATCGAGCGGGGAAGACTGGTCGGGCATCAGCGCGGCGCGGGTGATGCCGCCGAAATGGAAGGCGGGCTTGTCGGTCGCGAAGACGCCGAGGTCGATGAGGCCGGGTGCGACGACGAGGCCGGCGGCGTCGATCGTTTCGGCATCGGCCGGGACGGGGACATTGCCGGTTGCGGCGATCCGGTCGTTTTCGATCAGGATCACGCCGTCGGTGAGGTCCGTGCCGGACGGGTCGGCGAGCTTGCCGTTGATGATGGCGAGCTTGGTCATCTGATGTGCACCCCAATTCGATCAACACCGTCATTCCCGCGAAGGCGGGAATCCATCTCCTGCCGCGTCCTCAGCTTCAAGGTCGGGAGATGGATCCCCGCTTTCGCGGGGATGACGAGAAAAGGGATGACGGCAGAGAGGTTGATCATGCCCATCCCTCCACGCCGCGTGCGCCACGGGTAAGGACATCCAGGCAGGCCATGCGGATGGCGACGCCCATTTCCACCTGTTC
Source organism: Sphingobium sp. (assembly GCA_035278405.1). Lineage (GTDB taxonomy): Bacteria > Pseudomonadota > Alphaproteobacteria > Sphingomonadales > Sphingomonadaceae > Sphingobium. The sequence continues at coordinate 15,658 of DATEJA010000347.1, read as the reverse complement.
GGTGATGGCGGAGCGTTCGGGATGGTCGGCGACCACGCTGGAAATCTCGACGCCCCGGTTCATCGGCCCGGGGTGCATCACCAGCGCGTCGGGCTTGGCGATCGCCAGCCGTTCGGGGGTGAGGCCATAGAGCATGTGATATTCGCGCGCCGAGGGGATGAAGGCACCGTCCATCCGCTCATTCTGAAGGCGGAGCATCATCACCACGTCGGCGCCGTCCAGCCCCTCGTCCATGCGGTTATAGGGCGTGGCGCCGAGCATCTCGACCTCGGGCGGCATCAGCGTTGGCGGCGCGACGGCGCGGACCTGCGCGCCGAGCGCGGCGAGGCAGAGCATGTTGGAGCGCGCGACGCGGCTGTGCAGCACGTCGCCGCAGATGGCGACGATCAGGCCTTCGAACCCGCCCTTGCGCCGGCGGATCGTCAGCGCGTCGAGCAGGGCTTGAGTCGGATGCTGGTGCCAGCCGTCGCCCGCGTTCAGCACCGGGCAGTCGACCTTGTCCGCGATCAGCGCCACCGCGCCCGAACTGGCGTGGCGGATGACGATGACGTCGGCGGCCATGGCGTTGAGCGTCATGGCGGTGTCGATCAGCGTTTCGCCCTTCTTCACGCTGGACGTGGCCGCCGCCATGTTGACCACGTCGGCGCCCAGCCGCTTGCCCGCGATTTCGAAGGAAAGGAGCGTGCGCGTCGAGTTTTCGAAAAAGGCGTTGATCTGCGTCATGCCGGCCAGCCGATCGTCATGCTTGCGCGCATTGTCGCGATTGGCGCGCGCCCAATGTTCCGCCTCGTCGAGCAGGAAGCGGATCTCCCAGGGCTTGAGATCGGCGATGGAGAGGAGGTGCCGATGCGGGAACAGCGCCCGTCCGGCAAGGTCGGGCGAGGGGGATGGGACGGTGATATCGGGCATGAACGGACCCTTTAGGCGAGGGCGGGAAGCAGGGCAAGCCGGTTGGAAATACGGCGCGCCCTCCTATCTTCCAGGACATGCGGATTTTCACCATCGGTTATGAAGGGGCGACCCAGGCCGACCTCATCACGGCGCTCAAGGCGGCGGGCGTCAAGGTGCTGGCGGACGTGCGGGCGGTGCCCCTGTCGCGCCGGCCGGGCTTTTCCAAGAATATCCTGGCGGCCGGCCTGCGCGAGGCGGGGATCGACTATGTCGGGCTGAAGGCGCTGGGCACGCCGCCGGTCGGCCGGGAAGCGGCGCGCAAGGGCAACCACGCGCTGTTGCGCGAGGTCTATGCCGGGCAGCTGGACCTGCCCGAGGCGCTGGTGCAGGCGGAGCAGCTGCGCGACATTGCGGGCGAGCGGCCGACCGCGCTGCTCTGTTTCGAGCGGGACGCGGCCGCCTGCCACCGATCGCTGCTGCTGGAAATGGCTTTTCCCGAAGCGGAGCGCGTCGACCTGACGCCTTGAGGGCCGCGCGTTAGCCTGCCTTGGCGGCGGTGATGATGATTTCCACCTTGTAGTCGGGGCTGGCGAGTTTCGCTTCGCCGGTGGCGCGGGCGGGCGCGGCGGCGCCGGCGATCCAGGCGTCCCAGACGGCGTTCATCTCGGCGAAGTCGGCCATGTCGGCGAGCCAGATCTGCGCCATCAGCATGTGGTTCCTGCTGCTGCCGGTGCGGTCGAGCAGCGCGTCGATCTCGGCAAGCACGGCCCTGGTCTGGGCGGTGACGCTTTCACCCGGCGCGCCGATCTGGCCGGCGAGATAGATGGTGTCGCCGTGGATCACGGCCTCGCTCATGCGCGGGCCCTGGTCGATGCGGGTGATGGTCATGGGACAAGCTCCTTCAGGAATGGGCAAAAGCGGGGACGGGCGCGGGGGCCGGCCGGCTCCAGGCCCGCTGATAGCGGCTGAGCGCCAGGTCGGCGGTTTCGATGGCGGCGCGCTTGCCGGCGATCAGGTCGGCGATGACATGGCCCGACCCGCAGGCCATGGTCCAGCCCAAAGTGCCGTGCCCGGTGTTGAGGAAGAGGTTGGGGATCTTCGTCGCGCCGATGATCGGCGTGCCGTCCGGCGTCATCGGACGCAGGCCGCTCCAGAAGCTGGCGCGGGAAAGATCGCCGGCGCCGGGAAACAGCGTGCCGACGCAATGGTCGAGCGTGTCGCGGCGCGCCTGGGGGAGGTTGGTCGAATAGCCCGACAGTTCGGCCATGCCGCCGACGCGGATGCGGTCGCCCAGGCGCGTGATCGCGACCTTGAAGCTTTCGTCGAGCAGGGTGGAGACGGGGGCGCGGCTTTCGTCGGTGATGGGGATGGTGGTGGAATAGCCCTTTACCGGATAGACCGGCAGCCTGAGGCCGAGCGGGGCGAGCAGCAGCGGGGAATGGCTGCCCAGCGCGACGAGATAGGCGTCGGCGCGGACATCGCCCTGGTCGGTTTCGACATGGGTAATGCGGCGCCCATCGCTCGCGAGCCGCTTGATGCCGTGGCCGGTGAGGAAGGCGACGCCCTTCGCCCTGGCGAGATCGGCCAGCGCATTGGTGAATTTGAAGCAGTCGCCGGTCTCGTCATGGGGCAGGCGCAGGCCGCCCGCGATGGTTTCGCGGCTGTGGGCGAGGCCCGGTTCGGCCGCGATGCAGCCGGCGCGGTCGAGCACTTCGAAGGGCACGCCGCCCGCCTTCAGGACGGCGATGTCCTTGGCGATGCCGTCGAGCTGATAGGGTTCGCGGAACAGTTGCAGCGTGCCCCGACTGCGTTCGTCATAGGCGATGCCGGTTTCGCGGCGCAGATCGATCAGCTGGTCGCGGCTATATTCGGCGAGGCGGACCATGCGGCTCTTGTTGATGGCATAGGCGCTCTGCGTGCAGTTGCCGAGCATGGCGGCGATCCAGCGCAGCATCGCCATGTCGAGGCCGGGCCGCAGGATGAGCGGCGCATGCTTCATGAACAGCCAGCGCAGCGCCTTCATGGGGATGCCGGGCGCGGCCCAGGGGGAGGCATAGCCGGGCGAGATTTCGCCGGCATTGGCGAAGCTGGTTTCGAGCGCGGGCCCGCTCTGGCGGTCGATGACGGTGACCTCATGGCCCGCCTGCGCCAGATACCAGGCGGAGGTGACGCCGATGACGCCGCTGCCGAGAATGGCGACTTTCATGCTGATAGGCTCCAAAGGCTGGATTGGGCGCTGTGATAGAGGCGGGTGTAGCGGGGGCCGAGCCGGGTCAGGATTTCGTAGGAGATGGTGCCGGCATCGGCCGCGACCTGGTCGACGCTCTGGTGCGGGCCGATCAGTTCGACCGGCGCGCCGGGATGGAGCAGGCTTTCGGGTATGGCGGTGACGTCGAGCGTGATGCTGTCCATCGACACGCGGCCGATGATCGGTGCGCGGTGGGCGCCGATGAAGGCCGCGCCGCTGTTGCTCAAGTGGCGGGGCCAGCCATCCGCATAGCCGACGGGGATGGTGGCGATACGGGTGGGGCGATCGGTGCGATGGGTGAGGCCGTAGCCAACGCCGGCGCCTGCGGGCACGGTGCGCGTCTGGGTGATGCGGGCGGTGAGCGCGATGACCGGGCGCATCGGGGTGGCGCCGGTCGTGGGCGCGCCGCCATAGAGGGCGATGCCGGCGCGGACGAGATCGAAATGCGGGCGGGGAAGAAAGCCGCCGCCGCTATTGTCGAGCGAACGGGGGATGGCGGGGAAGTGACGGGCGAGCGCTTCGAAGCTGGCGGCCTGGCGGGCGTTGAAGGGGTCGGTAGGATCGTCCGCGCAGGCGAGATGGCTCATGATGAGCTGTAGGTCGATGCTGTCGAGCCGCGTCGGGTCGGCGAGCAGAGCCTCGACGTCCTCTGGCGCGAGGCCCAGGCGAGCCATGCCGCTGTCAACCTGGAGTGCGGCGGGGAGGGGGCGGGCAAGCGATCGGGCGGTGGCGGACCAGCGGGCGATCTGGTCGAGCGAGTTCAGGACGGGGATGGCGCCCAGCGCCGCGCAAGCGGCTTCGGCGCCGGGGTGGAGCCCGTTCAGGATGTAGAGTGCGGCGTTGGCGCGCAGGACGGGCTTCAGCGCAACGGCTTCGCTAAGATGGGCGACGAAGAAATGGCGGCAGCCCTGCGCCTGCAAGGCGCGCGCGACCGGGACGGCGCCGATGCCGTAGCCGTCCGCCTTCACCACGGCGGCGACCGGCGTGGGGGCGACCTGCGCGCAGATTAGGCGGTAATTTTCGCCAAGCGCCTCCAGGTCGATGTGGAGGATGGCGCCGGCAATGTCTTCCTGCTGCATCGACGTTCCCTTTCGGAAGGATGCTATCGCGGGTTGAATAGAAGAGGCTCTCAAATGCCGGCAGGACCGTCTAAGGTTGGGCGGAAATCAGATGATCCTTCGAAGGGATGTGAAGAAATGACGACGGCGCTGGACGGGGTGGACCGGGCGATCATCCGGCTGCTGCGCTTGAACGCGCGGCGACCCAATTCGGAGATCGCGGCCGAGGTGGGGCTGTCCCCCTCCGCCTGTCATCGGCGCATCCGCATGCTGGAGGAGCAGGGGGTCATTCGCGGCTATACGGTCATCACCGGCGCGATCGACGGGGAAAGCCGGGGCGTCGACGTGCTGGTGCAAGTGACGCTGGAGCGGCAGACGGAGGATTTTTTGGCGCGCTTCGAACATGCGGTGCGGCAATGTCCCGAGATCAGGGAATGTTTCCTGATGACGGGCGGCGTCGACTATTGGCTGCGCGTGCAGACGGAGAGCGTCGCGGCCTATGAGGCGATCCACAGCGAGATATTGTCGCGCATGCCCGGCGTGACGCGGATCAGTTCCAGCATCGCGATGCGCGACGCACTGCGCCCGAAGAAGGGGCGTCGCTAGAAACGCCGCGCGATGGCGCCAGCGGCCCACCCCATGCCGATGGCCATGGCGATGGCGACCAGGCCGTAGAAGAAAGACCATTGCTCCGCCGCCACCGCCATGAAGCGTTCGAAGCCAGACTTGCGCACCGTGATATCGCGCACGGCGGCGGCGACGACGCGGCCGTCCTGCACCAGGAAGGTTTCGGCGGTATAATCGCCCACCATGACGCGGGCCGACAGCGGCAGGCGGGCGCGATAGAGGAGGCCGTCGGTGATTTCGACCGTCCCGGGCCGTTCGACATAAAGGCCGGCCCGTTCCCGAAGGTCGATCAGCCCAGACTGGAACCGATCGATGACCGCGCTGGCATTGAGCGAGGACGGCGAGAGCTGCAGCTTGTCCAGACCCATTTCGTAGATGGCGGCGGTGCGTTCATCGACGATGCGGTCGATCGGGCGCGAGGAGGCGAGGGCATAGAAGCTGGGCGCGGAACGGAAGCGGGCACTGTCGGCATTGATCCAGATCCCGGCGACCTTCTGCTTTTCGCGCATGGTGATGGACTGGTCGGGGCCCTTGAGCACGACGACGATGTCGGCCGGCTTTTTGGGGCGGCGGCCGTCGGGGTAGGCGATGGCGCCGAAGAGGAGGAGGTCGGCGCCGGTGAAGCTGTAGCGGATCTCCACGTCGCGCTGCGACACGTCGGGCACCAGCATCGGCTCGCTCGCCGCCGTCAGCAGCAGCGCGGCGGCCATCAGCGCGAAGCGGCGGCGGGCGGTCATCGCAGCTCGACCGTATAGACTTCGTCCGGGCGGAAGCCGAGGCCGAGCGCCATGCGGGCTGCGACCAGCAGCACGATGATGGCCAGCAGGATGCGCAGATATTCCGGCCGCACCTTCATCGACACGCGGGTTCCGATCTGCGCGCCCGTCACGCTGCCGATCAGCAGCAGCATGGCGAGGACCAGGTCCACCGCCTTGGTGGTCATGGCGTGCAGCATGGTGGTCGCCATGGTGACGAACAGGATCTGGAACAGCGACGTGCCGACGACCGACTGGGTCGTCATGCCCAGCAGGTAGAGCATGGCGGGCACCAGGATGAAGCCGCCGCCCACCCCCAGCAACATGGTGAGGATGCCGGTCGCCATGCCCAGCAGCAGCGGCGCGAGCGGCGAGATGTAAAGGCCCGAGCGATAGAAGCGCCAGCGCATCGGCAGCGCCGCGACGAGCGGATGATGCCGCCGCTTGCGCGCGGGCATGCGCTTGCCGGTCTTGAGCGCGATGATCGCCTGGATCGATTCCTTTGCCATCAAGAGGCCGATGCCGCCCAGCATCAACACATAGAGGATGCCGATGACGGTATCGATCTGGCCGACGGACTGGAGCAGCCGGAACAGCAGCACGCCGATCCCTGCCCCCACCACGCCGCCGGCGATCAGCACCCCGCCCATGCGGAAATCGACCGTGCCACGCTCCATATGGGTGACGACGCCCGACACGCTGGCGCCCGTCACCTGGCTGGCCGCCGAGGCTGCGGCCACCGTCGGCGGGATGCCGTAGAAGATGAGGAGCGGGGTGGTGAGAAAGCCGCCGCCCACGCCGAACATGCCCGAAAGCAGGCCGACCACGCCCCCCAGGACGATGATCACCAGCGCGTTCACCGACAGGTTGGCGATGGGCAGGTAGAGATCCATGGAGTCATCGGGTTAAGCCCAATGTCGTCCGAGATAAAGGCGGGGAGTCGGCTTGCCCGTCAAAAATCCGCGCCGAGCGTCACCGCCAGGCCCGAGGAGGGCGCGGCATGACCGGCAATCCGCTCGCGCCATTCGACGCTCAATCGGGTGGACAGGTGGGGGAGCGGCAGGCGGATCTGTGCTTCGGGTCCGATGTCCAGCCGCTGGACGCCGGGCTGCGCGCCGCCGGACAGGCTCGCGCCCAGGCGCAGCGGGGAGCGGGCGATGGGCGAGAGCAGCGAGAATTTGCCGTCGACGAACAGGTCGCGCGAGTGGAAGCCGACCATGCCGGCCTGGGCATAGGCTTCCGCCTCCAGGCCGGGGGTGAGCGGCGTCGGGCCGAAGCCGCCGACCGCCATCAGCGCATTGGCGTTGCGCGCGCCCTTGCCGAGCTTGATGCGGCGCTCGGCGGCGAGGCTGATGGGAATGGAGCGGGACGGTTGCCAGGCGAGGCCGACGGCGCCCTCGGGCGAGGCGGGGCTGTTGAGCGCGGTGGTGACGCGGCCGTAAAGGGCGGTGCGGCCCGGCGCCTGGGGCGTCAGGTCATAGTCGATCCGCAGGCCCGCCTGCGATCCGCCGAGGCGGCCGGCGGTCACCGTATTGGCTGGGGTCGCGCTGCCTTCGCGCCAGAGCAGCCAGGCGCTGCCCCGCCAGCGATCGGCGCGGGGCTGCGCGGGCGGGGCGAGCGGCACGGCGCTGGGCGTGTCCTGCGTTGCGGCTGGCGCGGCGGCTGCGACGGTCGCGGCCGTCATCACGGCTTGGGTCGCGGCTGGGGCGGCGTGGCCGCTCGTCATGGTCGGCATTGCATGCGCGACCGTGCCGGGGAGCGGGATCATGATCGCATGGGCAAGAAGGCGGGGCGCGGTGGGGATTGCTGGGTGACCAGGAGCAGCCGGCCCCGCAATGCTCATGGTGGGCGTTGCAGCTGCCTCTGCGGGCGAGTTGACCGTTGCGCGCGCATAACGGGCGGTGTGCGCGGCGGCGGGCGCTTTTGCCTGCGGCGAGGGGGGAAGCGCGGGGCCGGTCGATCCCAGCATGCCGCTGGCGACGCGGATGGTGGCCCAGCCACCCATCAGAAGAATGAAGAAGCGGACCGGACGTCCGCTGGCGGTGGTGCTCATGCGGACCTCAAAGCTGGGGGAAGCGGTGCTGCGTCTTGTCCCAGACGAGCGGCTTGCCCACCAGGGAGTTGAGATAGAGGAAGACCGCGCGCCGCGCCGCCATCATGGCGATGAAATTGGCGAGGATGGTCCGGGGAATGGCGCCGATGCCGTAGAGCCAGCCATAGCTGCCGCCCACGAAGATGGAGCGCATCGCCATGCGCCAGATCATGGAGGCGAAATTCACCCACAGCAGCGCCTGGATGAAGGGCGAGGGCGCCAGCGGCACGGCAAAGCCGAGCCGCGAGGCCAGCAGCAGCACGCCCCACAGGACCAGCGCCAGATAGGCGGCGAACAGCACCAGGGCAGCGATCGCGGCGCGGCGGTCGCGAACGCGCATCCAGGATTCGGCGGCGCCGCCTTTCCAGCCCATGCGGTCCCAGCCGGCGAGCGAGATGCCGACCATCCAGCGCGCCTTCTGGCGGACGGCGGCGTCCATGCTGTCGGGGAAATATTCGCGGGTCGCGACCAACTCTCCGTCGCGGTCGCGCATGCGAACGAAGACGCCGCGCAGCCCCATCTCGCGGATGCGCAGGCCGACCTCATAATCCTCGGTCAGCGAGGCGGGGTCGAACGGACCGCCCTTGGCCGCATCGACCAGCCGTTCCAGCGTGCTCCGCTCGAAGGCGCAGGCGACGCCGGCCGAAGGGACGGACGCACCCATGGCTTCGCGGATCGTCAGATATTTGCCATGGCTTTCGGCGAATTCGTCGCAATAATGATTGGCGATGCCGCGCGCCCACCAGTTGCCATGGCCCGGCAGGGGCAGCACGGGCAGCTGGACCAGCTGAAACCGATCGATCATCAGGTCGAACAGCCGGATCTCGTCGGCGTGGACGACGTCTTCCGCGTCGTGCAAGACGACGGCCTTGAAGCGGGTGCCGGTGCGGCTTTCCTCGCGCTCCATGGTGCGCCAGAGGAGATTGAGGCAGTCCGCCTTGGTCGTAGGGCCGGGCCGTTCGTTGACGCAGACGATCAGCCGCTCTTCGCCTTCCGCGACGGGGGCCACGGCCTGCAGCGTCGCATGGTCATTGGGATAGACGCCGACGAAGATCCGGTAATCGCCCTCCCGCCAGCGATCGAGCGCGTTGCGCAGCATGGGCGCGATCACTTCCGCTTCGCCCCAGGCGGGGACGAACACGGCGATCCGGCCAGGCTTTTCCGACGCCGGCAGCGTCGCCGTGGTCATGCGCGGGTGGCGGGAATAGATGGTGACCTGGCGCCACCAGCGGCGGCACAGGAACAGGATGTCCACAAGAAAATCGTCGATCCCGCCGACCGCCAGTCCCACGACCGCGAACAGCAATATCTCATGATGAACAGCCGCCAATATGGCGACCAGTGACTCGGCCATGATGTTGTTCCCCCCCAGGAAGCCCAACCCCTCTGGCAAACAAAGGTTAATAAACCGATCGATTCGGATGAGTTCGCCGAAACGGAGCCATTTTTTGACGAGCGCGGGCGATCTCCCTAGGCAGGGCCGCGCAGCAGGGAGCCTTCATGAACCAGCGTCCGACCTCCACTCTTCGCGACTTTCTGGCGAGCGAGGCCGGCGGGGCGGTGCTGCTGATGGCGGCGGCCATGCTGGCGATGGTGCTGGCGAACAGCGGCGGCACGGGGGCCTTCTACAATGGCTTGCTCCATGCCCGGCTGGGGCCTGAGCTGACGCCCAAGCTGGGGCCGATGACGGTCCATCTGTGGATCAATGACGGGCTGATGGCGATTTTCTTCCTGGCTGTGGGGCTGGAGATCAAGCGCGAGCTGGTCGACGGGGACCTTGCAACCTGGGAGCGGCGGCGCCTGCCCTTTCTGGCGGCCGGCGCGGGGATGGTGGCGCCGGCGCTGGTCTATCTCGCCATCGTCCGGGGAGAGCCCCATCTCGCCAGCGGATGGGCGGTGCCGGCGGCGACCGACATCGCCTTTGCGATCGGCGTGCTGGCGCTGCTGGGACGGCGCGCGCCGACCTCGCTCAAATTGCTGCTGACCGCGATCGCGATCGTCGACGACATGGGCGCGGTGGCGATCATCGCGCTCGTCTACAGCCATGGCATCAACCTTGCCGCACTGGCTGGAGGAGGCGTGGTGCTGATCGTGCTGATCGGGCTCAACCGCCTGGGCGTGCGGGCGCTGCTGCCCTATCTGCTGGGATTTGTCGCACTCTGGTATTGCCTGCTACTGTCCGGGGTGCATGCCACGGTGGCGGGAGTGCTGGCCGCCATGACGGTGCCCGTTCGCTGCCGACCTGGGGAGGAAGCGGGCGAGCATAGTCCGCTGCACCGGCTGGAACATGCGGTGCATCCCTGGAGCGCCTATCTGATCGTGCCGCTGTTCGGCTTCGCCAATGCCGGTTTGAAGATCGACGGCGCGGCGCTGGCGGCGCTGCTTTCGCCCTTGCCGATGGGGGTGGCCGCCGGGCTGTTCCTGGGCAAGCAGCTGGGCATTTTCGGCGCCATCTGGCTGGCGCATCGGTCGGGTCTGGCCAAGGCGCCGCCGGGCACGAGTTGGGCCCAGATCTACGGCATGGCGCTGCTGTGCGGCATCGGCTTCACGATGAGCCTGTTCCTGGGGGCGCTGGCCTTTCCGGGCGCGACTGAACTGGTCGAACAGGCGAAGATCGGCATCCTCGCCGGGTCTATTCTGTCCGCCACGGCAGGCTATATCCTGCTGCGCGGCGCGGCGCCGAGGCGGTTTCCGGCGGGTCGCTCCGAGGCTGCGTCGGACTGAATCGCATCCCCTCTCGACAGATGCTATAGGGGCATCTGCCGGAAAGACGACTCGCCAAGGGTCGCGGCACCCCACCAGTCTCTTGAAGCGATCAGGTAGGAGGGCGTGAATGACCGGAGAGATGGATGTCAACTATCTGCTGCACCGACAGCAGATCTCACTGATCCGGGCTCAGATGAGCCGTTCGCAGAAGGGCCGAGCCGCCTATGAAGGTCTGGCACGCGGCTATACCGACCAGGTCGATGCCTATCGCCGCGAAAATGCGCGGCTGGTCAACGTCGCGCATTAGGACAGCCTGATACGTCACCGCCGCTGGATCAATCGCTCGATCGACAGGCGGTGACTGCTGTCGTCGCCGATTTCCCGCTCCAGCACGGCCTTGATCCGCTCCAGGTCCGCTTCGGTCAGATGCTCGATGCCGATGAAGTCGTTGCGTGCGCCCTCGACGGCGCGGATCAGTTCATCGAGCTTGGCCTGGATGGCCGAGCCGTCGCGATTCTGCGCATTCTGGATCAGGAAGACCATCAGGAAGGTGACGATCGTGGTGCCTGTGTTGATGATGAGTTGCCAGGTATCCGAATAATGAAAGACGGGTCCGGTGGCGATCCAGCCCAGGATCACCGTCACGGCCAGAATGAAGGCCAGCGGCTGGCCCGACCAACTGGCCACCCGATGCGCGAACGCGCCGAAAATCTTGTCCATCCCCACGCCCTCCCGCCGGCGTCCCGTTTAGTGTCTGTTCAGCCATTGCTTGCCATGAAGCAGCCATGATCACCATAACCCTTCGCCGCGTCCTGATGGCGCTGCCCGCCGCCCTTGTGCTGTCTTCCTGCGCGACCGTCTCGCCCGAATCGCGGGTGCGCGCGGGGCTCATCGACGCGGGGCTTTCGCCGCGTATGGCGGGCTGCATGGCGGAGAGGATGGTGGATCGGCTGAGCCTGGTCCAGCTGCGCCGGCTCCAGTCTTTGGCCTCGCTCCGCAAATCCCACATGGCGGACATGACGGTCGACCGTTTCCTCTACAAGGTGCGCGCGCTGGAGGATCCGGAGATCTTCACGGTCACCAGCAAGGCCGCGATCGTCTGCGCGATTGAATGAAGGACGTGGCGAATTGCCGACGTTTCCGGAAATGAATTTTGCAATTTTGCAAAGTCATTTTGCGAAATGACTCTGGCGTCCCCCGTCGGCCTGTGCTTTAGCCCGGCCAACAGCTTTTCGAGCAAAAGGACGGGCCGGACCCATGAACATCCACGAATATCAGGCGAAGGAACTGCTGGCGAAATATGGCGCCCCGATCGCCGCCGGCTATGCCGCCTTCTCGGTCGACGAAGCGGTGGAAGCCGCCAAGAAGCTGCCCGGGCCGCTCTATGTCGTGAAGTCGCAGATCCACGCCGGTGGCCGTGGCAAGGGCAAGTTCAAGGAACTGGCGCCCGAAGCCAAGGGCGGCGTTCGCCTGGCCTTCAACCTGGATGAGGTGAAGGCCCACGCCACCGACATGCTCGGCAACACGCTGGTCACCATCCAGACCGGCGAAGCGGGCAAGCAGGTCAACCGTCTCTACATCACCGACGGCGCCGACATCGCCAAGGAATTCTACCTCGCCCTGCTGGTCGACCGCGCCAGCAGCCGCGTTGCCTTCGTCGTGTCGACCGAAGGCGGCATGGACATTGAAGAGGTCGCCCATTCGACCCCCGAAAAGATCCACAGCTTCTCGGTCGATCCGGCCGCCGGCTTCCAGCCGCACCACGGTCGCGCCGTCGCCGCCGCTCTGGGTCTGTCCGGCGATCAGGCGAAGCAGGCCGCCAAGGTCGCCGCCTCGCTCTATGCCGCGTTCCTCGACACCGACGCCGAGCAGATCGAAGTCAATCCGCTGGCACTGACCGAGCAGGGCAACCTCCTCGTCCTCGACGCCAAGGTCGGTTTCGACGGCAACGCCATGTTCCGTCACAAGGACATCGCCGAACTGCGCGACCTGACCGAAGAAGATCCGGCGGAAGTCGAAGCTTCGGAATATGACCTCGCCTACATCAAGCTCGATGGCAATATCGGCTGCATGGTCAACGGCGCTGGCCTCGCCATGGCGACGATGGACATCATCAAGCTGAACGGCGAATTCCCCGCCAACTTCCTGGACGTCGGTGGCGGCGCTTCCAAGGAGAAGGTGACCGCGGCCTTCAAGATTATCCTGAAGGACCCGGCGGTGAAGGGCATCCTGGTCAACATTTTCGGCGGCATCATGAAGTGCGACATCATTGCCGATGGCATCGTCGCCGCCGCCAAGGAAGTGAACCTGTCGGTTCCGCTGGTCGTGCGCCTGGAAGGCACGAACGTCCAGCAGGGCAAGGACATTCTGGCCAAGTCGGGCCTGGCGATCGTCCCCGCGGACGACCTGGGTGATGCGGCCAAGAAGATCGTGGCGGAAGTGAGGAAGGCGGCCTGACGCCAACTTTCGCCTGAACGAGACACCAAAGGGTGCGGGTGGTCCGGTAACGGGCTGCCCGCGCCCGCGTTCGCTTTGCATGGCATGTGGGCGGACTTGGCGTGATTAACGGAGGATGTTGCAATGAAGATCCTTGTGCCCGTGAAGCGGGTCATTGACTATAATGTGAAGCCGCGCGTGAAGGCGGATGGGACGGGCGTTGACCTGGCCAACGTCAAGATGAGCATGAACCCGTTCGACGAGATCGCGGTCGAGGAAGCTATTCGCCTGAAGGAAAAGGGCGTGGCGACCGAGATCATCGCGGTGTCGATCGGCGTGGCCAAGGCGCAGGAAACGCTGCGCACCGCGCTCGCCATGGGCGCGGACCGGGCGATCCTCATCCAGACCGACGATGAAGTCGAGCCGCTGGGCGTCGCCAAGCTGCTCGCCAAGGTGCAGGAAGAGGAAGGCGCTGGCCTGATCATCCTGGGCAAGCAGGCGATCGACGACGACAGCAACCAGACCGGCCAGATGCTGGCCGCGCTGCTGAACCTGCCGCAGGGCACCTTCGCCAGCAAGGTCGAGGTCGAGGGCGACAAGGTCAGCGTGACTCGCGAAGTCGACGGCGGCCTGGAGACGGTGAAGCTGAACGTTCCGGCGATCGTCACCACCGACCTGCGCCTCAACGAGCCGCGCTATGCGTCGCTGCCCAACATCATGAAGGCAAAGAGCAAGCCGCTCGCCACCAAGGCGCCGGCTGACTATGGCGTCGACATTTCGCCGCGTCTGGAGACGCTGAAGGTGACCGAGCCCGCCAAGCGTTCGGCTGGCGTCAAGGTCGCCGATGTCGATGAACTGGTCGCGAAGCTCAAGGCTCTGGGAGTTGCAGCATGAAGACGCTTGTCTGGGTTGAACATGAGGGCGGCGCCGTCAAGGACGCGACCCTTTCCGCCGTCGCCGCCGCTGCGAAGCTGGGCGAGGTGCATCTGCTGGTCGCCGGTCAGGGCGTCGATGGCGTTGGCGCCGAAGCGGCCAAGATCGCCGGCGTGGGCAAGGTCCATGTCGCCGACGACGCGGCCTTCGGTCATGCGCTCGCTGAGAATGTCGCGCCGCTGATCGTCGAACTGATGGGTGCGCATGACGCGTTCGTTGCGCCGGCCACCAGCAACGGCAAGAATATCGCGCCGCGCGTCGCTGCTCTGCTCGACGTGATGCAGATCAGCGATATCCTGTCGGTCGAGAGCGAGGATACGTTCACGCGCCCGATCTATGCCGGCAACGCGATCGCGACGGTCAAGTCGAAGGATGCGAAGAAGGTGATCACCGTTCGCGGCACCGCGTTCGAGAAGGTGGCGCGTGAGGGCGGCTCGGCGGCGGTGGAAGCCGTCAGCTCGACCGGCGACAAGGGGCTGTCGAGCTTCGTGGGCGCCGAGATCGCCAAGCAGGAGCGTCCGGAACTGACCAGCGCCAAGATCATCGTTTCGGGTGGTCGCGCGCTGAAGGACGGCCCGACCTTCGAGGAAGTGATCTTCCCGCTGGCCGACAAGCTGGGTGCGGCCGTCGGTGCGTCGCGCGCCGCGGTCGACGCGGGCTATGTGCCCAACGACTATCAGGTCGGGCAGACCGGCAAGATCGTCGCGCCGGAAGTCTATATCGCGGTCGGCATTTCCGGCGCGATCCAGCATCTGGCGGGCATGAAGGATTCCAAGACCATCATCGCCATCAACAAGGACGAGGATGCGCCGATCTTCCAGGTCGCGGACATCGGCCTGGTCGGCGACCTGTTCAAGCTGGTGCCGGAACTGACCGGCAAGCTGTAAGCGGCTTCGAAGCGAAACAGGGAGGGCGCGGCGAGCGATCGCCGCGCCCTTTTTGCTGTCATTGACAGTGGATGTCGCTGCGGTCGATGGCGCGGCCGGCGAGCGCGCCGCCGCCGGCGCCCAATATGGTGCCGAGCGTCTTGGAGCCGCCGGGGGCGATGATATTGCCGAGTACGCCGCCCGCGATCGCGCCGACGATCGTGCCGGTGGTGCCGTCGTCGCGCTTGCAATAATAGCGGCCGTCCGCGTCGCGGTAGATATAGTCGTTGTCGCCGAGCGCGCGGCTGGAATAGGTGGTGCCGGCCGGGGCGGGGCGGGCATAGCCGTAGCCGTCGCCGTGGCGATCAGCATAGCCGTCGGTCATGCAGGCGCTCAAGGGAAGCGCGAGCAGCGCGGCGACGAGGGGGGTGCGGATCATGTCTCTCTCCTAGGTGGCGACCCCGCATTTTGAGGATAACCCCCCGGCGAGCGGGAAGTTGCGTGAGCGGAACAGATGGGAGAGGGGGAGCAGCACCTAGTCCGCCCGCCGACAACGCCGCGCAAAGGGGAAGGAAACGCGACGCCGGGCGGGCGGTGATCAGCGGCCGAGGGAAAGCCGCTGGGTAAGGCGAGCGGCCTTAGCTGATGCTGGGGGCCGCCGAGTGGGTGGTGGAGCTGCTGCCGTGCGCCATGGAGGGCGTGCTGCTGCCGGCGCCGCTGGTGCCAAGGCCGCTGCTGGCCGAGCCGGCGCCGGTGCTGCTGCCGCTGCCGCGACCCGAACGGGCCGACAGGTCGCTGCGCGCCTGGTTGTAGCGGGCGACGAGATCATCCTTGAACTCGGTCAGCTTGCCTTCGTCATACAGCTTCTTGCCGACATAACCGGCGATGGCGCCGAAGATGAGCGTGCGGATCATGGGAGGCTCCTTGTTCCGTCAGGGGTGGGTTTGCGGGAGATAACCGGCAGGCCGCGCTTGGGTTCCGGCGGAAAAAGGGGTTAGCGGCGAAGCGAGCAGCGGTGGCGGCGTGAGGGGCGCGCACGCCGCGTG
>DATEJA010000346.1:0-21689 GCA_035278405.1 Sphingobium sp. | reverse complement strand
CTGGCTGGACGCGGTCAGTTCCTCCAGCCGGTCGCCGGTGAACTTGATCGGCCGTTCCAGCTTGCGCGCGAGCGCACAGACCAGCATCTCCTCATGATAGAGCGATCCCTTGCCGCCGAAGCTGCCGCCGACATCGGGCGCAATCACGCGCATGCGGCTGCCGGGGATCGACAGGCTTTCGGCCAGCGCGTCCTTGACGATGCCGGGGATATTGCTGCTGGTCCACAGCGTCACCGCCATACGCCTGCGGTCATAATCGGCAAGGTAGCAGCGGTTTTCCATCGACGTCGCGGTCTTGCGCGTCATGCGGAACTGCGCGCCGACCTTGACCGGCGCGCTCTCGAACACCGCGTCCACTTCGCCCCGGCCGAATTCGCGAGCGATAATAACGTTCGTGCCCGCTTCCTCATGGATCAGTGGGGCGTCTTCCTTGACCGCATCGACCTGACGGATGGTGAAGGGCAGCGGTTCGTAATCGACCTCGATCAGCGCCAGCGCATCCTCGGCGGCGTAGCGGCTTTCCGCCACCACCGCGAGCACGGGTTCACCGACATAGCGCACCTTGCCGCGCGCGAGCGGCCAGTAGGGCGTGGCGTAATAGCCCTTCATCCGCGAACTGGGGATGGCGGGCTTCACGTCTCCCTCCAGATCGGCAGCATCGAAGATGGCGATCAGGCCGGGCACGTCCATCGCGCCTTCGACCCTGATGTCGCGGATCAGGGCGTGGGGCTGGTCGCTGCGCAAGATGGCGACATGCGCCATGTTGGGAAGCTTGATGTCATCGACATATTGGCCGTTCCCCGACAGAAGGCGCGGGTCTTCGGTGCGCTTGACGCGCTTGCCGACGAGGCCGGGCCGCATTTCGACGGAGAGGTCGGCCGCGCTCATGCGTAATGCTCGGCGCCCTTGCGCAGCTGGCGCCATTGCACGTCGTCATGGCCGTAGATGATCTTGGCGCCGCGCTCGCCGATCGCCTTAATCTCGGCGATGGCGGCATTGGCCTTGTCCATGTCCCAGCTGTTCTTGGGCGCATAGCCCTCGACCAGATTGGCCTCGACCGCCGCCGCGTCGGACGCGAGCAGAAATTCGCCGCTCTCGTCGAGGTCGACCAGCGCCGCGATCATGCCGGGGGTGTGGCCGGCGACCGGCAGCAGGACGATGCGGCCGTCGCCGAACAGGTCGCGCTGCCCTTCGAACGTGTCGAAGCCGCGCTGCGCATGGTCCCATTCCTGCGGCAGATAGCCCTGGGCGACGCCGCCTTCGGCGCGGGCGGCGGCGAGTTCGTCGCGATGGCAGATGATGGTCGCGCGCTTGAAATGTTCGTTGCAGCCGCAATGGTCGGGGTGGAAGTGCGAGCAGATGACGACGTCGATATCGTCGGGCACAAGGCCGGTTTCGCCGAGATGATGGATCAGCGTGTCTTCGGGCCGGTAGATCGGCACCATGGCGCGGGCGACGCCGCCCCAGCGGGCTTCGGCATCGTTCGCAGCGTCCGGGCTGCATCCGGTGTCGAACAGGACATTGCCCTGCTCATGCTTCAGCAGCGTGCAGATGACGGGCAACTCGACCGTCTCTTCGCGCGCGGCGCCGGGATAATAGACGCCCCGGCGCATGCGCAGCCGACCGCCGGGCAGGAAATGCATTTTCATGGCAGGGGACCTCTTTCCTTCGCCAGTTCGCGCACGGCGTTGACGATATGTTGGTAGCCGGTGCAGCGGCAGATATTGCCCGACAGCGCGTCGCGGATCTGCTCGTCCGTTTCCAGCGGGTGATGGCGCAGCATGTCGGTGATGGTCATGATGAAGCCTGGGGTGCAGAAACCGCATTGCAGCCCGTGATGGTCGCGGAAGGCGGTCTGGATGCGGCCCAGTTCCTCGCGGCTGCCCTGTCCCTCGACCGTTTCGATTTCCAGGCCGTCGACCTGGACGGCGAGCGTCAGGCAGGAGCGGGCGCTGCGGTCGTCGAGCAGGATGGTGCAGGCGCCGCACACGCCATGTTCGCAGCCGACATGGGTTCCGGTGAGGCCCAACTCATGGCGCAGGAAGTCGCTGAGCAGCATGCGCGGCTCGACCGAGCGGGTGTAGGCTGCGCCGTTGACGGTGACGCTGATATCGATCTTGCCGCTCATGCCCTGTCGCCTTCAGCTGCCCGCGCCCAGGCAGCCCGGAACACGCGAGCCGCGAGCACGCCCGCCAGATGGCGGCGATAGTCGGCCGAGCCGTTGAGGTCGCTGTTGGGCTCGATATCGGCGCGCAGTCGCTCGACGGCGCGGGCGATCACATCCTCGTCCACGCTCTCGCCCTCCAGCGCCGCTTCGACGACGGGGAGGCGCGCGGCGGTGTCGCCGACGCCCATCACCGCGATGCGGACGTTGCGGGCGAGCCCCTCATGCCGTTCCATCGTCGCGACGACGGCGGCGAGCGCATAGTCGCCATGGCGGCGGGCGAATTCCTCGAAGCCCCAGCCGGCGCCGGGGGGCAGAGTGTCTAGTTCGATCCCCGTTACCATTTCGTCGCCATCCAGCGCGGTGGTGAGGGAGGAGAGGAGGAAATCGCGGGCGGCGACCGCCTTGCGGCCACGGGGCGAGGCGACATGGACCGTGCCGTTCAGCAGCAGCGTCATCATCGGCATCTCGGCGGCGGGGTCGGCGTGGCAGACGCTGCCGCAGAAGGTGCCGCGATTGCGGACGGTGAGGTGGGCGACATTGTCCATGACGGCGTGCAGCACGGGCAGGTGTCGGCCGATGAGCGGATCGCTGGCGGTCACGCGGTGGCGGACGAGCGCGCCGACATGCAGCCGGTCGCCGCGCTCTTCCACCCGGTCGAGGCCGGGGATGCGGTTGATGTCCACCAGCACGGACGGGCGGACCATGCGGAAATTGATCATCGGCATCAGGCTCTGGCCACCGGCGATGAGCTTGGCCTCGCCCGCTGCGGCGGCGAGCGCCTCGACCGCACGGTCGACGGAACTGGCGCGGACATAGTCGAAGGCGACGGGCTTCATGTCATTCGCCCGTGAAGCGGGGCGGCCGCTTTTCGGCGAAGGCGGCGCGGCCTTCTTTATAGTCGGCGCTGGTGAGGGCGCGGTAGGTCACGTCATGCGCCAGGGCGGCGTCGAACGGCCGGTCGGTCATGGCGGCCATGGTCAATATGGCCTTGGAGCCCGCGATGGACAGCGGCGCGAGATGCGCGATCCCTTCTAACCAGGCCGATGCCGCCGCGATCGGATCGTTGGCCCGTTCGTCGGCAAAGCCGTTGGCGATGGCGCGGTCGGCGTCGAAGGCTTCGGCGGTGAAGAAGATGCGCTTCGCCTCGCTGACGCCGACCAACGACACCAGCCGCGTCATGCCGCGCGCGCTGTAGACGATGGAGAGCTTCGCGGCGGGGATCGCGAAGCGCGCATCGGGCGACACGAAGCGGAAGTCGCAGGCCATGGCGAGGTTGCAGGCGCCGCCATAGCAATAGCCCCGGATCGCCGCGATGACCGGCACACCCAGCGCCGCGATCGCGTCGCAGGCGGCATCCACGCAGGCTTCATAGTTGATGCCCTGTCCGGGCGTCCCGCGCGTCCCGTCGAAATCGGCAATGTCGGCGCCGGCCGAAAAGGATTTGCCGCTGCCGGTCAGGATGACGCCCCGCAGGCTGTGGTTGGCGGCCAGATCGCGGAAGATCGCCTCCAGCGATTGCCACATGACGAAGGAGATGGGGTTGTGCCGCTCTGGCTTGTCGAGCCGGACGGTGACGATGCCGTCGGCGCGCTCGACGCGGATGCCGTCTGCCGGGGTCATGCGGGCGCCTTCACGAGCGTGGCGAGGAAGCCGCGCAATTCCTCGGGCAGGGGGGTGGGGCGCCGCTGTGCGCTGTCGACATAGACATGGACGAAATGGCCTTCCGCAACGGCTTCGTCCTCGCCGCCCTTGAACAGGCCGATTTCGTAGCGAACGCTCGACGTGCCGAGCTTCGCGACGCGGACGGCGGCGTCGATTGTCTCGGGAAAGCTGATCGGGGCGAAATAGCGGCAGCCCGTCTCCACCACTAGGCCGATGATGGGGCTGATCTGCGGATCGAGCAGGCCCTTTTCGATCAGCATGGCGTTAACCGCTGTATCGAAGAAGCTGTAATATTCGACATTGTTCACATGGCCGTAGATGTCATTGTCCTTCCAGCGCGTCGTGATGGAACGGAGCGTGGCATAGTCGCCACGCTGGCCCCGCGATGAACGCTGATCACTTTCCCTGGACATCCCTGCCGTATCCCCTTCGTCGCCAAAAATGGCGTTCAAGGCTCATTGTCGTAGTGACTTGCATTACTGGACTATGCTATCGATCGTCAAGTGCCAACAAAGTCAGACCCGCCGCCGCGCTACACTAAGCGCGAGCAAGGCGGGCCGAACGGAGGATCACAAAGATGAAGATCAGAGCCGCTGTCCTGCGCGAAATGGGGGCCAACCATCCCTATGCCGAATCACAGCCGCTGCGGATCGAGACGCTGGATCTCGATCCGCCGGGTCCGGGCGAAGTGCTGGTGCGAATCGCGGCGGCGGGCCTGTGTCATTCCGACCTGTCCGTAATTAACGGCAGCCGACCTCGGCCGATGCCGATGGCGATCGGCCATGAGGCCGCGGGTGTTGTCGTCGCCACCGGTGACCATGTCGACGATCTGGCCCCCGGCGATCATGTGGTGATGGTCTTCATGCCTAGCTGCGGCCATTGCCTGCCCTGTTCGGAAGGCCGTCCGGCGCTGTGCGAGCCGGGCGCGGCGGCCAATAGCAAGGGCATGTTGCTGTCGGGCGAGTTTCGCCTGCATGACGGGGAGGACGGCGAACTGGTCCACCATCACCTGGGCTGTTCCGCCTTTGCGGATCATGCCGTGGTGTCGCGCCGGTCGCTGGTGAAGGTGGACAAGGATCTGCCGCTGGACATCGCCGCCCTGTTCGGCTGCGCGGTGCTGACGGGGGTCGGCGCAGTCGTCAACACGGCGAAGGTGCAGCCGGGCCAGTCGGTGGTAATCATCGGCTTGGGCGGCGTCGGCCTGGCCGCGCTACTCGGCGCGCTGGCAGCGGGGGCGGCGCAGGTCATCGCCGTCGATCTTTCCGAGGACAAGCTCAGCCTGGCAAAGGAACTGGGCGCGACCGCGACGATTAACCCTGCCTATGTCGATGCGGTTGCGGAGGTGAAGGCACTCACAAATGGTGGCGCGGATTTCGCCTTCGAATTCGCCGGTGTCGTGCGCGCGCTGGAAAATGCCTATGCGATGACGCAGCGCGGGGGGACGACCGTGACCGCCGGCCTGCCGCCGCCGGACGCGACACTGGGCGTCAATGTCGTGGGGCTGGTCGCGGAGGAACGGACGCTCAAGGGCAGCTACATCGGCACCTGCGTGCCGGTGCGTGACCTTCCGCGCTATATCGCGCTCTACCGGCAGGGCCGCCTGCCGGTAGACCGGTTGCTGAGCGGCACCATCTCCCTAGATGACATCAACGCCGGCTTCGACCGGCTGCACGACGGCAGCATCGCGCGTTTGGTCGTCCGCTTCGATGAGCAAGGAACAGAAGCATGACAGCGCAGAACGGCCTGGGCGACCTCAAGGACCCGGTTCTCCTCAAGCAGCAATGCCTGATCGGCGGCGAATGGGTGGACGCGGCGAGCGGCAAGACCATCGCAGTCACCAATCCCGCAACCGGCGAGATGATCGGCCATGTCCCTGCTTTGGCGCGGGAGGAAGTGGCCCGTGCGATCGATGTCGCCTATGAAGCGCAGGCCGGCTGGCGGGCGAAAACGGGCAAGGAACGCGCCGCCATTCTGCGGCAGCTCTATGAGCTGATGATGGAAAATCAGGACGACCTCGCCCTCATCCTGACAATCGAGCAAGGAAAGCCGCTGGCCGAGGCGAGGGGCGAGATCGCCTATGCCGCCGGCTTCATCGAATGGTTCGGCGAAGAGGCGAAGCGCGTCTATGGCGACACCATCCCCGACCATCTGCCGGGCCGCCGCATCATCGTGCAGAAGGAGCCGATCGGTGTCTTCGCCGCAATCACGCCCTGGAACTTCCCGAGCGCGATGATCACGCGCAAGGCGGGACCGGGCTGGGCGGCGGGCTGCACAGGGGTGATCCGGCCAGCGAGTGAGACGCCCTTTTCCGCGCTGGCACTGGGCGCGCTGGCGGAACGCGCGGGGATGCCGGCGGGCG
Source organism: Sphingobium sp. (assembly GCA_035278405.1). GTDB lineage: Bacteria > Pseudomonadota > Alphaproteobacteria > Sphingomonadales > Sphingomonadaceae > Sphingobium. Next base: position 15,501 of record DATEJA010000346.1, on the reverse strand, counting down.
TGTGCAACGTCATTACCGGTCCTTCCGGCGCGACCGGGCAGGAACTGTGCGAAAATCCGAAGGTCCGCAAGCTCTCCTTCACTGGCTCCACCCGAGTGGGGTCGCTGCTGCTTTCGCAATGCGCGCCGACGGTCAAGAAGACCAGCATGGAACTGGGCGGCAACGCGCCCTTCATCGTGTTCGACGATGCCGACGTGAACGCCGCCGTCGCGGGGGCCATGGCGTCCAAATATCGCAATAGCGGCCAGACGTGCGTCTGCGCCAACCGCTTCCTCGTGCAAAGTGGCATCTATGACCGCTTCGCCGAGAAGCTGGTGGAGGCGGTCGAGGCGCTAAAGGTCGGCCCGGGTACGCAGGAGGGCGTGACTCAGGGGCCGCTCATCAACGCTGCCGCCGTGGAGAAGGTGGAGGAGCATATCGCAGACGGTCTCGCCATGGGCGCGCGCATCCTGACGGGCGGCAAGCGCCATGCGCTCGGCGGCTCATTCTTCGAACCCACGGTGATGGCCGACGTGCCGGCGCACGCTGCGTTGATGGCGGAGGAAACCTTCGGCCCGCTCGCGCCGCTGGTCCGTTTCGAAACCGAGGCGGAGGCGATCGCTCTCGCCAACGACACAGAATTCGGCCTCGCCTCCTATTTCTACAGCCGCGACGTGGGGCGCATCTTCCGCGTCGCCGAAGGGCTGGAAGCGGGGATCGTCGGCATCAACGAGGGGATCATCTCCACAGAGGTCGCGCCCTTCGGCGGGGTCAAGGCATCGGGCCTCGGCCGCGAAGGTTCCAAATATGGCATCGAGGATTACGTGGAGATCAAATATCTCTGCCTCGGCGGCATCGACGGCTGAGGCAAGGGGGCATTTTCATGGACATGACAGGCGAACAACGCATTCCCACCGATCGGGAAACGGTTTGGAAGGCGCTGAACGATGCCGACATCTTGCGGACCTGCATTCCTGGCTGTCAGAAACTGGTCAAGGAGTCGGATACGGATATGACGGCGATCGCCGTGATCAAGGTCGGTCCCATTTCCGCACGCTTCCAAGGCAAGGTGACGCTCTCCGATCTCGACCCGCCCAACGGCTATCGCATCACCGGCGAAGGGCAGGGGGGCGTTGCCGGCCATGCCAAGGGCGGGGCGGTTGTGCGGCTGACGGAGGATGGCGGCGAAACCATCTTGCATTATGACGTATCGGCGCAAGTCGGCGGCAGACTGGCGCAACTGGGCGGACGGATGATCGACGCGACTGCCCGGTCCATGTCAGCCGCCTTCTTCAAGAAGTTCGCGGAGGAATTGGAAGCCCGCCGAGGCGGTAAGGTGGTGGACCTGACTGCGCCACCGCCGGATATGGCTGAGGCCGATGTGGCGATGCCCCGTCAATCCCCGCCTGCTCCCGCAGCGGAATCCGTTTCCGGAAGCGTCTGGCCATGGGTCTTGTCCGGGATGCTCCTCGGTTCGCTTATCACGGGGATCTTCGGTCTACCGCTCATGAAAGGAGCATTCGACACGGCGACATTTGCTCCGCTTTTCCTTGTCGCGGTATTTCTATCATTGCTTCAAGGCTACCTGCTGGGCCGCGGACGGCCTGCATAGTGGTGAATTCAATGCCGGATATTCTCATTTTGAACCGGACGTCTGATTTGTGTCGTCGGGTGAGGCAGGGAAGGAAGAAAACGCAACGAATCTATCCGGCTTGGCGTTCGACATGCACCGTCTGATCCTCCATCAGACAGGCTTTAGCAGTTTGCGGAAAAGGCGCTTGCACTGAGGGGGTATTGCTGATTCCAGGATTGCGTCGATGGACGTTGAAGGGATCAGGATGCGCGGCGGTGACGAGCGGAGTGAAGGGCTGTTTTCCTACGTGAGTTGCGAGGCTCGGGTGCCGGCGAACCACCCGCTTCGCGCGATCCGGGCGATTGTCGATGAAGCGCTGGAAGTTCTGTCGCCGGATTTCGATGGCCTGTATTCTCGTATCGGCAGGCCCTCGATCCCGCCCGAGAAGCTGCTGCGCGCCTTGTTCTTGCAGGCTTTCTATTCGATCCGCTCGGAACGCCAGTTGATGGAGCAGATGGGACTACAACCTGCTCTTCCGCTGGTTCGTCGGCCTGGCGATGGATGCGCCGATCTGGGATGTCACGGTTTCCACCAATAACCGCGAGAGGCTGCTGGCAGGCGACATCGCGGCCGTCGATCGAAGCGGTATTTAGGGTCATCGATCAATATCCCGGCGGCGCGAAAGCCTATCTGCGCGACAAGATGGGCCTCGACCAGTCGAGGATAGCGCGGCTGCGCGCCCTCTACACCGAATAGAGGCGGGCGGCGGGAAGCTATCCATGCTGCCTTTCGCAGGCGTGCTCGAGGTCTGGCTACCCGCCCTTCGATAGGTGGCGACAGCGTTGTTCATCACAATGTGCGCCTGTTGTCTGGCTCGATATGGCCGAGCATTTAGCAGGATGAGTCGATGGAAGCCTATATTTACGACCATGTGCGCACGCCCCGCGGCAAGGGGCGCCCAGACGGCGCGCTTCATGAAATCCCGTCCGTGCAGATGGCGACCCAATTGCTCCAGGCGGTACGGGATCGCAACGCGCTTGACACCGCGCTGCTGGACGATGTCATCATCGGCATGGCGCAGCCGGTCGGCGAACAGGGCGGCGTCCTTGCCCGCGCGGCGGTATTGCAGGCGGGCTATGCCCAGACGGTCGGCGGCCAGCAGATCCACCGCTTCTGCGCCACGGGCCTGGACGCGGTCAGCCTGATCGCGGCGCAGATTCATTCGGGCATGATCCAGGCCGGCATCGGCGGCGGCGTCGAATCCATGAGCCGCACGGTCATGGGCTATGACAGCGGCGCCTGGACCGCCGACCCGACGATCGCTTACACCAATCATTATGCGCCGCAGGGTATCGGTGCGGACCTGATCGCGACGCTCGACGGCTTCAGCCGCGAGGATGTGGACGCCTTCGCCGTCGAAAGCCAGACGCGCGCCGCGCGGGCATGGGAGGAAGGCCGCTTCAAGGGCGCGATCGTGCCCGTGAAGGATGTGCTGGGCGACATCATCTTGGACCATGACGAACATATGCGGCCCGGAACGACAGTGGAAAATCTGGGGAAGCTCAAGCCGTCCTTCGAAGCTTTCGGCAAGGCCGGGTTCGAGGCGGTGGTCAAGGACCGCTATCCGCAGATCGAGGAACTGAACTATGTCCATCACGGCGGCAACAGCTCCGGCATCGTTGATGGCGCCGGCCTCGTCCTCGTGGGTTCCAGGGAATTTGGCGGGAAAGCAGGGCTGAAGCCGCGTGGACGAGTGCGGGCCTATGCCAATATCGGCTCGGAACCGACCATCATGCTCACTGCCCCGACGGCGGTCTGCCAGAAGGCGCTCAAGGCCGCCGGCATGAGCAAGGACGACATCGACCTTTGGGAGTTGAACGAGGCTTTCGCCAGCGTCGTCATGCGCTTCATGAAGGAAATGGATGTGCCGCACGACCGGATGAACGTGAACGGCGGCGCCATCGCGATGGGCCATCCGCTGGGCGCGACCGGCGCGATGCTGGTCGGCACGGTTCTCGACGAACTGGAGCGGCGCGATCTCAACACCGGCGTCATTTCCTTGTGCGCGGCCAACGGGCTGGGCACGGCCTGCATCATCGAACGCGTCTGATCGCGAAGCGGAAAGCCAAGACTATGCAACATATGAAGATCGAAAAGGCGGCCGACGGTTTCGCTACCCTCATCCTCGACAATGCCGACGAGTCGATGAACGTCGTGAGCGACGCCTTCATCGCCGACATGACGCAGGCGGCCGCCACCATTGCCGCCGACGACAGCATCAAGGGCGTCATCCTGACCAGTGCGAAGAAAGCGTTCATGGCGGGCGCGGACCTGAAGCAACTGGTGCGCGGCTATTCGAAGCAGGAAGCCTATGCTTTTTCGCAGCGTGCAACGCAGATGCACCGCGCGATGGAAACGTCCGGCAAGCCTTGGGTCGCTGCCCTGAACGGTCTGGCGCTCGGCGGCGGCTTTGAACTGGCGCTCGCCTGTCATCACCGCATATTGGTGGACGATGCCAACGCGCTGGTCGGCCTGCCCGAAGTCAATGTCGGCCTGCTCCCCGGATCGGGCGGGACGGTGCGCTTGGGCATCATTGCCGGCATGAAGACCGCGCTCGACCTGCTGCTGTCAGGCCGCAGCGTCGGTCCGGCCGAGGCGCTGAAGCTGAAGATCGTGGATGAAGTGGCGCCGGCGGACCAGTTGATGGAGCGCGCCCGCGCCTGGCTGGTGACGGGCCCCGACCCGGTCAAGCCCTGGGACGTCAAGGGCTGGGTCCCGCCACAGAAAAAGGGCATGACCGTGCCCGAGGACGCGCTGGCCTATACGCTCGCGGCGGCGAATATCGCCAAGAAGGGCTATAACACGCCCGCGCCGCTCGCTATCCTCGCTTGTGTATTCGAAGGGCTGCAACTGCCATTCGACAAGGCGCTGACCGTTGAGGGCAAATATTTCGCCAAGCTGATGAGCGACCCGGTCGCGACCAACATCATCCGCACCAGCTTCATTTCCAAGCAGGCGGCCGAGAAAGGCGCGCGTCGCCCCGCCGGTGTGCCCAAGAGCGAAGTGAAGAAAGTCGGCGTGCTGGGCGCGGGCATGATGGGCGCGGGGATTGCCTATGTCTCGGCCAATGCGGGGATCGAGGTCGTACTGCTCGACCGCGACGTACCGACCGCAGAAAAGGGCAAGGCCTATTCCACCAAGGTTCAGGGCAAGCTGATCGAAAAGGGCAAGCTCACCCAGGCCAGGGCCGACGAACTGCTGGCCCGGATCACGCCGACCGACGACTACGCGCTGCTGGAAGGCTGCGACCTGGTCGTCGAGGCCGTGTTCGAGGATGCCGGCATCAAGGCCGAGACCACGCGCAAGGCCGAAGCGGTGATCCCGGCGAGCGCGGTGTTCGGATCGAATACATCGACGCTGCCGATCTCCCAGTTGGCGCAGGCATCGAGCCGGCCCGACAAGTTCATCGGGACGCATTTTTTCTCGCCGGTCGACCGCATGGGGCTGGTCGAGGTGATCCGCGGCAAGCAGACATCGGACGAGACATTGGCGCTCACGCTGGACTTCATCGCGCAGTTGCGCAGGACGCCGATCGTGGTGAGCGACAGCCGCGGTTTCTACACCAGCCGCGTATTCCGCATGTTCATCTTCGAAGGCGTGGCGATGGTCGAGGAGGGCATCGAGCCGGCGCGTATCGAGAACGCCGCGAAGTCCGCCGGCTTCCCGACCGGGCCGCTGGCGCTGCTCGATGAGGTGACGATGGAACTGCCGGTCAAGATCGTCGATGACGCGGCCGGCACGCAAGGCAATACCTATACGATCGAGCGCGGCCTGCCGGTTTTGAGGAAGATGATCGGCATGAAGCGCGGCAGTCGGAAGGCCGGCGGCGGCTTCTACGATTATCCCGAAGGTGCGTCCAAGCATATCTGGAAGGGCGTTGCCGAGCATTTCCCGGTCGCGGCGCAGCAACCCGATCAGGACGAGCTGAAGCAGCGTTTCCTCTACGCGCAGGCGATGGAAACGGCGCGCTGCCTGGAGGAAGGTGTGCTGGAAACCCCGCAGGATGCAGACCTCGGCGCGGTCTATGGCTGGGGCTTCCCGCTTTGGACTGGCGGTACGATCAGCTATATCGACATGATCGGCATCGGCGAATTCGTGGCGCAGGCGGACGGGTTGGCGCAGAAATATGGGTCACGCTTTCTGCCGTCCGCCTGGCTACGGGACAAGGCAGGGCGAGGCGAGGCTTTCTATGGGGCGGAGGCGCCGGTCTGGGATCGGGAAATGGCATGAAAAGGCTGATCTTCGAATCGGAGCATGAGCAGTTCCGGGAGAGCGTCATCAAGTTCATGCGGGCGGAGGTGGCGCCGCATGTCGAGCGGTTCCGCGAGCGGGGCATGGTGGATCGCGAACTGTTCCTCAGGGCCGGGGGGCAGGGGCTGCTCTGCACCTGGGCCGAGGAGAAATACGGCGGCGCGGGCATTGATGATTTCCGTTTCGAGCAGATCATCATCGAAGAGAATATGCGCCACGGCGACATCGGCTTCTATATCAACCTGCATAATGATCTGGTCGCGCCCTATATAGCCAAGCTCGGCACCGACGAGCAGAAGGACCGCTGGATGCCGGGCATCGTCAGCGGAGAGAAGATCCTGGCCGTGGCGATGACCGAGCCATCGACCGGGTCCGACCTTGCTGGCATTCGCACGCGCGCCGAGGATAGGGGCGACCACTGGCTGCTCAGTGGCACCAAGACCTATATCTCGAACGGCATCCTGTCCGACCTGGTCGTGGTCGCGGCGCGCACCGACCCCGACGTGAAGCATAGCCTGGGCCTGTTCGTCGTCGAGCGCGGCATGGAAGGGTTCGAACGCGGCCGCAAGCTGGACAAGATGGGCCTGAAATCGCAGGACACCGCCGAACTGTTCTTCAGCGACGTGAAGGTGCCCAAGGCGAACGTGTTGGGCGATCCTGCTCAGGGGTTCGGTTATCTGGCGCGCTTCCTGGCGCAGGAGCGGCTGGTCGCGGCGATCGGTTTCATGGCGACGGCGCAGACCGCTTTCGACATCACGCTGGATTATGTGAAGGAACGCCGCGCCTTCGGTAAGCCGATCGGGGCGTTCCAGAATACGCGCTTCAAGATGGCGACGATGCGGGCCGAACTGGACATGGCGCAGACCTATGTCGACCAGTGCGTGCTGCTGCTGAATGCCGGCGAACTGAAGGCCGAGGATGCCTCCGCCGCGAAGCTGCTGACCAGCGAGCTGGAAGGGCGGGTGATGGACGAATGCGTCCAGCTGCATGGCGGCGCGGGCTATATGAACGAATATCGCATCTGCCGCATGTATGCCGATGCGCGGATCAGCCGCATCTTCGCGGGTACATCCGAAATCATGCGTGAGATCATCGGGCGTTCGCTGGGACTGGACGAACGCAAGATGGGTTGAGAATGCGCCGCGCGCCGGTTTCGGGCGCGTCGGCGGATTGTGGAGTAGGCGGGTTGAAGGTTTTACAGAATGAGGTCGCGCTTGTTACGGGATCGGGCAGGGGAATAGGCAAGGCAATCGCGCTCAAGCTGGCAGTCGCTGGCGCGAGCCTCGTGGTGAATGATCTGGATCAGGCGTTCGCCGACGAGACGGTGGGCGAGATCGAGGCGATGGGCGGCCGCGCCGTCGCCTGCGTGGGGGACGTCACCGCGCCGGAATTCGCCAGGAAATTCGTGGACGCCGCGATCGACGCCTTCGGCACGATCGACATCATCATCAACAATGCGGGCTATGCCTGGGACTCGGTGATCCAGAAGACCAGCGACGAGCAGTGGGCGGCGATGATCGACGTTCATCTGAACGCGCCCTTCCGCATCCTGCGCGCCGCGCAGCCCATCATCGCGGAGGCGGCAAAAGCCGAAATCGCCGCCGATGGCCGGGCGAAGCGCCGCACTGTTGTCAACATCTCCTCCGTGGCCGGGCTGGGTGGCAATGCGGGGCAGGCCGCCTATGCGGCGGGCAAGATGGGCATTGTCGGGCTCACCAAAACGCTGATGAAGGAATGGGGCCGCTATAATGTGACGGTCAACGCGGTCGCCTTTGGCGTCATCATGACGCGGATGACGGCGGGCGAGGCGGGCAAGTCCTCGATCACCATGAAAGGGCGCGAGATCAAGGCAGGGGTCAGCCAGGAAATCCTGGACGCGATGGAAAGCGGTATCCCGCTCGGCCGTGCCGGGACGCCCGAGGAGGCGGCTGGAGCGGTTTATCTGCTGTGCCTGCCGGAGGCGGATTATATTACCGGCCAGACCATCGTGGCGGGCGGCGGCTGGACGCTTTGAGGTTCAGGCGATCCCCGCCTCGGGGGATCGTTATTTTGCGGCCGATCCCTGCCGCCTTATCCGCAACCCACCAGCCCGCCATCCACGGGCAGCAGAGTGCCCGTGACATAGCTGCCCCCGCGCGAGCAGAGGAAGATGACGCTGCCTGCGATATCTTCCGCCCTGCCCAGCCGGTTCATGGGGATATGGGACAGCAGGGCAGGATCGACGTCATCCTCGTCGCGCATATGGGCGGTCATCTTCGTCGGGAAATAGCCGGGGATTACCGCATTGACGGTGATGTTGCGCGTCGCCAGATCTCCCGCGAGGTCACGTGTCAGCATGTGGATCGCGGCCTTCGACGCCGCATAGCTGTAGGCCTGCAGCTTTTCCGTCTTCACACCCGCGACCGAGCCGATATTGATGATCCGCGCAGGATCGTCCGGGGTGCCGGCGGCGCTGAGTTCGGGCAACAGTTCGCGCACCAGCGTGAAGGGCGTCTGTACGTTGACGCTCATGACGCTGGGCCAGGCCTTGTCGGGGAAGCTGTCGATCGTCCCGCCCCATGTCTTGCCGGCATTGTTGATGAGAATATGGCAGTCGCCCGATGTTTCGCGGAACCGTGCGGCCAGTTCCACCGCCGCCTCGGGCGTCGAAAGGTCCGCGGGCAGCGGAACGCAGCGGCCCGATGCCGACATTTCCTGCGCGGCCTTTTCGCATATGTCAGCCTTGCGCGAGGTGATCGCCACGGCCGCTCCGGCACGCAGCAGCCCCTCGGCGATCATTCTGCCAAGTCCTTGCGCCCCGCCCGTGACCAGTGCAACCTTGTTGTCCAGACGGAATAGATTCCGGCTCATTTCCTGTAGGTCTCCCCGGCTTGATACGGTCATCGCGCGCTCCCTGAGAATGTAGACCGCGACCTGCCATGCCTTGGGGAAAGGCGGACCTGTCGGCGGATAGGCAGCGTTTCAACCTGCGGCTTCGGGGCACCTGTCTAAGGATGTACTTGCCCCTTGCCGAAAAGCCCCTCCTGCCTTTATCCTATCCATAGATAGGGGCATGAAACGTACAAGGCTGCTCAACAGATGCCAATAGAACCGGAAAACCCGGAGAAAAAGAGGAGAGGCCACATGGCATTGGTCCCGACGGCGATCGTTGCGCCGCAACCCAGGACCGTTCTTGTGCGTCGGGAGGGGCTGGATCGGTTGACGCGGAAAGTCGCCGAATCCCGTCTTACCACGATCATCGGACCGGCAGGCAGCGGAAAGACGACAGCGGCCCTTCAGTGGTTCGAAAGCCTGAAAGACGCTGGCCGGCCTGCCCTTTGGCTGGCGGTGAGAGCTGGTATCCGAGACCTGCCTTCCTTCCTGCTCGCGCTCGAAGAAGCAGGTAGGGCGGCCAAGCTGGACTGGCCCGGGCTTGGCCGGCATGACGATGCCGACATCTGGCTTTCGCGTCTCGCGGTCCAATATACGGAGAAGCTGGTCCTCATCATCGATGACGCGCAATTCCTGCCGCCTGATGTATGGGAATTCCTGAGCGCCCTTATCGCCGGCGCGCGAGATGCCGTCACGACCATCTTGATTTCCCGCGCCGCTCTGGGCATTCCCATCGCCCGCGTGCGGGCACTGGGCTTCCTGGTGGAGGTGGGGCCCGCGGACCTGCGTTTTTGCCCGGAGGAGGCGACAGAGCTGGTATCGCGCGTTGCCGGCATTCCGATCGACGCCGATGCCATGCAAAGGATCGTCGAGGAGATGGACGGTTGGGCATCCGGCCTTGTGATGGCGGGCGAAAACTATCTCTGGCGGAAGGCGCGAGGGGGCGACTGGAAACTGCCTTCGGAAAGCATGCAGTCAGGACTGACGAGCTATTTCCAGGAAGAAGTCGTCACAGATCTGCCCGAGCGGATTCGCCGCTTCCTGCTTGAAACATCCGTGCTCACAGAACTCACGCCCTCGGCCTGCGCGGCCGTGATGGCGGACGAGAGTGCGCGCACGACGCTTGACGAGGTGCATCGCGCCGGCCTCTTCCTGAGTGCGGTCGAGGACAAGCGCGACAGCTACGTCTATCATTCATTGTTTCGTAAGTTGACGCTCGATTATCTGACGGAGCGCCAGCCCGAGCTTGCGTCCCGGCTCCATTGCCGCGCCAGCCGCTATTATGCGGAGATCGGGGAGGGTTTCCTCGCGCTCCAACACGCCCAGGTCAGCAGGGACAAGGAGTTCATCGCCGATCAGCTCGATGCGCTGGCGAACAAGATGATCTATGCCGGCTATCTCTATTATATTGACGAGCTGGCGGCGGACCTGCCCTGGTCCGTCATCAGCACGCGGCCGATGCTGCTTCTGGCGCTGGCGTGGCGGCGCACCCGCTCGCTCGCCTATACGACGGCGGAGAGGTTCATCAATGCCGCTGCCGATATCTTGCAGCGCGAGCCCGACAATGTCATGCTCGGCTATCTCGTTCGGCACCGCCGCCTTGTGCTGGAATCGGCGCGCGACAATTTGCATTTTGTTGAGGAGGATGCTGGCAATTTGCTGCTCGAACTGGGCGACGATGAGCCCTATCTCAGTTGCACTCTTGTCGCGCAACTGATGGCCGCGCGGCGGGAGCTATATCATTTCAACGATATACTGAAGCTGGAGGCCGAAACGAAGCGCGCATTGGCGCGGCCAGGGTCGGAATTCGCGTCGATCGCGCTGAAAGCAACGGTGGCACCGACACTGGTCGATCAAGGCAAAATATGCATGGCGCGCCGTTTCCTGGATGAAGCACTATCCTATGCGGAGAAGAACGTCGGCATCGGGTCTAGCGTTGCGGCGGTGCCCGCCCTGCCGTTGGCGGAATTACTCTATGAAATAGGAGAGCTGGAACAGGCGGGCCAGTTGATTGATCGTTACCAGCCCGTAATTCGGCATTGGGGCTTGGTTGACGAGGTCGCGGCGGGCTATATCGTACGTGCCCGGTTGGCCTTCGCGCGGGGCGATGCCGCCGTTGCGTTGGAGGGGTTAGAAGAAGCGCATCTCGTTGCGATCGAATGTGGGTTGGACCGGCTGCGCGCGCTAGTCGTCGCAGAACAGGTGCGGGTGCTTGTGAAGACGGGGCAGGTTGCGGCGGCGGAAGCGGCCTTGCTTGCGGGCGACATCCGGATCGATGGGGAACCTGTTCCCACGCTGACACCGACAAAGAAGAATGAGGCTATCGCGATCGCATGGATCAGGATCGAAATCCAGCGTCTGCGCCTAGTCCGCGCACAGAAGGTCGCAACACGCTGGTTGGAATTGGCCAAGCGGAACAGCGCCAAGCGGTCCATCGTTATGTTCCAATTGCTGCTGGCGGAAATCGCTGTCCAGCAGGGCGACCGCTTCAAGGCGCGCCGCGCCGTGCGCAGCGCGATCGAGGTCGCGGAGCCTTGTGGTTGGATCCGCATTTTCCTGGATGAAGGGGAGGTTATCTGCACCCTTCTGAGCGAAGCCTATGGCGGCAAGGCGGATGTCGAAACGCCCGCCGACAACTTCGCGACGCGCGTTGTGTCCTTCATCAATGGCGAACCGGCTATTGATCCCGTGGAAGAGGAGGCTGCCGATTCCTGCCCAATGTCGAGCATGGCCGATCGTGAGAGGGAGATATTGACGATGGTCGCAGGCGGCCTGCGCAACCGGGAAATTGGCGAACGGCTGGGCCTGACCGAGGGAACGGTCAAATGGTATCTGCAGCAGATTTATGACAAGCTGGGCGTCCGGCGCCGGTCGCAGGCGGCGTTGCGGGCAAAGCGGCTTGGTCTGTTTGTGTGAGGCGTGGAGTGCCTATCTAACAGAAGGTTCTTGTGCGCCACCTTCCGCTCACAACATCGCTATCTGCATGAAGTGAGGAAAGCTGTGACAAGACGCGCCGTTGGGCATCGCCAGTTTATGCATCACCCAATGGGCCTGGAGCCGTCGTTCCGATGACGGACGGAACCGGACCGCTGACGGGTATCCGCATCGTAGAGATCGACGCTATCGGCCCGGTGCCGCTTGCCGCGATGATCCTGGCGGACATGGGCGCGGACATCGTTCGCGTTGTCCGCGCCGCCGGTGCAGGCGCGGGCGCGTGGGAGGATGTGGGCGGCGACATCCTGCACCGCAGCCGCAATGTCGTTCACCTGAACCTGAAGGACGGCGACGATCTTGAAAGCCTGCTTTTGCTGATCGGGCAGGCCGATGCGCTGATCGAGGGTTTCCGGCCCCGCGTGATGGAACGGCTGGGCGTGGGGCCGGACGTCTGCCTGAAGCGCAACCCCCGGCTGGTCTATGTCCGGATGACCGGATGGGGCCAGTCGGGGCCGCTCGCCCTGCGCGCGGGGCACGACCTCAACTATCTGTCCATCACGGGCGCGCTGCACAGCATGGGAACAGCAGATGCCCCGCCGCCGGTGCCGCTCAACCTGGTCGGTGATTATGGTGGGGGCGCTATGTTCCTGATCGCGGGACTGCTGGCTGCGATATTGTCCGCGCAGCGAACGGGCAAAGGGCAGGTCGTCGATGCCTGCATCAGCGATGGCGCGGCCTCGCTGATGAGCCTCTTCTATGCCTGGGCGCCCAAGGGGCTGTGGCAGGACGCGCCCGCGTCGAATCTGCTGGACGGCGCGGCACCCTTCTACCGCTGCTATCGCTGCGCGGACGGGCGGGACGTGGCCGTCGCCTGTCTGGAGCCGCAATTCTTCGCCCAGATGGTGAAGGGGCTGGGGCTGGAAGACCGCCATTACGACCAGAACGATCGCAGCGGCTGGCCCGCAATGCAGGCCGACCTGGCGGCGATTTTCGCCACTCGCACGCGCGATGAATGGGCGGCATTGTTCGCGGACAGCGACGCCTGCGTCACGCCGGTCCTGTCCATGACCGAAGCGCCGCTGCATCCGCACAACCTCGCGCGCCAGACCTTCGTGCGGCGCGGCGGCATCGCACAGCCAGCGCCAGCGCCGCGCACCCTGGGTACGCCGCCGTCAATCGGCGAGCCGGGACTGCTTTCCGTGGCTGACGCGATCGCGCGCTGGAGCGCGTAAACGGCAGCAAAATTATGCGCGTGACCAGTGAGCGCGTGTCACCTCATGGGGATTGCCGTTCGGGGCACATCCTTCCTTAGGATAGGCGCGCGCTGGCAGGGCAGTCCTAACATGGGCCGAAAAGATGCATTTGATAGGAGCAGAGGATGTCTGTCGATTTCTATTCTGATTATTCGATGACGATCGATGGGAAGGCGGTTAGTGCGTCGGCCAGTTTCGAGGCCTATAATCCCGCCACCGAGGCGGTCATCGCCACCGTGCCCGATGCATCGAAGGAGCAATTGGATCAGGCGGTCGCGTCGGCGAGGGCGGCCTTCCTCGCCTGGAGCGCGCGCCCGATCGAGGAACGGCAGGCGCTTGTCGCGAAGATCGGCGAAGTGCTGTCGGCCCATGCGGAGGATTTTTCCCGCCTGCTCACGCTGGAACAGGGCAAGGCGAAGGCCGGCGCCGATTGGGAAGTCGGCGGTTCGGCCGCGTGGTGCGGGGGGATCGCATCCCAGTCGCTTGCGACACAGGTGCTTGAAAAGGACGATGACCGCACCGTGGAGATGCGCCACGTGCCGCTGGGCGTGGTGGGCGCGATCACGCCATGGAATTTCCCGATCCTGCTGGCGATCTGGAAGATCGCGCCGGCGCTGGTCGCGGGCAATACGATGGTGCTCAAGCCCTCGCCCTACACGCCGCTTTGCACGCTGAAGCTGGGCGAACTGCTGCGCGACGTGCTGCCGGCGGGCGTGCTCAACGTGGTGTCGGGCGGCAATGATCTGGGCGCATGGATGACCGAGCATCCCGGCATTGCCAAGATCGCCTTCACCGGTTCCACCGCCACGGGCAAGAAGGTTATGGCGTCCGCCGCATCGAACCTGAAGCGCGTCACGTTGGAACTGGGCGGGAACGATCCCGCGATCGTGCTGCCCGACGTCGATCCCAAGCAGATGGCGAAGGAGCTTTTCTGGGCCGCGTTCCAGAATAGCGCGCAATTCTGTTGCGCCGCCAAGCGGCTTTATATTCACGACGACATTTATGACGCGCTGCGCGACGAATTGGTCGCCTATGCCAAGACAGTGAAAGTGGGTGACGGCCTTGAGCAGGGCACCGATCTAGGCCCGATCCAGAACAGGATGCAGTTCGAAAAGGTCAAGGATCTGCTGGCCGACGCTAAGGCCAAGGGTCTGAACGCCGTGCTGGGCGGCGACGTGCCCGAGGGGCGGGGCTATTTCGTGCCCGTTACCATCTACGACAACCCGCCCGAAGATTCGCGCGTTGTCAAGGAAGAAGCGTTCGGCCCGGTTCTGCCGCTGCTGCGCTTCACCGACATTGACGATGTCGTGGCCCGCGCCAATGATACTGACATGGGCCTTGCCGCCTCGGTCTGGTCGGCTGATGCCGATCTGGCACGCTCCATCGGCGAACGAATAGAAGCGGGCGTGATCTGGATCAACGAGATTCACACCTTCTCGCCCCACGCGGCCTTTGGCGGCCACAAGCAGTCGGGCATGGGCGTCGAAAACTCGCTGGAGGGGCTTGCCGAATATACCAACACGCAAACCGTCGTGACGCGGCGGTCGCCGGCAGTGACGATCGCCTGAGGGCGGTGGTCAGTTCCGGCCCATGAAGAGGCCCGGTACGCTAGGGGGCGTGCCGGGCCTTTTTGTTGGTGGGGTCGGGCAGATAAAATAAGGCTGGTTCAGCCTTGAACGGAATATTCCCAGATCAGGACACCAGTTCCCGCAGCTTGTAGCGGATGATCTTGCCCGATCCGGTGCGGGGAATTTCCGTGACGATGTGGATCACCGATGGCACCTTGTAGGATGACAGGTGCGCCCGGCAATGATTGATCACCACCGCTTCGTCGAAATCCTTGTCGCGCGGGATGATGAACAGGCCGGGCACCTCGCCCAGATGCGCGTGGGGCAGGCCGACCACGGCACAGTCCATCACGATATCGAGCGTCTGGACGACTTCCTCGATCTCCGCAGGTGCGATATTCTGGCCGCCGCGAATGATGAGTTCCTTGATCCGGCCCGTGATCGTCAGAAAGCCGTTGGCGTCCGCGCGCGCCAGGTCGCCGGAATGATACCAGCCGTCCCGCAGCGCCTTGGCGGTTTCCTCCGGCTTGTTGAGATACCCCGCCATGACGTTCGTCCCGCGAACGATCAGTTCCCCTTCCTCGCCGGGCGCGCAATCCTTCAGTGTCACGGGATCGACGACGCGCACCGCCAGCCCATGGATCGGCAGGCCGCACGAGCCCATGATCCGGCCGCCCGACGCGCTGTTCATCGTGACCATGGTCGCGGTTTCGGTGATGCCATAGCCGTCCAGCAGCGGCACGCCGAAGATAGCCTCGAACTCCGCATTGGTGGTGCCGGCCATGATCGCGCCGGCCGTGACGCAGGCGCGGATGCCCGGCAGCGCGACATGGCCGTTCTTCGCGGTGTCAAGCAGATAGTGGAAGATCGTGGGCACCGCCGGGAAGATGGTGAATTCGCCCGAGCCGAGCAGGTCGACCGCGTCCCGGGTCGAATATTTTTCCATCAGATGGATGGACGCGCCCGTCGCCAATATGGAGATGACGGTCAGGTTCAGCGCGTAGCTATGATA
>DATEJA010000345.1:0-2995 GCA_035278405.1 Sphingobium sp. | reverse complement strand
TGGGCGCGGGTCATGAGGCCGAGCGGCGGGCGGACGCGCACCAGCAGGCCGTCGCCGGCCATCATCGGGCGCCAGGCGGTGGGGCACCAGCCGCGCACCTTGGTTGGTTCGTTGCCCGGCGAAGGCCGGGGTCCAGGCCCCGCCTCGCCCTTGGGCCCCGGCCTTCGCGGGGGAACAGCGGGAGAGGGTTGATCGGCGGTGTGCCGGGATAGCATTGCCACGTCTTTCGCCCTTCACGCCCAAGCAATGGCGGGCTGAAGCGTGCACCAGAGCGCGGGCAGCCGCGCGCCGGCGCGGCCGCAGCCACGCACATGTTCGTCGCTCAAACGGAGAACCGAGCCGTGACCATCCCCTGGATCATGGCAAGAGCGACCCTTGCGGCGGCAGGTCTCCTGGCTTGCGGGTCACAGCTTGGCAGGGGCCTTCCCGGATCGCTCCAGTGGCTGATCGTCCCTTTGGGCGGGCGATCGTCCTTGCCTTGCTCGCCGCTCACAGTTGCAGGGACAGCCATGGATTGGGGCGCTTGCGCCCGCACCATATTCCCATTTCAGCCCCTTGCGGGGCACCGTCGCGATCGATGGAACGGATTTGCATCCGGTCCGGCTGGGTCTTTAGGCGTTGTCCGGGGGAAAGGGAAGGGGGTGGGGATCGTTGTAGCGTGCTCCTGCCTTCGCAGGAGCGCCGCATCTCAGTTTTCTTTGCGGGCCTTGGCCGGCTTGGCGCGGTTGAGGGCCATGGCGGCCTGGATCAGCGCCTTGAAGGCGGCTTCGTCAAGCGTTTCGCCTTCACGGATGTCGATGGCACGGCGGGCGTTGCCGTCGAGGCTGGCGTTGAACAGGCCGGCCGGGTCGGGGAGCTGCGCGCCCTTGGCGAAGGTGAGCTTGACGACCGCCTTGTAGCTTTCGCCGGTGCACAGGATGCCCGCGTCCGACCAGACGGGCACGCCGCGCCATTTCCATTCCTCCACCACATCGGGGTCGGCGGCGTGGATGAGGGCGCGGACGCGGGCGAGGGTTTCGCCGCGCCAGTCGGCCAACTCGGCAATCCGGCCATCGATGAGCGCGGAAGGGGTGGTGTCGGTTGTCATGGCGTCCCTGGTCAGCTGAATCTGGAGTTCGCTACATGGATGGATTTCGTTACGCCGGGGTCGAGCCCGGGATGACGGTATGAAACGTAGCTCCATCCCATCGGCTTAGCGGGTGATGACGGTGCTGTGCCAGTCGGTGCGCTGTTCCCAGCCGCGCCGTTCCAGTTCGGGCGTGTCTTCCTCGCTGACCGGGTGGCCGAGGCAGAGCAGGCCAAGGCAGGTCCAATGGTCGGGTATCTCCAGCATCGCGTTGACGCCGGTGGGGTCGAGGATGGAAACCCAGCCCATGCCGATGCCGCGCGTGCGCGCGCCGAGCCAAAGGGTGTGGACCGCCATGACGCAGCTGTAGCGGCGCGCTTCGGGCATGGTCACGGCGCCCAGGCGGTGGCCGGTTTCGGTGCCGTCGTCGCAATAGACGGCGAAGAGGACGGGCGCTTCGCGCAGGCCGTGCAGTTTCAGGCTGCGATAGAGCTGGTCCTGGTCGCCGGCATATTGCTTGCCCGCCTGGCGGATCTGCACGTCGACATGGGCGGCGAGGTCTTCGCGCAGCGCCGGGGTTTCGATTCGCACGAAGCGCCAAGGCTGCGACAGGCCGACCGAGGGCGCGTGATGGGCGAGGGCGAGCAGCCATTCGACATCGGCTTCGTCGATCGGGTCGGTGCGGAAATGGCGAATGTCCCGCCGCGCCCGCACCAGCGTTTCGAACATGGCGCTATCGAGCGGGGTGATGACGGGCATGGTCATGGTCAGAACTCGATTCCTGCCTGCGCCTTCACGCCCGAGCGGAAGGGATGCTTCAACAGCGTCATTTCGGTGACCAGATCGGCCGCATCGATCAGCGCTTCGGGCGCGTTGCGGCCGGTGACGATGACATGTTTCATAGGCGCGCGGGCGGTCACGGCCTCCAGCACCTCGTCGAGCGGGAGATAGTCGTAGCGCAGGACGATGTTGAGTTCATCGGCGAGCACCATATCATAGGCCGGATCGGCGATCATCCGCTTTACCTCGTCCCAGGCTTCCCGCGCGAGGGCGATGTCGCGGGTGCGGTCCTGCGTGTTCCAGGTGAAGCCTTCGCCCATCGGCTTGAATATGACATGGTCGGGAAACGCATCGAAGACCCGTTTTTCTCCGGTGGTCATCGCCCCCTTGACGAACTGGACGACGCCGACCTTCTTTCCATGGCCGATGGCGCGGACGACCATGCCGAGCGCGGCCGTGGTCTTGCCCTTGCCCTTGCCGGTGTGGACGATGAGCAGGCCCTTTTCCTGCGTCTTGGTCGCCATGATCTTGTCATGGGCGGCCTGTTTCTTCTTCATTTTCTCGGCATGTTGTTCGGGCGTGCGGTCGATCATGGCTGGGCTTCCTTGAGTTGGGCGAGGAGCAGTTGGTCGAGAGTCAGGGCGGCGCTGTTGGAGCGGGGTTTCCACAGGCCCCGGTCGAGCGCTTCGTGGAGCCGCGCGGCGGTTTCGCGCAGGGCGGCGGGATTGGCGTCGGCCATGAAGGCGCGGACGGCCTCATCCTCGATGAAGGCGGCGTGGACGGCGTCGAAATGATGGTCCTTTACCGCCTGGGTCGTGGCGGCGAAGGCGAAGAGATAGTCGACGGATGCCGCGATCTCGAACGCGCCCTTGTAGCCGTGGCGCATCATGCCGGCGATCCATTTGGGATTGGTGACCCGCGCTCTCACGACGCGGCCGATCTCATCCTCCAGGGTGCGGACGACCGGGCGTTCGGGGCGGCTGTGGTCGTTGTGGTAAGAAAGCGGCTTGCGGCCGGAGAGATGTTCGACGGCGGCCGCGATGCCGCCTTCGAACTGGTAATAATCGTCGCTGTCGAGCAGGTCATGCTCGCGATTGTCCTGGTTCTGGACGAGGGCGTTGGCCTGGGTGAGGCGCTGGGCGAAGAGGG
>DATEJA010000344.1:0-9533 GCA_035278405.1 Sphingobium sp. | reverse complement strand
GTGGCGACGGCGGTCACCATCTTCGCGCCATGCTTGGCGATCCCTTCCGCCTCATATTTGCCGCCGACCATGAAACCGGAGATATTCTGGAGGAACAGCAGCGGCACGCGCCGCTGGCAGGCGAGTTCGATGAAATGCGCGCCCTTCTGCGCGCTCTCGCTGAACAGCACGCCGTTATTCGCCAGGATGGCGACCGGCATGCCCCAGATATGGGCGAAGCCGCAGACCAGCGACGACCCGTAAAGCGGTTTGAATTCGTGGAATTCCGATGCGTCGACGATGCGCGCGATCACCTCATGCACGTCATAGGGCGCGCGGACATCGTCGGGGATGATGCCGTAAAGTTCGCGCGGGTCGTATTTGGGGGGGCGGGCCTCCCTGAACCCGTTCGCTTCGAGCGCAGTCGAGAAGCCGTTGCGATACCCTGTTTCGACTTCGCTCGACACGAACGGATTTCCCAGATGGGACACGATGTCGCGCACGATGGAGAGCGCATGTTCGTCATCCTCGGCGACATGGTCGACCACGCCCGACTTGCGGCCGTGGAGGTCGCCGCCGCCCAGATCCTCGGCCGAGATGACCTCGCCCGTCGCCGCCTGGACCAGCGGCGGCCCGGCGAGGAAAATGGTGCCCTGGTTGCGCACGATCACGCTTTCGTCGGACATGGCGGGGACATAGGCGCCGCCCGCCGTGCAACTGCCCATGACGCAGGCGATCTGCGGGATGCCGCGCGCCGACAGGTTCGCCTGGTTGTAGAAGATGCGGCCGAAATGATCCTTGTCGGGGAACACCTCCGCCTGGTTGGGCAGGTTGGCGCCGCCGCTGTCGACGAGGTAGATGCAGGGCAGCCTATTTTCGAGCGCGATCTCCTGCGCGCGCAGATGCTTCTTGACGCTCAAGGGGTAATAGGTGCCGCCCTTCACCGTCGCGTCGTTGCAGCTGATCATCACCTGCCGCCCGGCGACGCGGCCGATGCCCGCGATGATGCCCGCGCCCGGCACTTCGTCATGATAGAGGCCGTTGGCGGCGAGCTGGCCGATCTCCAGGAAGGGCGCGCCAGGGTCCAGCAACGCTTCGACCCGGTCGCGGGGCAGCAGCTTGCCGCGCGCGACATGCTTCTTGCGCGCGCTGTCCGATCCGCCCCGCGCGGCGGCGGCCACCTTGGCATGCAGTTCCTCGGCCAGCGCCCGGTTGTGCGCGGCATTGGCGCGGAACGCCGCATCCTCGACCGAGACCTTGCTCTCCAGCACCGGCGCGCTCATGCCCCGATCAGCTCCCGGCCGATCAGCATGCGGCGGATCTCGTTGGTGCCCGCGCCAATGTCCAGCAGCTTGGCGTCGCGCATATAGCGTTCGACCGGCCAGTCCCTGGTATAGCCCGCGCCGCCCAGCGCCTGCACGGCTTCAAGCGCGGTCTTCATCGCATTCTCGCTCGCCAGCAGGATGGCGCCGGCCGCGTCGAAGCGCGTCGTCTTGCCCGCGTCGCACGCCCGCGCCACGGCATAGACATAGGCGCGCGCGCTATTGAGCGCGACATACATGTCGGCGATCTTGGCCTGCATCAGCTGGAAGGCGCCGATGGGCTTGCCGAACTGCTGCCGCTCGCGGACATAGGGCAGCACCACGTCCAGGCACGCCTGCATGATGCCCAGCTGGATGCCCGCCAGCACCGTGCGTTCATAGTCGAGGCCCGACATCAGCACGCCGACGCCGCCGTTGAGCGGCCCCATGACATTTTCCTCCGGCAGCTCGCAATCCTCGAAGATCAGCTCGGCGGTCGGGCTGCCGCGCATGCCGACCTTGTCGATCTTCTGGCCGATCGAAAAGCCCTTCATCCCCTTTTCGACGAGGAAGGTGGTGATGCCCTTCGCCCCCTCCCCGGTCTTGGCATAGACGACCAGCGTGTCGGCATAGGTGGCGTTGGTGATCCAGAATTTGGTGCCGTTGAGGACATAGCGGTCGCCCTTCTTCTCCGCCTTCAGCTTCATCGCGACGACGTCCGACCCGGCCCCCGCTTCCGACATGGCGAGGCTGCCGACATGTTCGCCGGAAATCAGCTTGGGCAAATAGCGCGCCTTCTGATCGGCATTGCCCCAGCGGCGGATCTGGTTGACGCAGAGGTTGGAATGGGCGCCATAGCTGAGGCCGATCGAGGCGGAGGCGCGGGCAACCTCTTCCTGCGCGACGACATGGTGGAGATAGCCCAGGCCCAGGCCGCCCCATTCCTCCTCCACGGTGATGCCATGCAGGCCGAGCGCGCCCATGGCGGGCCACAGCTCGTCGCGCGGGAACCAGTCGCGCGCGTCGATCTCGGCCGCGAGCGGGGCGATCTTGTCGGCGGCGAAGCGGGCGGCGCTGTCGCGGATCATGTCCGCCGTCTCACCCAAGGCGAAATCGAAATCGGTCATGGCACGCTCTCTCCTTGTCGGATCAACGGCTATCAGGCGTGTTTGCCCTTTGGAATTGAAACTTTTCTGTCGCCGGGCATAGATGGCATCTATGATGGAGCGCTATCTTCTCCGCTATTTCCTCGCCGTGGTCGACCAGGGCGGCTTTTCCCGCGCGGCGGCGCATTGCAACGTGTCGCAGCCGACGCTGTCGGTCGGCATCGCCAAGCTGGAGCAGGCGGTCGGCGCGCAGCTGTTCACCCGTTCGGCGCAGCGGGTGCAGCTGACCCCGGCGGGCACGCGGCTGCTGGGCCATGCCCGGCGGATCGAGGCGGAATTCAACCTGGCCCAGCGCGCGGTCGCGGCCGATGACGCGCCGGTGCGGATCGGCCGGCTGGGCGTGCTCGCCAGCGTCCCCGGCGCCCTGGTCGCGCAGGCGGTGGCGGCGTTGGAGCCGCGGCAACGGGGCGGCATCGAGATTTTCTATGGGTCCGAACGCGACCTGCTCGGCCGGCTGGAGCGCGGGCGGATCGATGGCGCGCTCTCGCTTCTGCGGGGCGGGGACCGCTTCCCGGCGCGTCCGATCGTCGAGGAAGGCTATGGCCTCGCGCTCGCCGCGTCCCATCCGCTCGCCGACCGGGCGGAGATCGCGGGCGAGGAGCTGGCCGACGAGGTGATGATCGTCCGCCGCCATTGCGAGGCGCTGGCCGACACCAGCCGCCATTTCACCGAAAGGGGTATCCGCCCGCCCTTCGCGCTGCGCTCCACCAATGACGAGCGGGTGCTGCAGATGGTGGCGGCGGGCCTGGGGCTGACCGTCATGCCGTGCAGCTACCGCTTTCCCGGCGTGACGCGCCCGATGCTGGCGGGCTTCACGGTGACGCGGACGATTGGCTATCTCCAGCGCCCGGACAGCGCGCCGGCGCAGGAGGCGCTGGCGCCGCTACTCGCCCTGGTCGAACCGTTGCTCGCCGGCCAGGCGGCGGCGGCGCCTCACTCCAGATAGGCGGCCTTCAGCGCGGCAAGGTCGACGGCGGTGACGCCCACCTCCTTCGCCAGATAGGCGTCGACCGATCCGTAACGCTGGTCGATCGCGTCGAACGCATGGACCAGATAGGGCGTGCCGTCCGGCTCCATCAGCGGCTGCGGCTTCTGCCCCTTATACTGGGCGAACATCTTCGCCGCCGGATTGTCGGGGAAGGCGGCGGGGACGAAGCGCGCCATCTCAAATTCGGGATGGCGATAGCGGGTCGAGAGCAGATAGTCGGCAAGGATGGTCTGGCGCGGGACGCCGAGTGCCGAGAGGATCATCGCGGTCGCAAAGCCGGTGCGGTCCTGCCCGGCGGAGCAGTTGTAGACCAGCGGCCCCTGCCGCTCCAGCAGGCGGGCGAACAACAGTCGCATCTGCGGCGCCAGCATCTGCGGCAGCTGGCGATAGAGCGCGTCGCTGGGCGAGGCGGCGGCCTGGCCCGCCGCCGGCTTCATGGCGGTGAAGATCGCCGTCATCGAATAGCCCACGGCATTATAGGGCACGCCGTCGATCCGGCTGGGGGCCAGCTGCCGCTCCTCGCTCGACCGCAGGTCGACCATGTTGGCAAGGCCGAGGCGGCCGATCGCCTGCTGGTCCGCCGGGGTCAGCAGCGGCGTCGCGCCCGACCGATAGATCATGCCCCATTTGACATGGCGCCCGCCGGCGGCGGGATAGCCGCCAATGTCGCGGAAGTTGGACCCCTGCTCCAGCGGCAGGACGCGCTCGGCCACGCGCACGCTCTGGCCGTCGCGATGGTCGCGCAGCAGGAAATAGGCGCGCTCGCCCGGCGCGACGGCGACTTCATGCACGCCGTCGCGGTCGTCGGGGGAGACGAGCCGGGCGGTCTTCGGCGTCGATTCGGGCTGGTCGGCCATATAGACATCGACGCCGTTGGCATCGGACCAGCTGATCTTCAGCCGATCGGGCGCGGTCCGTTCGACCAGCGGACTGGCGGGCGGCGCCGCCAGCGTCGGCAGCGGCGCGGCCAAGGCCAGCAGCGCGATGATCATCCCCTTGCCCGTCATGTCCGCCCTCCGATCGCGATCGATGGCTGACCTCTGACAAGATTTCGCGGGGGGCGCAACCGGCCGCACGAGATCAGGGCGCTGCCGGCCGGGTCATACCGCAAATGGGGCATGCGGCAATGGCTGGCTCGTTCTAGACCCGATTCCCTCGACCAGGGCCGCCGCGCTTTGGGTCCCCCCAAGGAGTCCACGCCAGCCCAGGGACCTGCACCGGCAGCCGATCGACAAAGGGGGAGTTTCACACTGTCTGTTCGCCGTCGCTGCTGGCGTCCCTTGCTGATGTTCGCGCCGATCCTGACGATCCCGGCCGCGCGGGCCGACACGTTCGAGCAGGTGCTGGAGCGCGTGGCCGCCGCGCATCCCCGGATCATCGCCGCGCAGCAGCTGACCCGCGCGGGCCGTGCCGATGTGCGCGCGGCGCGATCGAGCTACCGCCCGCAATTCGGGGTGGAAACGGACCTGGGCTGGGACGATGGCAATGGGTCGCGCGCGTCGGGGATCGCGCTGCTGCCGGAGGCGAAGGTCAGCCAGCTGGTCTATGACGGCGGCCGCACCCCGGCCGAGATCCGGCGGCGGCGGCTGCGCGTCGACCAGCTGTCGGTGCAGGAGCAGGCGACGCTGGCGGAGCTGTCGCAGCAGCTGGCGGCCGCCTGGATCGACCATGCCCGGGCCGCCGAATTGATCGCCATCGGCACGCAGCAGGTGGCGGCGCTGCGTGCGCTGGACCAGCTGGTGGTCGATATCGCCAGCTATGATCGCGGGCGGGCGTCCGACGTGGTGATGGTCGAATCGCGGCTGGAGCAGGCGCAGACGGCGCTGGAGACGCGGCAGATCGCGCTGGCCGAGGCGCGGGGGCGGATCAGCGAGGTGGCGAGCGCGCCGGTCGAGCCGCAAGGAGGCGTGCCGGACATCGCCGCCGCCCTGCCTGAAACGGCGGAGAGCGGCGAGGCGATGGCGGCGGGCAGCCCGGCGGTGCGGGGCGCCGACATCGAGGTGGCGGAGAATAAGGAAAGCGTCAGGGGCACGCGCAACTGGTGGTTGCCGCAACTGGCGCTGGAAGGCGCGCGGACGTCGGAGCGGACGGTGGAGGGGGACACGCGGCTGTTCAACGGCTTTGCGGTGCGGCTGCGGGCGACCGCCCTGCCCTTCGACAGCGGCGGCGGCAAGGCACGGCACGAGGCGGCAAAGGCGGAGCTGGATTCGGCGGAGGCGAGCGCGGCGCTGGCGCGGACCTCGCTGGGGGCGCAGGTGCGGCGGCTGTGGACGTTCCAGGCGCAGCGGCGGGCGCGGCTGCCCTCGCTCGCGGCGCTGATCGATCGCGCCGACGAGGCGCGGAACATCGTGTTCGAACAGTTCCGGCTGGGGCGGCGGACGATTTTGGACGTGCTGGGCTATGAGCTGGAGCGGTTCAACGTCCGGGCGCAGCTGGCCAATGAGCGGTTCGACATCGCGGCGACCCAATATCAGCTGATGGGGGTGCTGGGGCGCATCTATCCGGCGGTGGTCGGGGCGAAGCCATGAAGGAAGTGGCGAGAAAAACGAGTTTTGCAGAAGCGCTGGCCGGGTGCCTGGCGGCGCGGGGGCATGGGGTCAGCTCTGCGGTGATCCGTGCGTCTGTCGCGATGGATGGCGTGGAGCCGCTGCTGCGCGACCTGGCTGCGCTGGGCATCGGGGCGAGCGCGGTGCGCGCGCGCGACGTGAACGTGGACCTGCTGCCGGTGATGGCGATGCTGGGGGATGGCCTGATCCTGGTCGCGGTCCGGCGCGAGGGGGACGTGCTGGTCGACGCAGAGGGCGCCGCCATCGGGGTGGACGAGGTGGAGCATTGCATCGCCTTTGCCCCGCCCGCCGCCGCCGACCGCCGCGCCGACGACCTGGTCGGGGAGACGCGGCGCGGCTGGTTCTGGCCGGTACTGTGGGCGCATCGCCGCTATTTCTACGAGGCGGCGGCGCTGTCGGCGGTGATCAACCTGCTCTCGCTCGCCGGGATCATCTTCATGATGACGGTCTATGACCGGATCCTGCCCAACCTGGCCTTCGTCACGCTCTGGTCGCTGCTGGCGGGCGTGGCGATCGCCAGCATCTTCGAGTTCGTGTCGCGCACCATCCGGGGCCATGCGCTGGACGCGGCGGGCAAGAAGATCGACCTGATATTGGGCGACGCGGTCTTTTCGCGCGTGCTGGCGACCCGGCTGGAGGCGCGGGCGCAATCGTCGGGCGCCTTTGCCAATGTGCTGAAGGAATTCGAATCCGTCCGCGCCTTCGTCACCAGCGCGACGCTGACGACGATCGCCGACCTGCCCTTTGCCCTCTTGTTCCTGCTGGTCTGCATCCTGATCGGCGGGGCTCTGGTGGCGGTGCCGCTGGTCGCGTTCGTCACGGTGCTGGCGCTGTCGCTGCTGGTGCAGATACCGATGGCCCGCCTCGCCCGCGAAAATCTGCGCGAGGCTGCCGTCCGCCATGGCACGGTGATCGAGAGTCTCGAAGGACTGGAGACGCTGAAGGCCCTGCGCGCCGAGGGACGGATGCGGCGGCGGCATGAGATGTCGAGCGGCTTCATCGCCGACCGCGCGCTGGTGAGCCAGCGCTGGTCGAACCTGGCGCTGAACATCACCATCGCGGTGCAGCAGGCGGCGGGCGCGATCCTGCTCGCCTGGGGGGTCTATCTCGCCAGCATCGGCCAGGCGACGGCGGGCGCGCTGGTCGCCTGCGTGCAGTTGTCGAGCCGGTCGCTGGCGCCGCTGGTGACTTTGTCCTCGCTCGCGGTGCGCTTCCAGCAGGTGCGATCGGCGCTGGGGAGCCTGAACCAGATCATGGCGCTGCCGCTGGATCGCGACCCGAGCCGGCATCTGCTGTCGAGCGATGCCTGGCGCGGCGACGTGGAGCTGCGCGGCGTCACCTTCGCCTATGAGCAAGGCGCGCAGCCGGCGCTCAATGATGTCAGCCTGACGATCCGCCGGGGCGAGAAGGTCGCCATTCTCGGCCGGATCGGCAGCGGCAAGTCGACGCTGCTGCGGATGATGGCCGCGCTCTACCGGCCGCAGGAAGGGCAGATCTTCCTTGACGGCGTCGACATGAGCGCGATCGAGCCGGCGGACATAAGATCGACGCTGCTGCTGGTGGGGCAGGATGCGCGACTGTTCCATGGCACGCTGCGCGACAATCTGCTGGTCGGCGCGCCGGGGGCGAGCGACCCGCAGATGCTGGCGGTGGCGGAAAAGACCGGGGTGACGGCGCTCGCCGCCGCGCATCCCCTGGGATTCGACCGGGGGGTCGGCGAGCGCGGCGACACGCTGTCGGGCGGACAACGCCAGACGGTAGCGGTCGCCCGCTCGTTACTGGCGGACGCCCAGGTCTATCTGTTCGACGAGCCGACATCGGCCATGGACCAGCAGAGCGAGGCGGAAATATTGCGCAGCATCGCCGCGCTCGCCGAGCGGGGCGCGGGCTATGTCATCGTCACGCACAAGAACAGCATCCTGCCGCTGGTCGACCGGGTCATCATCATGGACGCCGGGCAGGTGATCGCCGACGGCCCGCGCGAGGCGGTGCTGAAGGCGCTGTCCGAAGGTCGCGTGAGGGCGGTGGCATGAGGAGCGCGCTTCTTTCCCCGCTGGCGGCGGCGCGGCGGCAGGACAGGCATCCGGGCTGGCTTATCTTCGCGCTGCTGCTGCTGGCGCTGCTGGCGAGCCTGATGGTCTGGTCGCGCTTTGCCATATTGGAGGAGGTGACGACCGGCGCGGCGCAGATCGTGCCGTCGGGCAAGGTGCAGACGATCCAGAGCCTGGAAGGCGGGATCGTGTCGGCGCTCAAGGTCCATGAGGGCGATCTGGTCGACGCGAACCAGCCGCTGATCGTGATCGATCCGACGCGGGCGGAATCCTCCTTCAACGAGATGGAGCGGCGGCGGCGGTCGCTGCTGGCGAGCGCGGCGCGGCTGCGCGCGGAGGCGAGCGGACTGCCGCTGAGTTTCCCCGGGGAAATCGCGCGCGATGCCGAGCTGGTCCGTTACGAAAGCGAAACCTATCGGGTGCGGCGCGCGGCGGTGGACCAGTCGACGGCGGCGCTGTCCGGCTCCATTGCGCTGATGCGGCGCGAACTGGGGATCACCGCGCCGATGAGCGACAAGGGGCTGGTGCCCGAGGTCGACGTGCTGCGGCTGCGCCGGCAGATCAATGATGCGCAGACGCAGATCAGCGACCGGGTGAACCGTTATCGGGCGGATGCGGGCACCGAGCTGTCCAAGGTGGAGAGCGAGCTGGCGCAGGTGTCGGAGGTCGTCACCGGGCGGCGCGACGCGCTCGATCGCACGGTGCTGCGCGCGCCGATGCGCGGGACGGTCAAGAATGTGCAGGTGACGACGATCGGCGGCGTGGTGCAGCCGGGCGCGGCGGTGCTGGAGATCGTGCCGTTCCGCGACGTGCTGCTGGTGGAGGCGAAGATAAAGCCGTCGGAGGTCGCCTTCATCCGGCCGGGGCAGGAGGCGACGGTGAAGCTCGCCGCCTATAATTACCTGGTCTACGGGTCGCTGAAGGGCAAGGTGGAGAGCATCAGCCCCGACACGCTGCGCGAGGACCGCAAGCCCAATGAGGAGGCTTTCTATCGGGTGCTCATCAGCACCGGGAAGGCAAGCCTGGTCCATGACGGCAAGCCATTGCCCATCATTCCCGGCATGACCGGCACGGTCGAGATCCTGACCGGGCGGCGCACCGTCTGGGATTATTTCCTGCGTCCCGTCCTCAAGATCGAGGAAGCGTTCCGGGAGCGCTGAAAGACTTTCAACCATCAAAGGTAACAGGGGAGTACCGCCATGAAGATCGTCGCCAAGATTACGACCCGGTCGGGCAAGCTGGTCCGCACGGTCGCGCTGGGCAAGGGCGCCAATCTGCTGGTCGCGGACAAGGACGCGCTGGTCAGCATCGTCGACGAAGCAACGGGGCAGCCGGTCGAGGGCGCCCATTATGTGCGCCATGGCGGCGAAGTGACGGTGAGAGTGCCGGAAAGCTATTTCGCCGAGGCCGGTAGCGGCGTGGGGGCGGCAGCGGGCGCCTTGCAGGGCGGAGGCGCGGCGGCCCCGGCGGAGGTGCCCCCG
>DATEJA010000343.1:0-8953 GCA_035278405.1 Sphingobium sp. | reverse complement strand
TGGGATCCGCTCCCCACCCATCAACGCCATTGAAGCGCCGCGAAACGGTACGGCTCGCTGGGAAGCCGCTGGTCCGGTTCCAAGCAGAAGAACTGCCGGAGCAGAAGCGACCAATTGCGGACCTTGTTCCCCCTCACGCTGGCGGGAGGGGAATGGATGAGCTGACGTGCCCAGCTCCCCCATCTTCGTCATTCCCGCGAAGGGGGGAAGCGGTCCGCCCCCTGTCTCGCTTCGCCATCTCGGCCGGGGATGCGCGCCATGGCCATGGATCCCAGCGCCATCCCACACCCCATCCAAAAACACACAAGGCCCCCACGCGCCAGCATGGGAGCCCTGCGATGTCGGCCCGGAGGCTGGCTTCAGGCGGCCGGTTCTGCCGGCGAGGTGGGGGCCTTGGCCTTGGGCTTGGCGGGCGCGGCGGCGTCCGGCTTGGCGGTGGCGGCGGGCTCGGCCTTGGGGGTCTTGATCGACAGCTTGGGCTTCGCCTTGGCCTTGGCCGGCGCCTTGGCCGCGCTGCTGGCGGGTGCGGCCTTGACCTTGGCGGGGGCCTTGTCGGCGGCGGGCTGCTTGGCCGCAGCGGCCGGCTGCGCGGCGGGCTTGGCGGCTTCCGTCTTGGCCGCTTCCGTCTTGGCGGCGGCGGGCTTTTCGGCTGCCGGCTTCACCGCCGCAGGCTTTGCCGTTGCCGCCTTGGGCGCGGCCGCTTTGGGCGCGGCGGGCTTGGCGGCGGTCGCCGGCTTGGCTGCCGCTGCGGGTGCCTTGTCAGCGGCCGGCTTCGTCGCGGGGCTCACCGGCTTCTTGCCCAGGCCCAGGCGCGTGGCGACGGCGCGGCGCGCTTCGGAATAGCTGGGCGCGACCAGCGGATAGGATTTGGGCAGGTCGTAGCGCTGGCGATATTCGTCCGGCGACAGGCCGTGGGTCGCCAGGTGGCGCTTGAGCGTCTTGTAGGGGCGGCCGTCGATCATGCTGAGGATGTGATCGGGCGAGGACAGGCTTTTGCGCACCGACACGGCCGGCGTGTAAGTTACCGCCGAAGCGGCGGCAGCATCGGCGCCCGGATCTTCAGTCAAGGCGTCCCGCGTGGTGCGGATCAGTTCTGCCAGACTTTCGACCGGAACCGAATTGTTGGAGACAAACGCACTCAACAGCTGGACCGTGAGCGTCGTGATGTCGGGCGACACATTTTCAGACATTGGCGCGCTTCCCCGTTGGTATAATGGAACCGGCCTTGTGCGCGCTTTACGATGATTTGTAAATGCTCTTGACAGAAGCACAGGTTGGTATCTGTCCCTAGTGAGGACGATTTCCTCTTGGGCGCTGTTATTCGCGCGACAAGATCAGGGGGGTCGCCGCTCCTGCGGGTCATGAAAACAGTCTTCGTCCCGCCGCGACTGTTGTGGGCCTTCGCCTCGACCGATCTTGGCCAGGAGGGGAGGGGAGGCACACGCCGCGCGGCCCCGATCGCCCCACAAAAAAAGGCCGGCCCAATGAAGGACCGGCCATCTGAGTTTTAAGGAGAGGATGCCTGAAAGGCAGGGGCCATGTGGCGCCGCGACCTCATCCTGACAATTGTTAACAGCGGCTCTTCGATTGCGTCCCGTGCAACCATGGCGGCACGGGCGCCGTGAAGATCAGCCGTTCAGCTGGTCCTTGACCGCCTTGGCGGGGGTGAAGGTCAGCTTCTTGGAAGCCGCGATCTGGATGGTCGCGCCGGTCGAAGGATTGCGGCCTTCGCGGGCCGGCTGGTCCTTGACCTTGAACTTGCCGAAACCGTTCAGCGAAACTTCTTCGCCCTTGGAAGCGGCGCCGGCGATCGCAGCGAAGATGCTGTCGACATATTTGCGGGCATCCGCCTTGGTCAGGCCGTGGTCGGAGGCAATGGCTTCGGCGAGTTCCGTATTGTTCATGAGATCGTCTCCCTTTCTTGGACGGATGGGTCTTAACGCGACTGCGCGCGCTCAACCAACTGCTTTTTCGTCTCCGGATCAACATTTTCGGGGCAAATTGGCGATTTTGACGTCAATTTGGTCCGGCTTGACCCCTGATCGGCAGGGCGATGGCCGCCGCCGGGCATGCGCGCCCGAGTCAGCCGCGCCCGCGCAGCCGCCCCAGCAGGGCATGGTCCTTCAATATCGCGCGCGCCGCATTATGGCCCGGCGCGCCGGTGACGCCGCCGCCCGGATGGGTCCCGGCGCCGCACATATAGAGACCCTTCAGGGGTCCGCGATAGGCGCCATGGCCCAGCACCGGGCGCGCCGCCCACAGCTGGTCGATGCTCATCGCGCCATGCATGATGTCGCCGCCGACAAGGCCGAAGCGCCGCTCCAGGTCGAGCGGCGTCAGCACGTCGCGCGCGATGACGGAGCGGGCGAAGCCGGGCGCATAGGCATCGACCGTCGCGATGACATGGTCGGCCGCCGCGTCGCGTTCCTCGTCCCAGCCGCGCGGCCGGCCGTCCGGGCCGGGCGGCAGCATCGGCGCGAACTGGTG
Organism: Sphingobium sp.; assembly: GCA_035278405.1. GTDB lineage: Bacteria > Pseudomonadota > Alphaproteobacteria > Sphingomonadales > Sphingomonadaceae > Sphingobium. The sequence goes on along the minus strand of DATEJA010000343.1, from coordinate 6,466 downwards.
GCAGAAGAGGCTGGCGACATGCGCGCCGGGCGGCGCCAGGCTGTCGTCGACGGTGGAGGGGACCAGCATCTCCACGATCGGCTCGCGCGACCAGCCCTCGCGCTGCGCGTCGGTGAAGGCGCGGTCCATATAGTCGAGGCTGGGGGCGATGACGATGCCCGCCTGCAAATGCTCGCCGGGCCCGGGCAGGCAGGCAAAGTCGGGCAGGGCGGACAGGGCGACATTCATCCGCAGCGTGCCCGACCCGGTGCGAAAGCCGCGGATGCGGCGGCGGAAGTCTTCGGGCAGGTCGCCCGGCGCCACCATCTGTTCATAGAGCAGCCGTGGCCCGACATTGGCGATGATGCTGGCCCCCATCACCGTCTCCCCGCTGTCGAGCGTCACGCCGACGGCGCGCCCCTGTTCGACCAGCAGCCGCGCGACCGGCGCTTCCAGGCTGATCTCGACGCCGAGCGCGCGCACCACCCGCGCCATGATCTGCGTGATCGCGCCCATGCCGCCGACGCAATGGCCCCAGGCGCCCGGCTGGCCGTTCACCTGGCCCATGACATGGTGCAGCAGCACATAGGCGCTGCCCGGCCGGTCGGGCGAGGCATAATGGCCCACGACCGCGTCGAAGCCGAAGGCGGCCTTCACCGCATCGCTTTCGAACCAGCCGTCCAGGAAGGCGCGGGCGGACTTGGTGAAGAGGTCGAGCAGGTCGCGCTGCCGCTCGATCGACAGGCGGGCGATGGGCCGCGCCTGGGCGATCGCGGCGGCGACCATGGCGAGGCCGTCGCCGGCATTGGGCGGCGTCTTCAGCATCAAGCCGCGCAGCAGGTCGGCCGCCGCCTCCAGCGCGTGCAGATAGGCGGGCAGCGCGGCCGCGTCCTTCGCGCTGAACTTCGCGAACTCCCCTTGGGTGCGCGCGATCCCGCCGCCGACCTTCAGATAGCGGCCGTCGGGCAGCGGCAGGAAATTGGCGATCGGCCGTTCGATGACGCGATAGCCTTGTGCCGCCAGCCCCATGTCGCGGATCACCTTGGGATGGAGCAGGCTGACGGTATAGCTGGCGGTCGAATTGCGGAAGCCGGGGTGGAATTCCTCCGTCACCGCCGCGCCGCCGACGACCGCGCGCCGTTCCAGGATGCGCACCTTGTAGCCCGCCCGCGCGAGGTAGAAGGCGCAGACCAGGCCATTATGCCCGCCGCCGATGATGACGGCGTCATAGGCGGCCACGGGGCGCCTCCGGCATCAACCGCCGCATCCGCGCGCAGAAGTGCCGCAGCGCCGGCTCCTCCTCGCTCAAGGGGCCAGTGGTGAAATGGCGCGATTGCATCCCCGCCTGCACCCGTTCGAGCAGCGCGCTGTCCTCGCGGTTCACCTGGCGGTTGATCCGCCAGTTGCAATAGCGCGCCGCCTTCATCTCCCGCCGCGTATCGGGCAGGGCGTAGGCGATCTCGCGGATCAGCGTCCGGCCGGGCGAGAGCGGCAGCCATTGCATGAAGTCGATCTGGTCGGGATAGATGTCGAAGCCGATATTGGGCCACAGCTTCAGATAGACCCACAGTCTTTGCCGCGCGGCGGACAGATGCGGCACGTCGGGCAGCCAGTGCTGATAGGCGCGCTCCGACAAGGCGGGGGAAGGGGCATGCCGGATCATCCCTTCCATCCGGTCGACATGCTCGCCCGCCCGCACCCGATAACTGTCGCCCATCAGCCGCTTGAGCCCGGGATGGGCGACCGGGACATGCAGCGCGTCGACATAATTTTCGCCGACGATCTTCCAGTTCACCGCGCGCGGCCGCAGCGTCACCCGCCCCAGCGCGCGCAGCTCGCGCGGGCGGTAGAGCGCGAACTCGGCGGCGTGCGGCGCCATCATCTGGGCGACCGACGGCCCGCCATCATCCTCCAGCCGCACGAACAGGAAGCCGTGGAAATCCTCCAGTTCCACCGGCGCCAGGCCGTGGCGCGCCGGGTCGATCCCGGCATAGCCCGCCCGCCCCGGCACCCCCGTCAGCCGCCCGGCGCTGTCATAGGTCCAGCCATGATAGGGGCAGGTCAGCCGCCGCGCGCAGCCCGCCGCCGCGTCGATCAGGCGCGCGCCGCGATGGCGGCAGAGATTGGCGAAGGCGCGCACGACCCCATCCTCGCCCCGGATGACGATGACGCTTTCGCCGACATGGTCCAGCCGCCGATAGTCGCCGGGGCGGGGAATGTCGCTGTCATGCGCGACGATCTGCCAGGACGGGCGAAAGATGCGGGCGACTTCCGCGTCGAAAAAGGCGCGGTCGCGATAGGTCCAGGCCGGCAGGCTCCACGCGTGCGGCGCGCCCCTTTCGCCATCGATGCCGTCCATTGTCGCCGCACCTCTTGCCGGGTGAAGTTATACATATGTATAACTAAAACCTTTGTGACCGCAAGAGGATACCCCTTATTCGCCGGCCCCCCTGCCATAGCGGCGGGCGAGCAGCGCGCAGGCCATCAGCTGGATCTGGTGGAACAGCATCAGCGGCAGCAGGATCGGCCCGACCGCGCTCGCGGGGAACAGCACGCCCGCCATCGGCACGCCGGTCGCCAGGCTCTTCTTCGACCCGCAAAATTGCAGCACGATGGCGTCCTCGCGCGTCAACCGCAGCATCCGCCCCGCCGCCCAGGTGAAGAGCAGCACCGCCCCCAGCACCAGGCAGCAGATCGCGGCGAGCAGCGCCAATTCGGCGCGCGAGACCTTGTGCCACAGCCCTTCCACCACCGCCGCGCTGAAGGCGGAATAGACGATCAGCAAGATCGTCCCCCGATCCACCCGCCCCAGCATCGCCCGGTGCCGCGCGACCAGGCCGCCGATCCACGGCCGCGCCAGATGCCCCAGCAGGAAGGGCAGCAGCAATTGCAGCACGATCCCCCGCACCGAAGACAGCGACACGGCCGCGCCCCCGCCGCCCGCCTGCATCAGCAGCGCGACCAGCAGCGGCGTCAGCACGATCCCCAGCAGGTTGGAAAAGGACGCGCTCACCACCGCCGCCGCGACATTGCCGCGCGCGATCGCGGTGAAGGCGATCGACGACTGCACCGTCGACGGCAGCAGGGTCAGGAACAGCAGCCCCGCGCGCATCCCCGGCGGGATGGCGCTGACCTGGCTCACCGCCAGGCCGATCAGCGGAAAGACCGCGAAACTGGTCCCCAGCGTCGCCAGATGCAGCTTCCACGCCCGCGCCCCGTGCCAGATCGCCTCGCGCGACAGTTTCGCGCCGTGCAGGAAGAACAGCAGCACGATGCCCGCGTCCGCCACGATGCCGACCATCCGCGCGCCCTCGCCCCGCGCCGGCAGCACCGACGCGGTCAGCAGCATCAGGATCAGCAGCAGCAGGAAAGGGTCCAACATGTCGCGCAGGCGATTCATGGCGCCGCTGTAGGCAGGCGCGCGCGAAAAGGATAGACGGCGCGCCAGGCTTGCGCCACAGCCGCGCCAGGCACGGACAGGAGGCGGGATCGATGAGCGACGGGATCGAACGGATCGAACGCGACGGCGTCATGGAAATCCATATCGACCGGCCGGACAAGAAGAACGCGCTGACCACGCCCATGTATCGCGCCATGACCACAGCGCTCGCCGACGCGGCCGCGCGGGCGGAGATCGGCGCGGTGCTGCTGGCGGGGAAGGGCGACGCCTTCTGCGCGGGCAACGACCTCAAGGACTTCACGCAAGGGCCCGAGGGCGGGGTCGCCGCCTTCGATTTCATCCGCGCCATCGCCGCCTTCGACAAGCCGATCGTGGCGGCCGTGCAGGGGCTTGCCGTCGGCGTCGGCACGACCATGCTCTTCCATTGCGACCTCATCTATACCGCGCCCGACGCGCGCTTCATCATGCCCTTCGTCAATCTCGGCATCGTGCCGGAGGCCGGCTCCAGCCTGCTCGCCCCCGCGACGCTCGGCCATGCCAAGGCGGCGGCGATGCTGCTGCTGGGCGATCCGATGGACGCCGACGCCGCCGACCGCGCCGGCCTGGTCAGCGCGATCGTCCCGGCCGATCGCCTGCTCGACCACGCCCGCGCCAAGGCCGCCGCGCTGCTCGCCAAGCCGCCCCAGGCGCTCGCCGCCACCCGCCGCCTGATGAGGGGCGATAGCGCCGCGCTCACGTCCCGCATCGACGAGGAAGCCCGCCTGTTCGACCAGATGCTGCAATCCCCCGAAGCCCAGGAAGCCTTCGCCGCCTTCTTCGAAAAACGCGCCCCCGTCTTCCGCCGCTGAGGACTGCATTGACCTTCCCCTCCCCTTCAGGGGAGGGGCTTGAATGTCCGAAAGCACCAATCGCGGCCAGTGGCGGGTCGCCCTTGAGCGCCTCCCTCCGTTCGTCCTGAGCCTGTCGAAAGACGCGGGATGGGCGTCGTCGCACGCGTGCTTCGACAAGCTCAGCACGAACGGATCGTCTCCCTCGACCATTTCTTGCCGTTTTCACCCGAGATCGAATGGCAGGAAACCGGACGTTCATTTATAGTCGGCGGAGAGCGATCTTGTTGCGAACCGGACTGAGTTGTCTTCACATATTTCGTAGATGCCGTTCAGCCACCAGAGCGGAGGTAAGCTGAAGCCAGACCAGCATCTTTCGAACATCGAGTAAGCTCGTTTACGTCTACCTTCTCGCCCTCGGCCTGTCGGGCTACGTTGTAGCTGCCATCGTCGTTCATCCGAAGCCACCAGATGCCGCGACGAAAATGCTTGGCAACGTGTTGGACTGATAGGGCGGTGAGCCGTTTGCTTGTCTCATTCCCTTCGAGAATATGGCGCACCTTTAATTGCAAAACCCAGGGGCAGGCCATGCATAGGCACTCAGTCTGGTCTGACATTTCGGTCGAAAGCTGCTCGATGGCGCGGGCGCTGACTTTTAAATCATAGCATGTCGACGCGGGTTCCCGCGCGTCTGCTGCCGTTCCTATAACAACGACCGCGAGCAAGCCCACTTTGAAGGATGATCGATAGATCATGCGGAGAAGCTATCCTCCCGCACATATTCTTACTGCGACTAGATGACATATCAGTGACAGGATGATGACGGTGCGCGCGCGCTTTGTCGCTCGGCGTCGGGTGAGTGCGTTGCGTCCGCCCCAGTGCCAACAAAAGCAGAAGAGCTGCCGGAGCAGAAGCGACCACGTTTTGCCGTCCGTTAGCGGTAGGTGACCCGCAAATTAGCCTTTCAAGCGGTTGGTGGCCTGTGTCATGCTGTGCCAGAGCGTAAATGACCGCTCAGCCAAGAGGTAACAGGCTGTCGGGAATGGGGTCAGTTTGGGGCACGGTTATGCGTCTGCTGACGGCAGCCTTGATGGCATCGGCTGCTGCTGGACCTGCTTATGTGATCCCATTCCTCGTAACTAAGACTTCACAAGTTTCCAGCGCGAATGGCAAACCTCAATCCCGCTCAGATATTCAAAAGCATGAGCTAGCATCGGAGCCACTTCGCGGCGAAGAAACAATTGACCAAAACCTATTGATGAAGGTTTTTTCTATCAGCAAAAATGTGGCAATCATATTTTCTGGATTCATTCTGGTTTTATTAGCGGCAGCAGTACTGTCATTCGTGGTAGGGATCGTAATCTGGTTCTTGCCCATTCTAATTATCGGAACCATTTTGACTTTCGTTGGCAACTTCTCAAAGTTCTGCCGTCACCGTTTTATATGGCTTGTCGTCGGCTCCGCCGCCGGTTTGATCCTCATGCGAGCCTATCCATCGCTCGTTGGGAAGTTTCTCTTCTTGCACGGTGTCTATGCGATGATGCTTGAGTATGCTCTAGCAGGTAGCGCGGCTGCTCTAGTTTTCCAGATTATTTATTACGGAGCGGCTCGGGGAAGTGGCAGCAGATGAGCAAGCTGATTGAAAAGCCGCCCGTCCGCTAACCACCCTTCACCGTCATGCCAGCGAAGGCTGGCATCTCAGGAGGGGAAGCGCGACGTGGCCTGAGACCCCAGCCTGCGCTGGGGTGACATTCTTTGGGATCGTCCGCCAGCCACCCATCCGTCATGCCAGCGAAAGCTGGCATCTCGGGAGAAGAAGCGCCCCGGGCCTGAGCCCTCAGCCGCCGCCGGGGTGACATTCTCGGCGAATGTCCCCCCAGCCCAGCCCCCCCGCCGTCAGCCGAACGAAGCCTGCGTCACGCTCGCCGCATCCACATTGGCCAGCCGCGCGAGAATGTCGCCGCTGCCGCCGTCGATCACCAGGCTCTCGCTCGCCAGGCCGCCATTGCTCGCCGGGTCGCCCTGGACGATCTGCAGGCTGGCGAAGGTGACGCTGCCCGGCAGGTGCAGATGGTCCACCCCGACCTGGAAGTCGGTGATGAGGTCCGCCGTCGACAGCGTCTGGCCGTGCGGCGCTTCCAGCAGGAACAGGTCCGCGCCCGCGCCGCCGGTCAGCGTGTCTGCCCCCGCGCCGCCATCCAGCAGGTCCGCGCCGTCCAGGCCGACCAGCACGTCATGGCCGACATCGCCCTTCAGCAGG
>DATEJA010000342.1:0-3596 GCA_035278405.1 Sphingobium sp. | reverse complement strand
GCATAGGATTGATCCTGCCTGCGATAGATCAGCCACTCTTCGTCCAGTAGCGTCCTGCCGAGCAGCGCGTCGCCTTCGACCTCCTGCTCCCAGCCGGCCATGTACCAGAGATTTCGAACATATTCCGCCATTGCTACCATCCTTGCGGGGACGGAAAACGGATCGGGACGAAGGCGCATGCTGCAGAAACCCCGTCCCGTCTTCCGGAACCGTCAAACGACATGGGGCCTGCAGCCGACAGCCGGTTCCAGGGTGGAACCGGGCCTTCCCAAGCAGGGGTCGCACCCTGCTACCAGGCATACCGCTTCTGGTTGGAAGCGCATGGCGCCATGTAAATTGGAATGGCGGTTCTTGTCAATGACGCGACCATGGCCCAAGGGATGACAAATGCGCGCCGCTCTGGCATCGGCCAGCGGCAAGACAAGCATGGAAAGCGAACGGATATGAGCAGCATCGGCATTTTCGGGGCGGCCGGCCGCATGGGGCGGGCGATCGCACAGGTCGCGACCGAAGTCGGGCTCGGGATCGCCGGCGGGGTCGATCGCGAGGGTGGCGGCGAAATCGCGCCGGGGATCGTCATCGGCACCGATCCGGTCGCGCTGGCCCGGGAGAGCGACGTGCTCATCGATTTTTCCGTTCCGGCCGCCCTCTCCGCCCATCTCGACGCCGCGATCGCGGCGGGCAAGCCGATCCTGGTCGGGACCACTGGGCTGGAACCGGCGCATCATGCACTGGTCGACCAGGCCGCCAGGGTCATTCCGGTGCTGCAGACCGGCAATACCTCGCTGGGGGTGAACCTGTTGGCGGCGCTGGTCGAGCAGGCGGCGTCGCGGCTGGGCGACGATTGGGACATCGAGATTGTCGAGATGCACCATCGCCATAAGGTCGACGCCCCGTCCGGGACCGCGCTGCTGCTGGGCGAGGCGGCGGCGCGCGGGCGCGGCATTGCCCTTGCCGAGCATAGCGAGCGCGGGCGCGACGGCATCACCGGCGCGCGCGCGCCAGGCGCGATCGGCTTTGCGGCTTTGCGCGGCGGATCGGTCGCAGGCGATCATCAGGTGATCTTCGCCACCGAAGGCGAACGCATCGAAATCGGCCATCGCGCGGAAAACCGGATCATCTTCGCGCGCGGCGCGGTGAAGGGGGCCCGCTGGCTGATCGGCCAGCCCGCCGGCCGCTACGACATGAAGGGCGTGCTCGGCCTTTGAGCGCGCCATGAACAAGGCCCAGATTTTCGAATTTTTCAGCCGGCTTGCCGAAGCCAATCCCGCGCCGCGCACCGAGCTGGAATATGGCAACGACTATCAGTTGCTGGTGGCAGTCGTCCTGTCCGCCCAAGCGACCGATGTGGGCGTCAACAAGGCCACCCGCGCCCTGTTCCGCGAGGTGCAGACGCCGGCGCAGATGGTCGCGCTGGGGGAAGACGGGCTGAAGGCGCATATCAAGACGATCGGCCTGTTCAACGCGAAGGCGAAAAATGTCATCGCGCTGTCGGAGATATTGGTGCGCGACTTCGGCGGCGACGTGCCGCAGGATCGCGATGTGCTGACGACGCTGCCGGGCGTTGGACGCAAGACCGCCAATGTGGTGATGAACACGGCCTTCGGGCATGAGACCTTCGCGGTCGACACGCATATCTTCCGCGTCGGCAACCGCACCGGCCTGGCGCCGGGCAAGACCCCGCTCGCGGTCGAGCTGAAGCTGGAAAAGCGGGTGCCTGGCCCGTTCCGGCGCGACGCCCATCACTGGCTGATCCTGCATGGCCGCTATGTCTGCAAGGCGCGACGGCCGGAATGTTGGCGCTGCCCCGTCGCGGACCTGTGCCGCTACAAACCCAAGACCCCGGCACCGGGGACGGGTTCGCCAGCCGCCGCATAGGCCCTCCCGCTCATTATCGTGCCGTTCAGCCGAGCTGTGTTAAACGGAGGACGGAACGCGCCCTTTGGCGGCGTGTTACTCGTGGCAATCTTTCAGGAGAGGCAAGCATGTCCGCCCCCATCTTCGGCACGATCATCCGCACGGCCCTGGCGGCCGGTCTGGTGAGCCTGGTCGCGCCCGCCATCGCCAAGACCATGCCCGATCGCTGGGTTCCCGCCGGCAAGCCCGTCAGCTGCGTCTATATCCCGTCCATCCGAAACACCGAGGTGCGCGACGATCGCACCATCGATTTCGTCATGAACGGCAACAAGGTCTATCGCAACATCCTGCCCAACAGCTGCCCCAGCCTGGGGTTCGAACGGCGCTTCATGTACAAGACCAGCCTGTCGCAGCTTTGTTCGGTCGACATCATCACGGTGCTCTACAACTCGCCCAACCTGTCGCGCGGCGCCAGTTGCGGCCTGGGCAAGTTCCAGCCAATGGTGAAGGCGAAATAGTTTGGACGTGTCGCGATTTTGGTGCTGGCGCCGACGGTTGGCCTTTGCTAAGCGGCGCTTCGTACCAGCGACACGCACCCATAGCTCAGCTGGATAGAGCGTTGCCCTCCGAAGGCAAAGGCCAGAGGTTCGAATCCTCTTGGGTGCGCCATTTCCCGCAAAGAAGCAGACCGGATGGTCGTGATCGCGGGTTAAGCCTTTTCCCCAGCCTCCAGCCCCTGCCCCGCGCCAGGGCTGCATAGCTGCCCCACGGTGGCGACCAGCTGTTCGACGCGGAATGGTTTGGTGACGCAGGGCGAGGCGCGGTAGCGTTCGGGCAGCGCCCAGCCGTCATAGCCGGTCAGGAACAGATAGGGGATGCCTCGGGCAGCCAGCCTGTCGGCGATGGCAAAGTCCATGGTGCCGTTCAGATTGACGTCGAGGACGGCCAGGTCCAGCGCGTCCGTCTCCGCCAGCGCCAGGCCAGCGGACAGATCGCCGACGGGGCCGACGATCCGCGCGCCCGCGTGTAGAAGGGCTTGCTGGATCTCCTTGGCGATGAAGAATTCATCTTCCACGACGAGGATGGTCTTGTTCTGCAGCACCGTGCCCAACGCTATCTCCCTCCACTCGCGCGGCATCGCGCTTGCCCTGCAGCGGCACGGAGATCGGGCAGCGCATAACGCCCCTCGACATTCGAGCTTGGCCTCAATCAGCCGATATGGAAGCGTTTCTTCGATCAGTTCGCGGCTGAAAGCTGCGAGCGAGGATCGGGGAGAGCGCCGGCACACCCTGTAGGAGCGAGCATAGACGATGCGGGGGAGCGCCGCGTTGATCCAGATCAGTGGGGAGAGATATAGGCTCTCTGCAACAGGGTAAGCGGCGCGCTACCGGAGGCCGCCGCCCATTGCCCGGTAGAGTTCGACCATGTTGGCCGCGCGCGCCAGACGCGTCGCCAACAGGCCCTGTTCCGCATTGTAGAGCGTCCTTTGCGCGTCGAGCGTCGTCAGGAATGGGTCCACTCCGGCACGGAAACGCGCCTCCGACAGGCGATAGCCGACGCGCGCGGCATCGCGAAGCGACGTCTGCGCCTCCAACTGCGCGGCCATGGTCCCGCGCCGGGCGAGAGCATCGGCGACTTCGCGGAAGCCGGTCTGGATGCTCTTTTCATAGCTTGCGAGCATCGCGTCATAGCTCGCCCGGGCGTAGCGCAGATTGCCTTTATTCCGGCCGAAGTCGAAG
>DATEJA010000341.1:0-3382 GCA_035278405.1 Sphingobium sp. | reverse complement strand
CTTCCATCACGGACAGGCCATTGTCGCCATCGACAGCCTGTTCCTCGCCCGAGCGGTTGACCACAATCAGTTTCGGCATGTACTTCAATCCCCAAAAACGTCCCCGCCGCTCATAGGCGGGGCGGCCGATAAATCAAGACTCGGATGACAGCAGAGATGGTGACGACAGCGGAGCAGTTGCGGGAAAGCCTGGACGCGATCGCGGCGCTGGAGCCCGGTTTCGCCGCCGCGATCGCGCGCGTCGGCTATCCCCTGCCCCGGGTGCGCGAGCCCGGCTATGAAACGCTGCTGCGCACGATCGTGGGGCAGCAGGTCAGCGTCGCGGCGGCGGCATCGGTGTGGCGCAAGCTGGAGGCGGAACTGGGCGCGGGCTGCCCGCCCGACATATTGCTGGGGCGCGATTTCGACGCGCTGCGCGCCTGCGGCCTGTCGCGGCAGAAACAGGGCTATGCCCGCAGCCTCGCCGAACTGGTGACGAGCGGCGCGCTGGACCTGCACGCCCTGCCCGCCGATGACGAGGAAGCGATCGCGCAGCTTGTCCAGATCAAGGGGATCGGCCGCTGGTCGGCGGAAATCTATCTGCTGTTCGCCGAAGGGCGGCCCGATGTCTGGCCGGCCGGCGACCTCGCCGTGCAGATCGAGGTCGGGCGCATCCTGGGCCTGCCCGAACGGCCGAGCGAACGGCTGACCCGCGAAGTGGCGGAACGCTGGCGGCCGCATCGCGGTGCGGCCGCGATCATGGCCTGGCATCATTATAATACAGAGGTTCTCTAACTCATGACTTCGACATCTGCTTCCCCGCCCGCAAAGCCCCTGCCCCACGCCCGCTATATCGTGCTGCAGCATGAGGGCGCGTGGAAGATCAATCTCGACAACCGCTATTATGGCCCCTTCGCCACGCAGGAGGCCGCCGTCGCCAGCGCCACCGACACGGCGCGCCAGGCGAGCGAAGGCGGCTATCCGGCGAGCGTGCTGCTGATGCAGGGCACGGCGTTCGAAACGCTGTGGACGAACCAGGCGGGGTAGATCGGCAGCGCTGAACTTGTTTCAGCATCCTTTTCGCCGTCGGCAAGGCCCGGGACTGAAGGCAGGATGAATCGCGAAACAAGTGCAGGATGTCCATGATTGCAACGTGGATCGCGGAACCGAAATTTTCGCATCTGCGGGAACCGTAGCGTATTTCATGCATTAACCGGGACCAGTTTGCGGGCTGAGGCATGAGCAAGAAGGTTCTGATTGTCGAAGACGAAATTTTCGTCGCGCTGGAAATTGAGCAGATCGTCGAGGATGCCGGATTCACGGTAGGTGCGATCGCGGCCGATCGGGACGCGGCGCTGGCCGCTGCCACGGATTGCGACATCGCCCTGGTCGACCTCAACCTGCGGGACGGGCCTACGGGTCCGGGCATCGGCATGGAACTGGCCAGCCGCTATGGCGTGCAGGTGATCTATGTCACCGCCAATCCGGCGCAGATCGGGTCGGCGGCGCAGGCGGCGCTGGGGGTCATCACCAAGCCGTTCCGCGCGCACAGCATCGCCGCGACGCTGCAACTGGCCGCCGAGGATGGCGCCGGGATGGACCCGGCCGAGATTTCGGGCTTCACCCCTTTTCGGGCGTCACCCGGCTCATGGAACGGGATGGGATCCAGAGGCTGACGGCGAGGCCGCCGGGCTGCCAATCGCGCGTCATCCGCCCGCCCAGCTGCCGCTCGACGCTGAGCTGCATCAGACGGCTGCCGAAACCTTCCGCCTCGGCGGGCTTCACCGGCGGACCGCCTTCTTCCCGCCAGTCGATGCGGATCGCCGCCCCTTCCGTCTGCACGTCGATCCGGACGCGCCCGCCATCGACCGACAGCGCGCCATATTTCGCGGCATTGGTCGCCAGTTCATGGAACAGCAACGCCAAGGGCGTGGCCGATCGGTCGTCGATCGCGGGATTTTCGCCGGTGAAGAGGAAACGGCTGTCGTCCGCGCCGCCATAGGGGGCAAAGATCTGCTCCAATATCCCGCGCAGCCGCCCGTCTTCCGCGCCACCGCCCGCTTCGCTGTGGGGACGGACGAAATCATGCGCGCGGCCGAGCGCCATGATCCGGTCGCGCAGGTCGTCGGCGACCTCCCGGATGGCGGGATGCTGCCGCGCCGACAGGCCGATGAGGCCCGCGATCACCGAAAAGATGTTCTTGATCCGATGGGACAGTTCATGCGCGATGATCTCGCGCTCCTCCATCATCAACCTCTGTTCGTGAATGTCGGTGCTGGTGCCGATCCAGCGGGTGATGTGTCCGGCCGCGTCGCGGATCGGCAGCGCGCGCCCCAGCGTCCAGCGATAATCGCCGTCACGATGGCGCAGCCGATATTCGATCTCATAGGGCTCGCCTGTGGCCAGCGAATGGCGCCATCGCTGCCAGGCGCGGTCCTGGTCGTCGGGATGGAACAGGCCGTTCCAACCGTCCCCGTCGGTCGACCCGTCGGGGACGCCGGTATATTCATACCAGCGCGCATTGTAATAATCATGATAGCCGTCCGGCAGGGTCGACCAGACAATCTGCGGCATGGTGTCGGCCAGGGTGCGGAACAGCTGGTCGCTTTCGGCGAGCGCCCGGGCGTCGCTCACTTGCCGCGCGATGACGTCCTGGTCGCGTCGCCGCCCTTCCAGTTCCACCATCACCTGCCGCGCGAGCAGCGCCAGCCCCTGGCGCTGGAGCGGCGTCAGCCCCTGACGCGGCTTGTCGTCGAGCACGCACAGCGCGCCCAGCGGCACCCCCTCCCCGTCCCGCAGCGGCGCGCCGGCATAGAAGCGGATGTGCGGGGCGCCGGTGACCAGCGGATTGGCGGCAAAGAGCGGGTCGGCCTGCGCGTCGGGCACGATGAAGATCGCGCTGCCCTGCATGGCATGGGCGGAAAAGGAGGGATGGAGCGGGGCTTCGTCCGGCGCAAGGCCGGTGCGCGCCAGGAAGCGCTGCCGTTCCTCCTCGACGATGCTGACGAGGGCGATCGGCGCATCGCACAGCGCGGCGGCGAAGTCGGTGATCTGGTCCAGCGCGTCGAACCCGCCGGCATCCAGATCGTAGCGCGCCACCAGCGCGGCGCGGTCCGTCTCCAGCCCCGCGCCGTCAGCCATCGCTGACCCGTTCGATGTCCGCGCCGACGGCGGAGAGCTTCTCTTCCAGTCGCTCATAGCCCCGGTCCAGATGATAGACGCGGTTGACCTGCGTTTCGCCCTCTGCGGCGAGGCCGGCCAGGATCAGGCTCATCGACGCACGCAAGTCGGTCGCCATGACGGGCGCGCCGACCAGCCGGTCGACCCCGCGCACCACCGCCGTCCGGCCGTTGACGCCGATGTCGGCGCCCATGCGCGCGAGTTCGGGCACATGCATGTAGCG
>DATEJA010000340.1:0-4867 GCA_035278405.1 Sphingobium sp. | reverse complement strand
AATCATCGTGACCGCCCAGAAGCGCGAGCAGAATCTGCAGGACGTGCCGATCGCCGTCGCCGTGATCGGACAGCAGGAACTGACCGCCAGCCGCATCACCAGCCTGCAGGATGTGGGCGCGGTGGCTCCGGGCGTTTCGGTACGCAAGACGCCCGGTGGCCTGGGCGCGCCGCAGATCGTCATTCGCGGCGTTGCCAGCGCGGGGGGGCTGCCCGGCTCCGACAAGTCGATCTCCATCAACGTCGACGGCGTCTATGTCGGCGCGAACTATGGCCTGACGACGGACCTGCTCGACCTGGTCCGGGTCGAGGCGCTGCGCGGTCCGCAGGGGACGCTGTTCGGCCGGAACACGACCGGCGGCGCGCTGAGCTTCGTGACGGCCGATCCGACCGGCGAATTCGGCGTCCGGCAGGAAGTGTCGGTCGGCAATTTCGACCAGTTCCGTTCCATCACCCATGTGGAACTGCCGCAGTTCGGGGCGTTCAGCGGCTACCTCAGCTATATGCGCAACCAGCGCGATGGCGACATCAGGAATCTGGATGCGGGCGTCGTCTTCGACCGCAGCGCCGCCGGGCTTGGCCGCCAGGTGTCGCCCGCGACGCTGGGCGCCAACAAGACCGACGCGTTCCACGCCGCGCTCAAGTTCAAGCCCAGCGACAGCTTCAACATCGTCTACAAGTTCGACTGGGCCAAGGCCATCACGACGGCCGAAGGTTCGGGCGTGATCGCCTATGATCCGGCCGTGGCCGCCAGCTTCGGCCTTGCCGCGCTCAACACGGCGATCGCTGCCCACCCGCCGCTGATTTCCGGCGACCGGCGGCCCGACGCGGTGCATAACGCGTTCGCGGTGCCGGGACGGATGACGAGCCAGGGGCATAATCTGACCGCCAACCTCGACATCAATGATCAGCTGACGCTCAAGAGCATCACGGCCTATCGCAAGGTCAGTGTTTTCGGGACGCTGGACAATATTGGCCTGGGCCAGCTCTTCTACCCTGGCAATCCCGACCCCTTCTATTTCAACGTCAACCAGAATGCGAGCCGGCAGAAGCAGTGGAGCGAAGAGCTTCAGCTGAACTATAATTCCAGGCTGCTGACGCTGACGCTGGGCGGGCTCTATTATAAGGAAAAGATCCAGACCGGCGCGCCGGACGGCCTGGCCGGGATCTCGAACTTCTTCACTGTCCCGTTGCCGGGCAATGTCCTGCCGGCCGGCCGCGACATAACCTTCATCACGGCCAAGTCGGCGGCCGCCTATGGCCAGGCCGAAGTGCATATCACGCCGCAACTGGATGTCGTCGGTGGTATCCGCGTCACGCGCGACAAGAAGGATGGCACTTATTACAGAGCCATTCCGGCCTATGGAATTCCTCTGACCGCGACGCCATTCCTCTACAAGAAGACCAAGGCGACCTATCTGGTCGGCGTCAACTATCATGTGACGGACGACATCCTGGCCTATGCCAAATTTTCGACCGGCTATATTTCGGGCGGATCGGTCGGCGGCCTTGCTTTCGATCCGGAAACGGCGAAGTCCTGGGAAGCGGGGATCAAGTCCGATCTGTTCGACCGCCACCTGCGCTTCAACCTGACCGGCTTCTTCGCCAAATATGGCAATCTGCAGCAAAGCGTGCCGGGTTATCTGGCTGGTCGTTCGGACCTCAACCTTGCCATGGTCAACTATGGCAATGCCGAGGCCAAGGGCGTGGAGGCGGAGGCCACGGTGGTGCCGCTCCATGGCCTGTCGCTGTCGGGCGCCGTGTCCTATACCGACTTCAAGTTCACCAAGTTCACGCCGCTTTGGCTGAACACGATCGCTGCCTTTGGCGGGTCGCCCAACAGCTTCCCGGTCTGGCTGCGCCCGTCGACCACGGCGAATGTCGCGTTCGATTATGAGTCGGACCCCAATCCGGGCCTGGGCGACGCGCGCCTGGCGATTCGCTTCGACGCCAATTATCGGTCGAAGGTGATCACGCCGGGCATCTTCACGACGGCGATCCAGCCGAGCTTCCAGAGCATCTACAAGACCGGAGGCAACTGGATCGGCAACGCCCGCGTGGCGCTCAAGGACATCACGCTGGGTTCGGGCAAGGTGGAGGTCGCGGCCTGGGCGCGCAACCTGCTCAACAATCGCGGGTCGATGTGGGGCAATTATTCCTACCTGGTGGCCGGCACGACCTATGAGGCCGCGCGCACCTATGGCGTGGATATGATCGTCAACTTCTGATCATGGTCGCGGCCGCTTTGCAGGCGCCGTCATGGAACGAGAGAAAGCCCGGCCGCGCGCCGGGCTTTTTTTCTGCGGCTTTGGGCTGGCAGGGGCGGGGAGGCAGTTGGGGGCTTGGCCACGTCGAACGGCGCCCTTTCTGGATTGACGCCGGACGCAAGATAACATATTACATGTGATACAACATGCCCGGGCGGCGATTTGCGGTTTCGACCTGGAGGGCGGAATCTGGCATGCATGTTCCCGAACAAGATGAGCTGGACATTAGCGGACCTAGCCGAATTTAGGAGGCGATTGTGACCACGGAAAAAACAAAAAGTACCGTTATCAAGGCGAGCGAGGATGATGCGAGGAAATATTGGCTGGACGAAGGTCGCCAGCCCGGTGGCACCGTCCGTGAAATAGATCATAGCCAATATCATGAAGGCGTGCATCCGCTGTTCGAGGGCATCAAGATCATCGACTGCGACACCCATTTCACCGAGCCGCCAGATCTGTTCCAGCGCAACGCGCCCGCGCACCTGAAGGACAAGATGCCGCGCGTCGTCGAAAAGAACGGCATCGTGCGCTGGTATGTCGGCGACAAGGATTTCGGCTCCTATGGCGGCAATGTCGTCAGCAAGGACCGCAACAAGCTGCTCGGCCGCCTGTCCTATACCAATTACGACCTGATCCATCCCGGCTCGTTCAAGGTGAAGGAACGGCTGGAGGAAATGGACCGCATGGGCGTGTGGGGCCATATCTGCTTCCAGAATGGCGGCGTGACCCAGGCCGGCGCGCTGCTGGGGCTGGACAAGGACCTGCGCGACACGATCATCCGCATCTATAATGATGTGTGCATCGAGCGGATGGAAGAATCCGGCGGCCGGATCATGGGCATGGCGCAGCTCCCCTATTGGGACAACAAGTTCATGCTGGACGAAGCGCGCCGCATGATCGACATGGGCATCAAGGGCTTCGTCCTGCCCGATCGGCCCGAGCGCGCCGGCGATTCCTATCTTGGGGAAGGCGGCGTCATCAACCCGGTGTGGGAAGAGTTTTTCGACCTGTGCAATTCGACCGGCACGTCGATGAACTTCCACCTCAACGCGGCGCTGGATTCGAGCACGGTGATCTGGGACAATCTGAACTTCTACCAGACCCAGACGGTCGTCACGATGCTGCACACGCTGGCGATTTCGGTCAGCATGGCGACCTTCATGGTGTCGGGCATCCTCGACAAATATGAGGATCTGAAGCTGGGCCTCATCGAAAGCGGCATCGGCTACATGCCCTTCGTGCTGGAGTGCCTGGACCACCAGTTCAACGAGATGCTGGTGCCTGAGATGACCGGCCTCAAGAAGCGGCCCAAGGAATATTTCGCCAAGAATTTCTGGGTGTCCTACTGGTTCGAAAAATATGGCCCGCAGAAGATGCTGGAAGAGATCGGCTATGACCGCGTGATGTTCGAAACCGACTTCCCGCATCCGACGTCCATCTATCCGGGTATTCAGGAACGCGCCGTCGAATCGATCGGTCATCTGGATTACGACAAGAGGAAGATGATCCTGTCGACCAATGCGGCGACCTTGTTCAATATTGATCTTTAAGCGACGATATGTCCGATAAGATAAAATGACGATTTCGGCGGTTGGCATGACATCATGCCGGCCCCGAAATTTCAAAGATTTGAGAGCGTTTCCGCCTGGTGCGGGAGCGCTCTTTTTGTAGGCGGATGCCCCCGTTGCGACGGCCTGCGGAAAGATAGGTTACTCGTCGGTCGGGAGGTGAGATGCAAGGATGTTCAAGAGCACAATAGTACAACGCTTTTATCAGGGGAGATGAAGCCGTGATATTCAAGGACCAAAGCAAAGCCAGCCTTCTGCGAAGCAGCTTTCTGACCGGAAGCGCGCTGATCGCGCTGGCCGCCGCCGTCGATGCGAGAGCAGCGGATGAGACGCCAATGCCTTCTTCCGATGACATCATCGTGACGGCCCGTCGTTCCGAAGAACGACTTCAGGATGTGCCGATTTCGATCACCGTGTTCAATCAGGAACAGTTGACGAAGCGGAACGTGGCAGTCGCCACCGATCTGGCGACTTATACGCCCTCGCTCAGCGTCAATCAGCGTTATGGACCGGAAAAGGCGTCCTTCGCCATTCGCGGTTTCAACCAGACCAACAATACGGCGCCGACCGTCGGCATGTATTTCGCCGAAGTGGTCGGCGTGCGCGCCCAGGGCGGCACGACGTCGGGCAACACGGTCGGCGCGGGCGCCTTCACCGACCTTGCCAATGTGCAGGTGCTCAAAGGGCCGCAAGGCACGCTGTTCGGCCGCAACACGACCGGCGGCGCGATCCTGCTGACGCCGCAGAAGCCCACCGGCGAATTTGGCGGCTTCGTCGAGGGAACCTACGGCAATTATGATCAGGTGCGCCTGACCGGCGCGCTCAACATTCCGCTGGCCGACACGTTCAAGGTCCGGCTGACGGTCGAGCGCAATTCGCGCGACGGTTACATGAAGAACCATGCCGCCGTGGGCGCGCGTGACTTCAACGACATCAATTACTGGTACGGGCGCCTGAGCGTCGTCGCGGACCTGACCCCGAACCTCGAAAACTACATGATCGCGCATTACAGCCGGTCGCGGACGCATGGTTA
>DATEJA010000339.1:0-6809 GCA_035278405.1 Sphingobium sp. | reverse complement strand
CAAATTGAGGAACAAGATCTTGGGCATCGTGACGAACACAACGGAAGCGGCCGAGAGCTGGACCCTCAATATCGGGGACGAGGGCATCCACCTCATCCTGTCCGAGCAGGAGGTGCAGGCGTCCGACATATTGGGCGATCGGCTGAGCGGGCAGTCGCTGACGCTGTCGATGCTGCCCGCGAGCGCGGCGCTGCCGTCCCAGATGGTGCATGAGGCGAGGGCGATCATCCTGGAAGTGCAGCCGGAGGATGAGGCGTCGATGCGGCGGCTGGCCGGTCTTCGCTCGGCCAATCCTTCGCTGCTGGTCGTGGCGGCGGTGCGCAATGCGGAGATCCCGCTGGTGCGCGCGCTGCTGAAGAGCGGGATCAACGACGTCATCACCCTGCCGCTGCGCGCGGCCGATCTGACGGCGGTCCTGGACGACCTGCACGGACGGATCGCGGCCGACGGGCACAAGGACGTCAAGACCGGCAAGCTGGTGTCGATCATCAAGAGCGTCGGCGGCGTCGGAGCGACGACGATCGCGACGCAGGCGGCGAGCCTTCATGCCCGATCGCGCAGGAAGGGGGAGGGGCAGGTCTGCCTGTTCGACTTCGACATACAGTTCGGCAATGCCGCGACTTTCCTCAGCATCGCATCGCCGCTGACGCTGGCCGACCTGCTGCATGCCGGCGCGCGCGTCGATGGGGAATTGCTGCGGTCGGTGACGGTGGAAACATCGACCGGCCTTCATCTGGTGCCCGCGCCCGCCGAGATCATCCCGATGGAGGCGGTGAACGCCGACCAGGTGTTCCGCGTCATCGAACTCGCCCAGCGCAATTTCGATACCATCTATCTGGACCTGCCGGGCAACTGGACCAACTGGTCGATGTCGCTGGTGGCGCGTTCGGAAGTGATCTTCCTGGTGTGCGAACTCACCATCGCCAGCCTGCGCCAGGCGCGGCGGCAGATCGCGCTGCTGCGCGACCAGGATATCGACCCGGCGCGCATCCATGTGATCGCCAATCGCGTGGAAAAGAAGCTGTTCCGCGCGATCGGGCTGGAGGACGCAGCGGCGGCGCTCGACCATCCGGTGAACCTTAGCATCGCGAATGATTTCCCGCTGGTCAGCTCGGCGCTGGACCAGGGGGTGCTGATCCAGGAACTGAAGGCGCGCAGCCGCATCTGCAAGGACATGCAGGACATCGTCGATTGCTGCACCCAGGCAATTGCGGCGCAGCGCGAGGCGGAGAAGGGCTGATGTGGCAGATCCGTAAAGGTGGCGAGCGGCACGGCGACGTCCGCGACGAAGTGGGCCCGACCGATACCGAGCTGGTCCATTGGGAAGAGGACCGGCATACCGAACTCAAGGTCGCGCTGCACCAGAAGCTGATCGACATCATCAACCTGTCGGCGCTGGAAAATATGTCGCGCGCCCAGGTCGAGGCGGAAGTGGGCGAGATCGTCCATGAACAGCTGGCGCTGCAGAAGCATGCGCTCAATCTGGAAGAGCGGCGGAGGCTGGTTTCCGACATATTGGACGAATTGCTGGGGCTGGGGCCGCTCGAACCGCTGCTCAAGGACAACAGCATCACCGACATTTTGGTGAACGGCCACAAGATCGTGTTCGTCGAGCGCAGCGGCCGGCTGGTCGAGACGCCGACGCGCTTCAAGGATGAGAAGCATCTGCTGCGCATCATCCAGAAGATCGTTTCGGCGGTGGGACGGCGGGTGGACGAGCAGTCGCCCTTCGTCGACGCGCGCCTGGCCGACGGTTCCCGCGTCAATGCGGTGGTGCCGCCGCTGGCCGTCGACGGATCGCTGCTGTCCATTCGCAAGTTCGCCAAGGTGCCGATCAGCATGGCGCGGCTGTCCGAACTGGGCAGCGTGCCGACGCCCATGGCGCAGGTGCTTTCCGCCGTCGTGGCCTCGCGCCGCAACGTGCTGATCTCCGGCGGCACGGGTTCGGGCAAGACGACGCTGCTGAACGCCATGTCGGCGAGCATCGACGAGGCCGAACGGATCGTCACGATCGAGGATTCGGCGGAATTGCAATTGCAGCAGCGCCATGTGGTGCGGCTGGAAACGCGGCCGGCGAATATCGAGGGGCGGGGCGAAGTCAGCCAGCGCGACCTGGTCAAGAACGCGCTGCGCATGCGGCCCGACCGCATCATCGTGGGCGAAGTGCGCGCCGGCGAGGCGTTCGACATGTTGCAGGCGATGAACACGGGCCATGACGGGTCGATGACCACGGTCCATGCCAACACGCCGCGCGACGCGCTGTCCCGCGTCGAGCAGATGATCGGCATGAGCGGCATCGACATTTCGCCGCGATCGGCCCGCGCGCAGATCGCCTCGGCGCTCAACGTCATCGTCCAGGTGGGGCGCCTGTCCGACGGGCGGCGGCGTCTGCTCAGCATTTCGGAGATCACCGGCATGGAGGGCGAGGTCATCACCATGCAGGAAATCTTCCGCTTCAAGATGACCGGACGCGAGGAAAATGGCATGGTCCGCGGCCATTTCGAAGCGACCGGCATCCGTCCCAAATTCATGAGCGAACTGTCCGACCGGGGCATCCATCTGCCGGCCGACCTGTTCCGTCCGGATGCGGTGGTGCAATGATCAACCCTCTCTACATCCGCATGTTCGTCCTTGTGCTGCTGTTCGTGGCGGTGCTGCTGACGATCGAGGGCATCAGCAGCTGGATGCGCGCGCGCGCCGGCAAGGAACGGGTGGTCAATCGCCGGCTGAAGATGATCGCGGCGGGCTTCGAGCGCAGCACGGTGCTGTCGAAGCTGCGGCGCAACGATGACACGCTGAACTTCAACCATGACAGCCTGTTCGGCCGCATGGGCCTCAGCGTTGTGCGGGCGCTGCATGGCGCGGGCCTGGCCATTCCGGCGCGCACGGTGCTGACATTGATGGCGCTGGCGACGGGGCTGCTGTTCCTGATCGTCATGGTCGGCGGGCTGGCGGCGGGCTATGGCATGACGGCGGGCATGGTGGTGATGGCGTCGGCCTTTGCCGGGTCGCTGGGCATCCTGCTGCCGATCATGGTGCTGGGCCGCATGAGCCAGCGGCGGCGCAAGAAGATGGAGGAGCAGTTCCCCGTCGCGCTCGACACCTTCGTGCGCGGCCTGCGCGCGGGGCATCCGATCGCTTCGGCGCTCGACCTGCTCACCAAGGAGATGCGCGACCCGATCGGCAGCGAATTCGGCATCGTGGTCGACGAGGTGACCTATGGGTCGGACCTGCGCGACGCCTTGCAGCGCATGGCCGAGCGGTGGGACATGAACGAGCTGCACATGTTCGTCATCTCCCTGTCGGTGCAGAGCGAGACGGGTGGCAACCTAGCGGAAATCCTGGAGAATCTTTCCGGCGTCATCCGCGAGCGGGCCAGCCTGTTCATGAAGGTGCGGGCGTTGAGCTCCGAAGGGCGGATGACCGCGATCATGCTGACGGCGCTGCCCATCCTGGCCTTCGTCGCGCTGTTCATGTTCAACCCGGCCTTTTACCTGGACATCGCCCAGGACCCGATGTTCATCTTCGGTTTTTCCGGGCTCATCATCCTCTACATCATCGGCTTCGTCACGATACGCCGCATGGTCGACCTGAAAGTGTGATCTGATGCTGGACCTCGCGCTCATAATGCAGCTTCGGCCGATCTTGCTGATCCTGCTGTTCGTGGCGATCGTGGCGATCGTCTATGGCGTGTCCGAAATGGTGGCGCGCAACGCCCGGGTGCGGGGGCGGCTGGACATTGTGACCGAGGCGGGCGGCGCCGCGCAGACCAGCGGCCAGAGCCTGCGCAACGAACGCAACGACAGCGAATGGAAGAAGCTGGTCGACCGGATCGAGAAGCTCGGCATCTCGCTCGCCGACACGAAGAGCGACAGCCTGCGCCGGCGGTTGATCGCGGCGGGCTATCCTTCGCCCGAAGCGCCCAAGCTGTTCACCTTCATCCGCCTGGTGCTGACGCTGGTGCTGCCCGCCGTGCTGGTGCTGATGCAGCTGAGCAAGCCCGAGCCGCCGAGCGCGATGAAGCTGTATATCATGGCGATGCTGGTCGCCGTCATGGGGCTTTACCTGCCCAACCTCTTCATCTCGGCCAAGGCGGCGCGGCGGCAGGAAGCGATCATCCACGGCTTTCCCGATGCGCTGGACCTGATGCTGGTGTGCGTCGAAGCGGGGCTGGGGCTGGAAGCGGCGATGGACCGCGTGGGGCGCGAACTGTCGATTTCGCACCCGCTGGTGTCGCAGACGCTGGGCAAGGTGGTGCTGGAACTGCGCGCGGGGCGCAGTCGGGCCGACGCGCTGCGGCGGATGGCGGACGATGTCGATGTCGACGAGATTCGGTCTTTCTCGACGCTGCTGATCCAGTCGGACCAGCTCGGATCGAGCGTCGGCCAGACGCTGCGCATCTATGCCGCGGAAATGCGCGAGAAACGGCGCATGCGGGCGGAGGAAAAGGCGCATCGCCTGCCGGTGCTGCTGTCGGTGCCGCTCGTCGCCTGCATGCTGCCGGTGATGATCGGCGTGCTGATGCTGCCCGCGGTCGTCCGCGTGGTGCGGGACATTCTGCCGGTCATGGCACGTTAGACTTGAGGGAGGGGGGCATGAACAGACGGATTATGGCCATCACGCTGGTCGTCGCGTGCACGGCTTGCAGCTCCACGAACAAGGATGTGGCGATCCGATCGGTGAACAGCGAGGTGGTGGCGGCGCAGGATGCGCTGGCGCGGGGCGACCTGCTGTTCGCGCGGGGCGACCATGCGCTGGCGCTGGACGCCTATCGCCGGGCGATGCGCCAGGACCCGGGCGACGCGCATGCGCTGAACGGCGTCGCGATCAGCTATGCGGCGATGGGGCGGCATGACCTGGCGCGGCAGTTCTTCGAACTCGCGCTCGCGCGCGCGCCGCAGGACGAGCGCATCTACCGCAATTTCGCGCGCAGCCTGATGGCGCAGGGGCAGAAGGGCGAGGCCGACGCGCTGCTGGCGCAGCTGGGGAGCGGGGCGACCGGCATGATCCGGATGGCGAGCCGGCCGACGCTGGCGCAGATCGCCGCGCGCGGTGCAGCCGTGCCCGCCGGCACGCCGACCCGCGTCGCGAGCGCGGGGCTGGAGCGCATATCGATGGGTGAAGTGCGGCTGCGCACGATCGGCGGACAGCCGGCGCTGCCGGGGCGCATGCTCTCGCAACTGACGACGGCGATTGTCACCGTGGCCGATGGCGGCGCGACGGTTCCCGCCGTTTCGATGGCACGGGAACTGAAGGCGCCGATCATGACCGCGAGCGTGCAGCCGGCCGCTGCCGTGCCTGTGCCGGCCTCCGCGCCGGTCGTGACGCCCAGGGCGAAGCCGCTGGTGAAGGCCGCCTCCGCCGCGCCCGCCGCGAGCGCATGCGCCGGCGACCGCGCGAAGGACAACGGCTTCCGCCTGCCCGCGACCGGCTATTCGATCTCGCTGATCAGCGCCAAGGCGGACGCGACGGGGAAATGCGCGAGCATGGCCGGTGGGGATGAACCCGACAGCCGGTTCGAGAAGCTGTGGAAATGGAGCGGAAGGCTGGGATGACCGCCTTGCTGCTGCCGTTGCTCGTGGCGGCGGCCACCCCGGCCGCGACCGCGCCTGCGCCTGCCGCCCCGGCGCCGATCGACTATGCGCGGATGATAGACGAGGCGATCGACGGCGGGCGGGCCATCCAGGCGGAAACGATGCTCGGCCAATGGCGCGCCGAGGCGCAGCCGGCGGACGCGCAGCCGCTGGCGATCGCGACCGCCCGGCTGGCGCTGGCGCAGGGCCGGGATGGGGATGCGGAGGCGGCCTTTGCCGGGATGAGCCAGGCGGGATCGACCGACTGCCGCGTCGACGAGGGGCTGGGCATCGCCCGCTTGCGCCTGGGGCGGCCGCAAGAGGCGCTGGCGCCGCTGCAGCGGGCTGTTGCCGCCTGCGCGGGACGCTGGCGGGCGTGGAATGGGCTAGGCGTCGCCTATGATGACGCCAAGTCCTGGACGGCGAGCGCGGCCGCCTATGAGCGGGCGTTCCAGCTGACCGACAAGCCGGTGCTGCTGCTCAACAATTATGGCATGTCGCTGATGGCGCAGGGCAGGGCGGAAGAAGCCGCCGCGATCTTCGACAAGGCGCGCGACATGGCGCCTGACGACGCGAAGATCATCACCAATGGCGACGCGGCCTATGTGATGTCGGGGCGGGACATCCAGCGGCGCCCGACCGACGATGCCGACGCCTGGGCCAAGCGGCTAAGCGATGCGGGACAGGTCGCGCTGCGCATCGGGGATGTCGCCAAGGGCCAGGCCTATCTCAGCCGCGCCATGACGGAATCGGAGCGCTTCCTGCCCGAAGCCGCCGCCGCGCTTGCCACGATCGGACCGCAAAAACCATGATGATCAAGGATGTGCTGCTCCTCGCCGTTTCGCTGGTGCTGGTCGGCGCCGCGTTGGAGGATATGGCGAAGCTGCGGATATCCAACATCCTGCCGCTGCTGGTGATGGGCCTCTATGTCCCCTGGGTGGCGGTGACGGGGTGGGAAAATGACGTCTGGCAGAATGGCACCTTGTTCCTGGCGGTGTTTGCGCTGGGCTCCGTGCTGTTCGCGCTGCGCTGGATGGGCGGCGGTGATGTGAAGCTGATGGCCGCCTGCGCGCTCTGGTTCGACTGGAGCGGGGCGCTCGCCTGGTTCGTCTATGTGACGGTGGGGGGCGGCGTGCTGGCGCTGCTGATCGTCGCGGGGCGGCGGCTGGTGCCGCAGACGGTGCGCGAGGGATCGTCGCTGTCGATCTTCGCGGCGAAGGGGCCCATTCCCTATGG
>DATEJA010000338.1:0-8747 GCA_035278405.1 Sphingobium sp. | reverse complement strand
ACCTTCTCGCTCGGCTGCTCCAGCTTCACATAGGTGGCCCGATCCAGCGTCGCGCCGCTGGCCTTCACCTTGGCGACCCACTGGTCGAAGCCGCCCTTGTCCAGCGCATGAAAGCGGAAGCGCATGTGGGAAAAGCCCGCGCCCGAATAATTGGCGGAAAAACCGTCGAAAGTGCCCGGCTTGTTGGCGACCGCATGCAGCACCGTCTGCATGCCCGGCATCGCATAGATCTGCCCCGCCAGAGCCGGCACGAAGAAGCTGTTCATCAGCGTTGCCGAGGTGATCTTGAACTCGATCGGCTGGTCGACGGGCGCGGCCAGTTCATTCACCGTCGCGATGCCCAGTTCGGGATAGATGAACAGCCATTTCCAGTCCATCGCCACCACTTCGACCTGCAGCCGCTTCGCCGCCGGCTCAATCTTGCGCGCGGCGTCGACCCGCTCGATCGGCCGATAGGGGTCCAGCAAATGGGTGCTGGTCCAGGTGATCGCGCCCAGCATGATGATGATCAGCAGCGGCGCCGACCAGATCAGCAGTTCCAGGCTGGTGGAATGGTCCCAATCAGGGTCATAATCCTTCGCCTGCGCCTTTTCCCGATAGCGCCAGGCGAACCATATCGTCATCGCCATCACCGGCAGGATGATGAGCAGCATCAGCAGCGTGGATACCAGGATCAAGTTGCGCTGCTGCATCGCGACATCCCCCGCGGGCGACATCACCACCCAGTTGCAGGCGCCGAGCGGCAGCAACAACAGAGGCGCGAATCGGCGGAGAAGCGCGGCTGCAGGAATGGGCAGGCGGTGGGTCATGCCGCCCGCATAGGAGGGGTTCATCGGGATCGACATTGGACCTTTTGTCCTATCCCCTCGCAGGCGCAAAATAGGGCAATGGCCTTTCGACCACCGGGACGAATCGCTATGCTGCAACGATGTTGGGCATGGATCGTTCCCGCAGCATGAAGGCCAGTCTGACCCGATGAACGCCGCGACCACCACGCCCTCCTCGACGCCGCTCGAACGCGACGCGCGCAATATCACGGCGCGTGATCATCGGGTCGCGCCGGCCGAAATCGCGATCGGCGTCATCATCGGCCGGACGTCGGAGTTTTTCGATTTCTTCGTCTATGCCATCGCGTCCTGCATCGTCTTCCCGGCCCATGTCTTCCCCTATTTGAGCCCGCTCGCCGGCACGCTCTGGTCCTTCGCCATCTTCGCGCTGGCCTTCATCACACGTCCGATCGGTTCCTTCCTCTTCATGGCGGTCGACCGCGCCTATGGCCGGGGCGTCAAGCTCACCATCGCGCTCTTCCTGCTCGGCGGATCGACCGCCTTCATCGCCTTCTTGCCGGGCTATGACACAATCGGCATCTGGTCGGCCGTGCTGCTCGCGGCTTTTCGTGCGGGGCAGGGGATAGCGCTCGGCGGCACCTGGGACGGGCTTGCATCGCTGCTCTCGCTCAACGCACCGCAGAACAAGCGCGGCTGGTATGCCATGATGCCCCAACTCGGCGCCCCGCTCGCGCTGCTGGTGGCGAGCGGCCTGTTCGCCTTCTTCCTCAGTTCGCTCTCGCACGCCGACTTCCTGGACTGGGGCTGGCGCTATCCCTTCTTCGTCGCCTTCGCGATCAACGTCGTCGCGCTCTTCGCGCGGCTTCGCATCGTCGTGACGCATGAGTTCGAGCGGCTGTTCGAAGCGCGCGAGCTGCAACCCTCGCCGGTGCTGGACACCGTGGAGGCGGACGGCCGCAACATCATCATCGGCGCCTTCGCCCCGCTGGCGAGCTTCGCGCTCTTCCACATGGTCACGGTTTTCCCGCTGTCCTGGATCGCGCTCTACACGAAGCAGCCTCTGGAGCGCTTCCTGGTGATCGAGGCGATCGGCGCCTGCGTCGGCATCCTCGCCATCATCGTCTCGGGCTTCGTCGCCGACATGGTGGGCCGCCGCAAGCTGCTCGCCTGGTCGGCGCTCGGCATCGGCATTTTCAGCATCGCGGCGCCCTTGCTGCTGAATGGCGGTGACCTGGCCGAGATCGCCTTCATGATCCTGGGTTTCATCCTGCTGGGCTTGAGCTTCGGTCAGTCCTCGGGCGTGGTGGCGTCCAACTTCTCGACGGCCTATCGCTATACCGGCTCGGCACTGACCTCCGATCTGGCCTGGTTGGTGGGCGCTGGCTTCGCGCCGCTGGTCGCGCTGGCGCTGTCGGCCACCTTCGGCCTGGCGGCGTCGGGCGTCTATCTGCTCTCCGGCGCGATCGTCACCGGCCTCGCGCTGTTCATCAACAAGGAACTGGCTGGCAAGGACCGCTAGGTCGCGCGCGCCATCCGCTGCAGCGCCTGGCGGTCGAACCATCCGGTCGGCCCCGGGCGCGGCGAAAAGCGGCCGATCCATTCGGGATAGAGATCCGCCAATCGGGCGGGAAGGCCCTCGGGCCCTTCGCGCCGCATGATGTCGGAAATGATGCGGTTCTGGAAGAAGCGCACCGAATAGTTGATCATCCGCCGATATTGCATCCGCCAGCTTGCCGGCTTCAGCAACCGCACCGGCTCGCAGAGAAAGCCCGCATCCTCGCAGCCGATCACCCGGCTTCGATCCCAGCCGTCATCGGACTGCAAATCCGTATGCGCCCAGGCCGCGACCAGTCCGTCGTCGCCGATCAGGTCCTCGGGCAGCCTCAAACCCCGCGCCCTGACCCGCGCGACAAAGCCGCCCGACAGCGCGTAGAGATCGCCGAACAGCCCGCCATCCTCGCGCAGCATCCGGCGGTAGCGTGCCGCCATCCTGCCGTTGAGCGGCATCCCGGCCGCCGCATTGAGGCCCGGCCGCTCGCCTACAACCCTGACGAGGGCGTCGATCGACCCGGCCGCAATCTCTGCATCTCCGTCAAGGAAGACCACGGCATCCTCGTCTCCCGCCAGCCATTCATGGACGAAGCGGTTCCAGGTCCGCGACTTGCCGCCCTGCGTCAGTTCATGGACGATCACATTGGCGTGGCCCTGTGCCGCCTCGCGCGCCTTTGCAGCTGTCCGATCGGTCGACCCGTTGACCAGCACATGAAACAGCGTGTCGTGCCGGTCCAGCGGGAGCGACGCCAGGCAGGCGCCAATCCGCCGCTCCTCCTGGTGGGCGAATATGCCGACCGCGACGACCACCTCAGCGGAAGTCCCAGCCCTGCTGACCGTGCTGCACGGCATCCAGCCCGTCCGTTTCCTCCTGTGCCGTGCCGCGCATCGGCAACACGACCGACAGCAGCAGCGCAATGATCGCGGACCCCAGCATCGCCCAGAGCGCCACCATGCCCACGCCGATCAGTTGGCCCAGCATGGCGCCGCGAAGGCCGATCCCCGCATCGAAGCCAACGCCGCCCAGTAGCGGCTGCACCAACAGCGGCAGCGCCAGCGCGCCCGCCAGTCCGCCAAGCCCGTGAATCACGAATATATCGGCGGCGTCGTCGATCCTGCTGGCCAGCAAAGCCTTCGCCACCCGGCTCACCAGCGCGCCGATCAGCCCGCCCAGCATCGCGCCGCCCGGACCGACCAGTCCCGCCGAAGCGGAAATGGCGACCAGCCCGGCCAGAGCACCCGATGGCAGCCCCGTCGCCTGGACCCGTCCGCCGATCAGCCGATCGCCCAACATCCAGCCCAGCACGCCGGCGCACGCGGCGAAATGCGCGTTCAGGATCGCGGTCGCGGCGCCATCGGTCGCGCCCAGCGCCCAACCGCCGACCATGCCCGCCCAGCCGATCCACAGTAACGCGCCGCCCCCCATGCCCAGCAGCGGCGCATGGCCGGGCTCGGCCACCGTCCGCCGCCGCCCCAGGATCAGCACGAGCGCGAGCGCGGAAAAGCCGGCCGTCGCCTGCACCACCAGGCCGCCGGCGAAATCCATGACGCCCAGGTCCGCCAACCAGCCCCCGGCCCATATGGCATGGGCGATCGGCGCATAGACGATCAGCAGCCACAGCGGCGCGAAAGCCGCGATCCAGCCGATCCGCGCCCGTTCGGCCACCGCCCCGGGCAGCAGGCAGGCGGCAAAGACGGCCATCGCCATCTGGAACAGTACGAAGGCCGATTCCGGCACCGTCAGTCCTTCGCGCAGCGCGGCCAGCCGTTCCAGCATCAGGTTTGCGCCGCCACCCAGCCAGGCGCTTCCCGGCGCATAGGCCAGGCTATATCCCGCGATTGCCCAGGCAAGCGAAACGCCGGCCGCGACGGCAAGGCCCTGTGCCGGGACCGCCAGCGCGTTCCGGACGCTCACCAGCCCCGCATGCCGCAGCATCAGCCCCGGCACCGCAGCCAGCAGCACCAGCAGCGCGCAGAGCATCATCCATCCCGTGTCGCCGCTGTCGGCGACCGCAACCTGCGCATGGGCGGTCTGTGGCGCGGCAGCGAAAAGGAAGAGCAGCAGCAGGCGAGCGAGCATCGGCATATCCGGCAGTCAAAGATCGCCTTGGTCCTACTGCCTGCGGAGTAAATACTTCGATAAGCACGCTTTGTTGACGGGAGGAGCCCGCCATTCCGAAAGATCGTCACGCCAGCGAAAGCTGGGGTCTCAGGTTAAATCACGCGTCTCCTCTCGAGATGCCAGCCTTCGCTGGCATGACGGAAAAGGGGGAACCGCTCCCACCATCAATCTCCTAATAAGCCTCGCCACCACAGGAAATCCGCCCGGTGCCCCGATTGTCCACCTGGCAGGCGGCCTTGCCCACGACCGTGACGTCGCCCGATCCCGATGCGGTCACCTTCGCCGTGGCCTCGGCCGTCAGCGTGACATTGCCCGGCCCGTCATTGCTCACCACCGCCTGCCGCGCGTGCAAGGCTTCGGCCATGACCGCGCCCGGCCCATTCACCCGAACCGTCGCCATCCCCGCCCGTCCGGTAAGGGTGGCGCGCCCGGCGCCGGCCAGACCCAGGTTCAACTGGTCGACATCCACCGCCGCCACGCTGACATCGCCATTGCCGCCCAGCACGATCTCGCCGCGCAGTCCCTTCATCCGGCTGACCGATACCGATCCGCCGCCAGTCAGCACGACGCGCTGCAGCGCTCCGGTGGACAGGCGCAGGGTCACATGCCCGCCGGATTTCTCGCCCGGCCGCGCGCGTTCCATCGTCACCGCCATCAGCCGCCCCGACACATCCACCTTCAGCCGATCGAGCAACGCCTGGCCGCCGTCCGCGCGTGCCGAGGCGCCGGCGCCCGTGGTGATGACGACCTCGATCGGCGCCTCGACCCTGATCGCGTCGAAACTGGTGATCGCATAGCCCCGCGTCGCCGCGCTTACCGGCATCGTCCATCCCGCCGCGACCAGGCCCGCAAGGCGCAGGCCCTTGTGCCATCCACTCGTCATCGGCGCTCACCTTTCGCTGAAATCGGCCTTGTCGCTCAAGCTGATAGCCCGCGCGACCGTCATCGCAAAGGGGGAGGCCCTTCCTGGTCGCCATGGGGGCATCGATGCCCCTTGTTCGTTGCACCGGATCGGGCAAGATCATGTCCAGAACATCAGAAGGAACAGAGGATGCGCTCATTCTTGTCGGCCCTGTCGCTCGTCGCTCTCATCGGCACATCGGCGCGGGGTTCGGCAGAGGACAGGGCAGGGCAATGGTGGGCCCATGTCGAAGCGCTTGCCAGCGACGCCAATGAAGGACGCGCCACAGGCTCTGCCGGCTATGATCGAGCCGCCTCCTATGTCATCGACCAGTTTCGCGCGCTCGGCCTCGCCCCCGCGGGCAGCGATGGCTATCGCCAGCCGATCGCCTTCATCGAGCAGCTGATCGTGGCCGATGGCAGCAGCGCCGCCCTGCTGGGGCCGCAGGGGGAGACGCCGCTGGCGGTGCCGGGCGACCTCATCCTGTCGGGCAATGGCGGGCCGGTGCCCTCCAGCATCGGCGCGCCGCTGGTCTTTGCAGGCTATGGCCTGCATCTTCCCGAGGTCGGACATGACGATTTCTCCGGCCTCGATCTCAAGGGCAAGATCGTCGTCGTGCTGTCGGGCGGCCCCGCGACCATCTCGGGCGCGCTTAAGTCCCATGCACGCTCGGAACGCTCCGCCTGGCTGGCGCGGCAGGGCGCGCTCGGCCTCGTCACGCTGGTAACGCCTGCCCAGGTGGAAATTCCCTGGAACAGGCGGGTGGCGCTCGCGGGCGCGCCCGCGCTCTATTTCAGGGATGAGGATCTGCGCGACAGCCCCAGGCCCTTCCTCGCGGCGCAACTCGATCCCGCCCGTTCCGCGCTCCTGTTCGAAGGATCGGGTCATGATTTCGCGGCGATCGCGGCGGCGGCCGATGCCTCGGCGCCCGTGCCGTCCTTCCCGCTCGCCCAGCGGCTCAAGGCGACGGTCGCGACGCGCCGCGCGGACCTCTCCTCGTCCAACATCCTTGCCATGCTGCCGGGCAGCGACCCCCGGCTGCGTCATGAATATGTGGTCCTTTCCGCGCATCTGGACGGCTATGGCATCGGCACGCCGATGAAGGGCGACGCGATCTACAATGGCGCGCTGGACAATGCCTCGGGCGTCGCCAGCCTGATCGAGATCGCCCGCGCCCTGCGCGCCGCCAAGGACCCGCCCCGACGCTCCATCCTCTTCGCCATCGTCACCGGCGAGGAAAAGGGCCTGCTGGGCTCACGCTATTTCGTGCGCCGCCCCACCGTGCGGCGTCGGTCGATCGTCGCCGATCTCAATTTCGACATGGCACTCCCCATCTTCCCGCTCACCAGCGTGACCCCCATCGGCTACGACCAGAGCAGCCTGGGCGACGATGCGCGCGCGGTCAGCCAAGCGATGACCCTGCCGATCACGCCCGATCCCTTTCCCGACCGCAACGTCTTCATCCGGTCCGACCAATATAGTTTCGTGCGCGAAGGGATCCCCGCGCTCTTCTTCAAATATGGGTTCAAGCCCGGCACGCCCGAAGCGGCCGTTGAGAAAGCGTGGCGCGCCACCATCTACCATTCGCCGTTCGACGACATGAAGCAGCCGGTGATGGCGGCCGAGTCGGTGAAGCTCAACGACTATGTCGCGGCTGTCACCCTGCGCGTCGCCAACGCACAGCAGCGCCCGACATGGAATAACGACAGCTTCTTCCGTCGCTTCGCGCCCTGAGGCTCGGATCACATCGCCGGCGGATGCTCTTCATATAATTCCAGGGGCAGACCGTCGGGATCGGCGAAGAAGGTGAAGCGCTGCCCGGTATGCGGGTCGACCCGCACCGGCTCGCAGGCAATTCCCGCCGCCTCCAGCCGGGCCACCTCCGCGTCGAGGTCGCTGACCAGGAAAGCCAGGTGCCGCAGCCCGCACGCCTCGGGTCGCGACGGGCGGGGCGGGGGCTCGGGGAAGGAGAAGAGTTCCACCTGCGCATTGCCCAGGTCCAGGTCGCACTTCCACGACCGTCGCTCCGCCCGCCAGACCTCCCGGATCACGGGCAGGCCGAGCAGGTCGACATAGAAGCGCTTCGAACGATCATAGTCGGAGCAGATGATCGCGATATGATGGACGCCACGCATGAGCGAGCCGATAGCATGCTGGATCAGTCGCCGGAACCTTGATCCCCAGGGACCAGCCGCCTAAACCCCGTCCATGAGCTATGCCCCCTATCCGGCGCTTCGCCTGCGCCGTACCCGCGCCGCGGCCTGGAGTCGCGCGATGCACGCCGAAAACCGCCTTCATCCCAGCGACTTCCTCTGGCCGCTGTTCGTGACGGAAGGGCAGGGGGTGGAAGAACCCATCGCCTCGTTGCCCGGCGTGTCGCGCTGGTCGGTGGATGGCATCGTCGCCCGCGCGAAGGAGGCCCGCGACGCGGGCATCCCCTGCCTTGCCCTCTTCCCCAACACGCAGGCGGACCGGCGCAGCGACGACGGGGCCGAAGCGCTCAACCCCGATAATCTCATGTGCCGCGCCATTCGCGCCATCAAGGATGCGGTGCCCGACATCGGCGTCCTCACCGATGTCGCGCTCGACCCCTATACCGCGCACGGCCAGGACGGCCTGCTGGATCAGGCGGGCTATGTCCTCAACGACGCCACGATCGAAGTGCTGATCGGCCAGTCGCTCAATCAGGCGGCGGCCGGCGCCGACATCATCGCCCCCAGCGACATGATGGATGGCCGCGTCGGTGCCATTCGCGAGGCGCTGGAGGAGGAAGGCCATGCCAATGTCCAGATCATGGCCTATGCCGCCAAATATGCGAGCGCCTTCTACGGCCCATTCCGCGACGCGGTCGGCTCGCGCGGCCTGCTGAAGGGCGACAAGAAAAGCTACCAGATGGACCCGGCCAATGCGCAGGAAGCGCTGCGCGAGGTCGCGCTCGACCTCGCTGAGGGCGCCGACAGCGTGATGGTGAAGCCGGGCCTTCCCTATCTCGACATCGTCGCGCGGGTGAAGGACGCGTTCGACGTGCCGGTCTTCGCCTATCAGGTGTCGGGCGAATATGCGATGATCGAAGCGGCCGCCGCCGTGGGGGCGGGGGACCGCGACGCGCTCGTGCTGGAAACGCTATTGGCCTTCAAGCGCGCGGGCTGCTCGGGCGTCCTCACCTATCACGCGCTTCACGCCGCGCGCCTGCTGGGAGCCTGACCATGCCCGATCATCCGCATCTCAGCCATGGCGACCATCCCGGCGCCACCATCCTGCCCTTCAACGGCAAGACCCCGGTCATCCACCCCAGCGCCTTCATCGCGCCGGGTTGCCGCATCATCGGCGATGTGGAGATCGGCGCGGACGCCAGCATCTGGTATAATTGCGTGATCCGCGCCGA
>DATEJA010000337.1:0-6363 GCA_035278405.1 Sphingobium sp. | reverse complement strand
AAGTGGCGGAGAGGGAGGGATTCGAACCCTCGGTACCCTCACGGGCACGCCGCATTTCGAGTGCGGTGCATTCGACCACTCTGCCACCTCTCCGCAGAAGGCCAGCTTGCCAGAAGAACGGGCGCCGACCGGGTCGAGGGGCGGCCATTAGCGAATGATGGCAGGCTTGCCAAGCGGACATGGTATTTTTCTTGTGTCGACGCACAGGCTTCCTAAATATGTCGCATGACTGACACGATTCAGATTTTCGGACCCGACATCAGCGCGCCTCCCGTGGTCCACGCGCTCTTCAGCATTGGCGACGTGGTCAAGCATCGGCGCTTCGGCTTTCGCGGCGTCGTGTTCGACATCGATCCCGTCTTCGCCAATACGGAGGAATGGTATCAGGCCATTCCCGAGGAAGCCCGGCCCGACAAGCATCAGCCCTTCTATCATCTGCTCGCCGAAAATGGCGAAACCAGCTATGTCGCCTATGTCAGCCAGCAGAATCTCCTGGTTGACGACAGCGGCGAGCCGGTCGACCATCCGGCCATCACCGGCATGTTCGGCACCTATGCAAACGGCAAATATCAGCTGCGCCCGCTCCACCGTCATTGAGCGCGCGGCCCGGCGGGCGGGTCCGACCCGCCGCTTTGGGCTGGCGGCGGCGCTGCTGTGCGCGCTGCCGCTGTCCCCGGCCGCGTTAGCCGCAGATGCGTCGGCGGCGCCCGCGCCCCGGGTCAATGCCGACCCCAGCTTTCCCTTCTCCAATGAAATCGCCGCCTTCGCCCAGGCGAATGATGCCGCGCCCGGCAGCCCGGACGGCACCCTGTTCCTGGGCAGTTCCAGCATCCGCCTCTGGGACATAGGCGGCAGCTTCCCCGGTCGGCCCGTCCTCAATCGCGGCTTCGGCGGGGCGACCACGCCCGACGTGCTTCATTATTATGCCCGCCTCCTGCCGCGCGCCAAGCCGCGCTGCGTCCTCGTCTATGTGGGCGAAAATGACCTTGCCGCCGGCACCGCCCCGGGCGAAGTCGCGCGCAATGTACTGACCCTGCTCAAGCGTCTGCGCGGCGATTATCCCAAGGCGCGGATCGCCTATCTCTCGCTCAAGCCCAGCCCGATCCGCTGGACGCTCTGGCCGAAGATGGCCGCCGTCAACATGACGGTCGCCGCGCGCAGCCGGGTGGGCGGCTTCGATTATCTCGACGTCGGCAGCAGCCTTCTGGCGCGCGACGGCCTGCCCGACGCCTCGCTCTTCCGCCCGGACGGCCTGCACATGAACGCGCGCGGCTACGGCCTGTGGACCCGCCTGGTCGATGGCTGGCTCCATCAGGGAGAGGATATCGCGCCTGCCTCCTGACGCTCGCCCGATCGCCGGGATGCACTTTCCGATTGATCCACGGACAAGCAACATTATTATCGAACGCTTGTATAAATCAAAGCCCGGCAAAAACGAGTTTCGCCCCCTCACCGTCATCCCGGGCTTGGCCCGGAATTCCGCTTTCTCCCGTCACGGCGGCAGGCAGCGGGTCCCCGGATCAAGTCCGGGGTGACGGCACAAGGGAGCGAACATCGGGGCGCAGGCAAGCAGGGGAACAGCCGGTGACAAGGGATTCAGGGACAGCCGCGCCGATCGCGGAACTGACGCTGCGCGGCGTGGTGCTGGGCGCGCTCATCACCCTCCTCTTCACCGCCGCGAATGTCTATCTCGGGCTGAAGATCGGCCTCACCTTCGCCACCTCGATTCCCGCCGCCGTCATCTCCATGGCGGTGCTGCGTCTGTTCGCGACCGGCACGATTCTGGAAAACAACATCGTCCAGACCATCGCCTCGGCCGCCGGCACGCTCTCGGCGATCATCTTCGTGCTGCCCGGGCTCGTCATCATCGGTTGGTGGCACGGCTTTCCCTATTGGCTCTCCGCCTTCACCATCGCTTTGGGCGGCATATTGGGCGTCATGTATTCGGTGCCGCTGCGCCGCGCGCTGGTGACCGGGTCGGACCTCCCCTATCCCGAAGGCGTCGCGGCCGCCGAAGTGCTCAAAGTGGGCGCCGGATCGCGCGAGGGGCTGGAAGAAAACAAGCGCGGCCTTGCCGCCATCGTCATGAGTTCGGTGGCCGCCGCCGCCTTCTCCATCATCGCCAAGACCAGGCTCATCGCCGAGGAAGCGGCGACCTTCTTCCGCTTCGGCGCCGGCGCGACCTCGGTCTCGACCAGCTTCTCGCTGGCGCTGATCGGCGTCGGTCATCTCGTCGGCCTGTCGGTCGGCGTGGCGATGTTCGTCGGCCTGCTGATCAGCTGGGTCGGCCTCGTCCCCTGGCTCACCGCGCCGCTGCCCGCCGGCGCGGACCTGGCCGATATCGTCGGCACGACCTTCCGGATGAAGGCGCGCTTCATCGGTGCCGGGACGATCGGCGTCGCGGCAATCTGGACGCTGCTCAAGATATTGGGGCCGATCGTCAGCGGCATCCGCTCGGCCATGGCGGCGGCGCGGGTGCGCAAGGCGGGCGACGCGGGCCTGCTGGAACTGACCGAGCGCGACCTGCCGATCGGCATCGTCGGCGGCACCATCCTCGCCTCGCTGGTGCCGATCGCGGTGCTGCTCTGGACCTTCGCGCAGGGCGGGCCGATCGCGCTCAACCCGGTGCCGATCCTCATCCTGACCATCGCCTATATCCTGGTCGCGGGCATCGTGATCGCGTCGGTCTGCGGCTATATGGCGGGCCTCATCGGCGCGTCGAACAGCCCGATCTCGGGCGTCGGCATCCTCGCGGTGCTGGGCGCCTCGCTGATCCTCGCGGCGATTTACGGCTCGGGCGGCGACCCGAAACAGAGCCAGGCGCTGATCGCCTACGCCCTGTTCGTCACCGCCATCGTCTTTGGCATCGCCACCATCTCCAACGACAACCTCCAGGACCTGAAGACCGGCCAGCTGGTCGGCGCCACCCCCTGGAAACAGCAGGTCGCGCTGGTCCTCGGCGTCCTCTTCGGCGCGCTCGTCATCCCGCCGGTGCTGGACCTGCTCAACAGCGCCTTCGGCTTTGCCGGCGCGCCGGGCGCCAAGGCGAGCGCGCTGCCCGCCCCGCAAGCCGCGCTCATCTCCGCGCTCGCGAAGGGCGTGCTGGGCGGCGACCTCGACTGGAAGCTGATCGGCGCGGGGGCGCTGATCGGCGCGGTGGTGGTCGCTCTCGACGAACTGCTCGGCAAGGCCGGCAAGCTGCGCCTGCCCCCGCTCGCCGTGGGCATGGGCATCTATCTGCCGATGGCGCTGACCCTGCTGATCCCGGTCGGCGCGGTGATCGGCCATCTCTACAATCGCTGGGCGCTGCGCCAGCCCAACCCCGACTTCGCCGAGCGGATGGGCGTGCTGATGGCGACCGGCTTCATCGTCGGCGAAAGCCTGTTCGGCGTCGCCTTCGCCGGCATCGTCGCGGCCACCGACAGCGACGCCCCGCTCGCGCTGGTGGCGGAAAATGGCTGGGCCGTGCCGCTGGCGCTGCTGATCTTCGCGGGCGTGGTCGGCGGGCTCTACCTCCGCCTCAAGCGGCAGGCGACGCTGCCCCTCTGACCGTCACCCAGCGCGGGCTGGGATCTCAGCGGGCGACGCGCCAGCCCTCCCGTCACCCCAGCCCGCGCTGGGGTGACGGTGAAAGTTCACCTCTTCGCAAACCAGCTCACCAGCGCCGGCTTCAGCCGCCCGCGCGTCTCGATCCGCGTCTTGATCGCGGCGATCGAGCGATCGACCACCTTGCGCGACTCCGGCGTCAGATACTGGCTCGCATAGGCGTCGAGCTTCGCCGCCATCGCCGGATCGGCCGACCCGCCGCCCAGCCGCGCAATCGCCTGGCTGCGCGCCGACACGTCGATCATCGCCTCATAGCGCTGTCGGTGCGCCAGCACATAATCGACCGCCAGCATCGGATGCTCCGCGCCCACGGCCGAGATGATCGCCGCGCTCGTCGTCTTGCCCGGCTCGTCGGTCATGGCGAGGTCGAGCGCTTTGCCCGCCAGCGCCTCATCCTTCGCCGCGCCGAGCAGCGCGAACAGCGTGCTCTTTTCCAGGTCGCTCTTCGCCCCATTGGCCATGGCGCGCAGCTTTTCCCAGGTCACCGCGTCGGCATTTTGGGCGATGATCCGCAGCCAGACATTGCGCAGCGGCCCGTCGAGCAGCGCGGGTTCGGCAAAGCGCCGGTTCGCCTCTGCCACCACCGCCTTGTCGCCCATGCCGCCCAGGGTCGACACCAGCGCCGACCGCAGCACCGGCACCTGCGACCCCTCGCCCGCCTTGGCGTCAAAGCCCACGCCCGCCAGCACCGGCCCCAGCTTCTTCGAGGCATAGGCGGCGACCTTCGCCTGCGCGGCCTTGTCGCTCTCCAGCATCAGATAGGCACTGTCGAGGTAATCGGGCACCTCGGCCAGCACCGCCGGGCTCGCGCTGGCGGGGACCGCGTCCACCATGTCCAGCGCCAGCCCGATCGGCTGATAACCACCCAACCCCAGCTGGAAATTGTCGGCCATCAGCCCAATCTGGTCCATCGACGACAGCCGGGTGAAGCCCTTCACCAACGCCCGCACATTCGCTTCCGGATAGAGCGAGCGATAATAGCCGGTCTGCCCCGCATTGATGACATAGGCGCCGCATCCCGGCAGCGTCACTTGCGCCTTGCCCTCCAGGATCAGCCGCTGCGGCGCGCCGCCGATCGTCTGCGCCATCACCGGCACATGCCAGCGCAGCGGAACCTTGTCCTTCTGGTCGCGGCTGAATTCGCCCTGGCTGAGTGCCAGCAGCGTCGACCCGCCCTTGCACTGGGCGCTCTCCACCTTGACCAGCGGGATGCCCGGCTGACTGGTGAAGTCATGCGCGATCCCGACCAGCCCCTTGGCGCCCGCGCCCTCGACCGCCTGCCACAGATCGTCGGTGACCGTGTTCCCATAAGCGTGGCGCTTCATGTAGCTGCGGATGCCGCTGCGCCATACATCCTCGCCGGCATAGCCTTCCAGCATGGTGATGACGGCCTCGCCTTTCTCATAGGTGATGTCGTCGAACGCCTGGTTCACCTCGTCCACCGTATGGATCTTCTGCACCACCGGATGGGTCGTCGCCAGCGCGTCGAGCGCCATCGCCCGCTCCCGCCCGCCCACGCGCGTCAGCAGCATTTCCCAGCTCGGCTGCAGCTTGTCCGTGACCTTGGTCGCCATCCAGCTGGCAAAGCCCTCGTTCAGCCACAGATCGTCCCACCAGGCCATGGTGACGAGGTCGCCGAACCATTGATGCGCCATTTCATGCGCGACGATCGAGTAAATGGTTCGCCGCGTGCTTTCCGACGTGAAGCGCGGATCGACCAGCAGCGCGCGCTCGAAGGTGAAGATCGCCCCCCAATTCTCCATCGCGCTGAAGAACTGGCTCTGCCCGGGCCCCGCGACATTGTCGAGCTTGGGCAGCGGGAAGGGCACGCCGAAATAATCATTATACCACGGCAGGATAGCCGCCGACGCGTCCAGCGCCAGTTGCGCCTTCCCCGTATTGCCCTTGCCGGTGATGACGCCCACCTCGGTCGCGCCCGCCATCTTGGTCGCCCGGTCCAGCTCGCCCAGGCCGAAGAAGAGCAGGTAGGAGGACATTTTGGGGCTGGTGCCGAACGTCACCTGCGTCCGACCGCCGCCCAGATCCTTCGACGCCCTGACCGGCATGTTGCTGACCGCCAGCTGCCCGGTCGGCACGATCGCGCTGAGGTCGAAGGTCGCCTTGTAGCTCGGCTCGTCGAAGCTCGGCACGAAACGGCGCGCATCGGGCGCCTCGAACTGGGTGAAGAGCGCGCGCTTGGGCTTGCCCGCATCGTCGCTATAGTCGAGCGCGAACAGGCCATTGGCCTGCGTGTTGATCACCCCGGCATAGCTGACGGCAAGCCGATAGCTGCCCGGCTGGATCGGCTTGCCAAAGTCGAAGCTCACCGTCTGCGCGGCCGCGTCCAGCCTGGCGGTGCCCTTGATCGGCTTGCCCCTGGCCGGCGTCAGCGTCACCGCCCTCACGGTCAGGTCCGCCGCGTTCAGCACCAGCGCGGGCATGGCCTGCGCAACGGTGAGGTCGATCACCGCCTCGCCGCTGAACTTGAGGTTGGCGGCATCGGGCGTCACCACGATCGCATAATGGCTCGGCACCGCGCCGCGCGGCAACTGGGTCGTGATGCCAGGCCCCGGCCCGCCCGCCACCTGGGCAAGGGCGGGCTGGACGAGCGCCAGGGGGGCAGCCGCCAGCAGCAACGGCAAGATCTTCGCAAGGGACATCAGTTCGCAACTCCGACACGTTGGGAACGGCGCTGGCAGAACGGCGCAGCGCCTGGATAGTTGCGGGATCGAACCTTTCGCGCTGCGGGTCAAGCGC
>DATEJA010000336.1:0-5414 GCA_035278405.1 Sphingobium sp. | reverse complement strand
TAAGTCCAAAGCCGTTTGAGGGGGAACGCCGGTCATGGCCGCGCGCGCGAAGAGGGATGAGGAAGCGTGGATGGGCGATCCGCCCTCCCGCCTTGCCCTGCCGCTGCTGATCCTGGCGGCGCTGCTGTCGGCCGCGCTGGTGATCTACGCGATCGGCGACAAGGCGCTGGCGGCGGGCTTTGCCGCCACGGTGATCGCGGTCGCGGCGCTGCTTGGCTGGTATCGCCGACTCTATCCGGCCGAAACCGCCGATCGCGAGGCGATGCCCGACTGGACCGTCGCGCGCGATGCCGCCGACGCTTCGAACATGGCGATCGCGGTGACCGACCGGGCGGGCCGACTGGTGTGCGCCAGCGACCTGTTCGGCGAATGGTTCCCCGGCTTCCCCGCGCCGCCCAACCTGACCGCCGAGCCGGGCCTGGCCGAAAGCCTGGACGCCGCCGCCCGTTCCGCCTGGCGCGATGGCGAGGCACGGGTGGAAGGCATGGGACAGGGCGCGCTCCGCCTGGACGTCCAGGTCTGCCGCACCGGCCGCTCGGAAGATTATCTGCTCTGGCGCTTCACCCCCGTGCGCCAGCCGAGCGCGCTGGACGATGTCCACCGCCTGCTGACCGGCGAGGCGGGGCGGCAGATGGGTGAGGCCGGCATCATGGCGGCGATGATTGGTGGAGAAGGACGCATCCGCGCCGCCAATGGCGCCTTCCTGCTCCGCGCCGCCGGCCGGATCGACGCCAATATCACCGGCCGTGATTTCGCTGCCCATATGCGCGTCGACGATAAGGGCCGGCTGTTCCTGGCACGCGAAGAACAGGGCGGACTGCCGCTGCGCCTGCTGCAGGTGCCGCTGCGCCGGGCGACGCAGGTGGCCGGGTCGCAGGGCGGTAGCCAGGACGGCCCGATGCTGCTGCTGCTGATCGACGAGCCGGCCGGCAGCGCGGGCGGCACATCGGCCCTGTCCTACATCGAAACCTTGCTGTCGCTTCTGCCCTTCGGCCTCGCCATGGCGGATCGCGACGGACGCGTGCTGTTCCTCAACAACGCCTTTTCCCGCGCGGCGGGCCTGAGGCGTGGTGAGAAACCGAGCTATCCCGGCGACCTTGTCGTGCGGGAGGATCAGGCAGCGGTCGCCGACGCGGTCCGACGCTTTGCCGTGGGGCCGCAAATGTCCGGCGACATCGCGGTGCGGATGCGCGAGCAGCCCGATGAGCCGACCGCGCTCAGCCTGGCGGGCGTGCGTGGCCTGGGCGAAGCGGCGGTGCTGCTTTCGCTCAAGGACAATAGCGAGGAGAGCAAGCTCAAGCGCCAGGTCGCGCAGGCGACCAAGATGCAGGCGATCGGCCAGCTTGCCGGCGGCGTGGCGCATGACTTCAACAATATCCTGACTGCCATCATCGGCCATTGCGACCTGATGCTGATGCGTCACACGCCGGGCGACAGCGACTATGACGACATCCAGCAGATCAAGTCGAACAGCAATCGCGCCGCAGGGCTGACGCGCCAGCTACTCGCCTTCTCGCGCCAGCAGACGCTGCGGCCGCAGATCCTGCAGCTACCCGATATCGTCGCGGACGTGTCCAACCTCCTCAAGCGGCTGCTGGGTGAAAGCGTGCGGCTGGAGGTCAGCCATGGCCGCAACCTGGGCGCCGTGCGCGCGGATCCGGGCCAGCTGGAACAGGTGATCGTCAACCTGGCCGTCAACGCCCGCGACGCCATGCCCGAAGGCGGCACGCTCAACATTCAGACCTATGCCGTGCCCGCCGCGAAGGTGCGGGAGATGCGGCAGGAAATCCTCCCCGCCGGCGACTATACTGCGCTTCGCGTATCGGACACGGGGCTCGGCATCCCCCCCGATATCCTCTCCAAGGTGTTCGAGCCCTTCTTCACCACCAAGGAATTGGGCAAGGGCACGGGCCTGGGGCTTTCCACTGTCTATGGCATCGTCAAACAGTCGGGCGGCTATATCTTCGCCGAATCGGAACTGGGGCGGGGCGCGAGCTTCGTCATCTACTTGCCTGTCTATCAGGGCGCCGATGTGGAGCTTGCCGCCCAGCCCAAGGCGCCTGTCAAGCGCAGCGAAACCTGGGGCAGCGGCACTGTGCTGCTGGTCGAGGACGAGGACATGGTCCGCGCCGTCGCCGAGCGGGCGCTGGCGCGCCAGGGCTACAAGGTGCTTACCGCCAATGATGGCGAGCAAGGCCTGGAGGTGCTCGCCGGCGACGAGAAGATCGACCTGCTGATATCCGACGTGGTCATGCCCAA
The DNA here is from genome assembly GCA_035278405.1 of Sphingobium sp. Taxonomy (GTDB): domain Bacteria; phylum Pseudomonadota; class Alphaproteobacteria; order Sphingomonadales; family Sphingomonadaceae; genus Sphingobium. The sequence goes on along the minus strand of DATEJA010000336.1, from coordinate 3,155 downwards.
CATGGACGGCCCGTCCATGGTGGCGCGGGCGCGGGACAGTCATCCCGACCTGCCCGTGCTGTTCATGTCGGGCTATGCCGAGGAACAGCTGCGCAAGTCGATCGACATCGCAAATGTCGCCTTCCTGCCCAAGCCCTTTTCGGTCAGCCAGCTGGCCGAAGCGGCGCGCGATGCCTTGGCGATGCGTCCAGCGGCGGAATGAACTTCTTGAACGATCAAGCGTTTAGGATGGTCGACGCGTCGATGATAATATAGCGAGCGTAACGAACAGGGGACCCGCACATGTCGGACGGCAAGACCATCCTGGTGGTCGAGGATGAAGCGATGATCGGCATGATGCTGGAAGATTATCTCGACACGCTGGGCTATCGTCTCCACGCCATTGCCGTTTCGGTCGACGAGGCATGCGACCATGCCCGCAAGGGCGGTTTCGACGCCGCGCTGCTCGACTGCAACCTGCAGGGGGAAAAAAGCTGGCCGGTCGCCGACATATTGGCGCAGAGCGGTATCCCCTTCGTGTTCGCGACCGGCGGCATGGCGGACGACGTGCCCTCGGGCCATGCCGACCGGCCGACGCTCGCCAAACCCTATACGATCGGCGCGGTGGAACGGGCCCTCATCAAGGTGTTGGCCGCCCGATAGGAAATTTCCGTTCCCCTCTTGTTCCAATAGAACAAACAGGATACATAATGGCCATGCGCCACTCCAGTCGGCGCTTCCGCTTGACAGGGGATAGGCCGATGACAGCAATGCTCTCACTCATCGATTCCAAGAAGACAGGGACAATGGACAGACAGAAAGCATTGGAAGCGGCTCTTTCCCAGATCGACCGCGCCTTTGGCAAAGGCTCGGCCATGAAGCTGGGCAGCCGCGAGAAGATCGAGATCGAGGCGATCTCGACCGGATCGCTGGGGCTCGATATCGCGCTCGGCATCGGCGGTTTGCCCAAGGGGCGCATCATCGAAATCTACGGGCCGGAAAGCTCGGGCAAGACCACGCTAGCGCTGCATGCCATTGCGGAGGCGCAGAAGACCGGCGGCATCGCGGCTTTCGTCGACGCAGAGCATGCGCTTGACCCCGTTTATGCCAAGAAATTGGGCGTCGACATCGACGAACTGATCGTGTCGCAGCCCGACACCGGCGAACAGGCGCTGGAAATCGTCGACACGCTGGTGCGCTCCAACGCGATCGACGTGCTGGTGGTGGACTCGGTTGCGGCACTGGTGCCCCGCGCGGAAATCGAAGGGGAGATGGGCGACAGCCATGTCGGCCTGCAGGCCCGCCTGATGAGCCAGGCGCTGCGCAAGCTCACCGGCTCGATCTCGCGTTCCAAATGCCTGGTGATCTTCATCAACCAGGTCCGCATGAAGATCGGCGTCATGTACGGCAATCCGGAAACGACGACGGGCGGCAACGCGCTCAAATTCTACGCCTCGGTCCGTCTCGACATCCGCCGCACCGGCCAGATCAAGGATCGCGACGATATCGTCGGCAATGCGACGCGCGTGAAGGTGGTGAAGAACAAGGTGGCCCCGCCCTTCAAGCAGGTCGAATTCGACATCATGTATGGCGAGGGCATCTCCAAAATCGGCGAGATACTCGACCTTGGCGTCAAAGCCGGCATTGTCGAGAAATCTGGCGCATGGTTCTCCTATGACTCGGTCCGCATCGGCCAGGGTCGCGAGAATGCGAAGACCTTCCTCAAGGAGAATCCCGAGATGGCCGAGCGCCTTGAAAAGGCGATCAGGGGCAAGACCGAAGAGGTCGCCGAAGGGATGATGACCGGACCCGAAGCGGAGGATGATGGCGAATAAGCGCTGACCCGTCCGGCGGCCGGATCAACCGTCGGATGTCACGCGGCTCTGCCCGCCTGCCGTTTCACGCACTGAAAAGGCCCGCCCGCGAAAGACCGCGCGGCGGGCCTTTTACCGTCTGGCTGCAGGGAGGGTGGGCGGCGGTGCTTCGGTTAGGTGCGGGAGCACTCCGTTGGCTTTCGGTCGTTTAAGGCATTTCCATCCCGCTGGCGGAAGGGCCAGGGGGTGGGCTGGCGCAACGTTGCGCAGGCCCCCTCGCTGCGACCAACTCGCTGCGCTCATCAGTCTCGCTACCCCTCCGCCAGCGATAGGGTAATTAGCTGACGTGCCGACTTCCCTGAACGTTAGCCATCGGCCCCGTTCGCCGCCCCCCGCATCGTCCCCTCCGTGCCGGCAAGCTGCCGCTTCAACGCTTCCGGGCGCGGCGCGATAAGGAAACCGAAGCTGACGCACCCCCGCCGGCTTTCCACCGCATGATGCAGGCGATGCGCCTGGATGATGCGCTTCATATAGGCAGAACGTGGTACATAGCGGTGCGCCAAGCGGCGATGCACGATGATGTCGTGGAAGCCCAAATAGATCATGCCGTAGGCCGCAATGCCGGCGCCGCACGCGATCGCCCAACTGCCCCAGCCCCATTGCACCCCGCCCAGCAACAGCAGGATGGAGGGCATGGCGAAGATCACGAAATACAAGTCGTTCGCTTCCCACAGTCCCGTGCGCACACGATGATGGCTGGCGTGGAGGAACCAGCCTGGCCCATGCATTACCCAGCGGTGCATGACATAGGCGAAACCTTCCATCGCGGCGATGGTGGCCAGGAAGATCAGGAACAGCAATGGGGCGGACATGGCCCCTATATAGGCTGGGCTGTGTCAACAGGCGACCTCTTATGGCGCCTCATGCCCGCCTGGAAGAAAACGGGCCGCGACCCTTGCGGATCGCGGCCCATCCCCTCCTGTTATTCGGAAAAGAAGTGCTTAGAAGGAGGCGGTGATCGAACCGACGACGCCAGCCTTCGACAGGTTGCGGGTGGTGCGCAGGGCGCCGCCCGCCGTCGTGTAGGTCGACCGGAAATCCTTGTCGGTGTCGACATAGCTGACGCCGAAGGTCAGGTGGCTCCAGGTATAGGTCGCGCCGACACTCCAGTCGGTGTATTTCTCGCCGAAGGTAATGAAGTTGCGGCTGAAGCTGTGGCCCAGATGCGCCGACAGGCCGATCGGCGTGTTGGGAACGCTGGCCGACAGGTCGCCGGCGACATAGAGACCGTCTTCACGCGCGTGGGGGCCGTAGGACAGGGCATGCTGCTTGGGCGCATAGGCGGCGCTCAGCTTGGCGGTC
>DATEJA010000335.1:0-7509 GCA_035278405.1 Sphingobium sp. | reverse complement strand
CCGTCACCAGCCGCGACATGCCGCTGCTGCAAGCCTGCGCGATGATCTTTTGCGCGGCTTACCTCATCCTCATGCTGATCGCGGACGTCACCGCCATCCTCGCCAACCCCAGGCTGCGCGCACAATGACCGCTTCCTCCCTCCGCTGGGCCAAGGCCCTTCCGCTGTCGGCCAAGCTGGGCCTTGCCTTCGTCCTCTTCTGGCTGGCGGTGGCGATCGTCGGCCCGATGCTGGCGCCCTATCCGGTCGGCGCATTCGTCGCCTATGACGTGTTCGACGGCATGTCGGCGCAGCATTGGCTGGGCAGCGATTATCTGGGTCGCGATGTGCTGAGCCGCCTGTTGTCGGGTGCGCGCTATACGGTGGGTCTGGCTGCCGCTGCCGCGATGCTGGCGAGCGCGACCGGCACGGCGCTGGCACTGACGGCGGCCGTGGGTGGACCAAAGGTCGACGAACCGCTGTCCCGCTTCATGGACACGTTGATCTCCATTCCCTCCAAGATCTTCTCGCTGGTGCTGGTGGCGGCTTTCGGTTCCTCGCTGACGCTGCTGCTGCTGATCGCGGCGGTGACCTATGTCCCGGGCAATTACCGCATTGCGCGAGCGCTGGCGGTGAACCTTGCGCAGATGGACTATGTCCAGGTGGCGCGCGCGCGGGGCGAAGGGCGCGTCCACCTGGCCCTGCGCGAGATATTGCCGAACATGATCCACCCGTTGCTCGCCGATTTCGGCCTGCGCTTCGTGTTCATCGTGCTGCTGCTGTCGGGCCTCAGCTTCCTCGGCCTTGGCGTGCAGCCGCCGGATGCGGACCTGGGTTCGCTGGTGCGTGAGAATATCTCGGGCCTGGGCGAAGGCGCGCCCGCGATCCTGATGCCCGCCATTGCGATCGCGACGCTGACCGTGGGCGTCAACCTGCTGATCGACGGCCTCAAGGGGAAGCGTCCATGACCACTCATGTCGAAGACGCTCATGTCGAGGTCAGGGGCCTGCGCGTCACCGCGCGCAACGCCGCAGGAGAGGTCTTCCCCATCGTCAGCGACATCGACTTTGCGCTGAAGCGAGGCGAGGTGCTGGCGCTGATCGGGGAATCGGGATCGGGCAAGACGACCATCGCGCTCACCCTGCTTGGCCATGCGCGGCCCGGAGCGACCATCGCGGGCGGTTCGATCCGCGTGGGCAACTCCCAGATCCTGTCGCTCGACCGCGCCGGCCTTGCCCAGCTGCGCGGCAACCGCATCGCCTATATCGCGCAATCGGCCGCTTCCGCTTTCAACCCCTCGCGCACGATCATGGACCAGGTGATCGAGCCGGCGCTGATCCACAACCTCATGGGCCGTGCCGAGGCGGAAAAGAAGGCGATCGAGCTGTTCCGCGCGCTCGCCCTGCCCTTCCCCGACACGATCGGGTCGCGCTATCCGCACCAGCTTTCGGGCGGGCAGTTGCAGCGGCTGATGGCGGCCATGGCGCTCATCACCGATCCTGAGCTGGTCATATTGGACGAACCGACCACCGCGCTGGACGTGACCACACAGATCGAGGTGCTGCGCGCCTTCAAGGCGGTGGTGCTGGAGCGCGGCGCGACCGCCATCTATGTGTCGCACGACCTGGCCGTGGTCGCGCAGATGGCGGACCAGATCGTCGTGCTCAATCAGGGCCGCATCCGCGAAAAGGGCAGCGCCGACCAGATACTGCACCGCCCTGCCGACGATTATACCAAGACGCTGATGGCCGCCGCCCGGCCCGCCATCCGGCCCGCGCCGAAACAGGCCGATCTTCCGGCCGCGCCGCTGCTGGAAATCCGTGGGCTGACGGCCGGCTACGGCAAGATCGGCAAGGACGGCCGCCCGCGCATCCCGGTGCTGCGCGACATCAACCTAAAGATCGAGCGCGGTGCCACGCTGGGGGTGATCGGAGAATCCGGTTCGGGCAAGTCCACCATCGCGCGGGTGATCGCGGGCCTGCTGCCCCCGGCCCAAGGCGAAGTGCTGCTGAATGGCGAGCCGCTGCCGCCGGGCCTCAGAGGCCGCAGCCGCGAACAGTTCCGGCGCATCCAGCTGGTGTTCCAAAATGCGGACACGGCGCTCAATCCGGCGCATAGCGTGGGCACTATCCTTTCCCGTCCGCTGGCTTTCTACCATGGCCTCAAGGGCAATGCGGCAGGGCTGCGGGTGCTGGAATTGCTCGACCTCATCCGCCTGCCCGCTTCGGTGATCGACCGGCGCTGCGGCGAATTGTCGGGCGGGCAGAAGCAGCGGATCAATCTTGCTCGCGCTCTCGCCGCCGATCCCGAACTGATCCTCTGCGACGAGGTGACCTCGGCACTGGATACGGTGGTGGGCGCGGCGATCCTCGACCTGATGGCGGAGCTGCGCAAGGAACTGGGCGTCGCCTATATGTTCATCAGCCACGATATTTCGACGGTGCGCGCGATCTGCGACGACATCCTGGTCCTCTATTCTGGCACCATGGTCGAGATGGGCGGGCGCGAGGGATTCCGGGGAGCGCCCTTCCATCCCTATACCGACCTGCTGATCGGATCGGTGCCCGAAATGCGCGCGGGATGGTTGGAAGAAAGTGGGGCGGCGCGATCGCTGCCTTTGATCGGCGCGCCGGCGGACGAGCCTGACCTCTGCCGCTTCCTGCCCCGCTGCCCGGCGCGCATCGACGGGCTGTGCAATGTCACGCCGCCGCCGCGCCACCGCCTGACCAAGGGCAACAGCATATTGTGCCATCATGGAGAAGAAAGCTTGACGCAAGTTCAAGGGGTGGCCGCATGAGCGGGCGCTTCGTTCGCCTGGGCGAGACGGAGCGCCCGCCCGTGACCCTGCATGTCGACGGCCAGCCGGTGACGGCGCTGGAGGGCGATACGCTGATGGTCGCGCTGTTGAGCGCGGGCGGCACGCTGCGCCAGTCGGAGTTCGGCGACGGCCGCCGCGCCGGCTTCTGCCTGATGGGCGCCTGCCAGGACTGTTGGGTGTGGACCGAAAGTGGCGATCGACTGCGCGCCTGCTCCACGCTTGCGGCACCGGGCCAGCGCATCCTCACCAGCCAGCCGGAGGCGACATGGCCAGCCCACGCATAATCATCGTCGGTGCCGGGCCCGCCGGCGTGCGCGCGGCGGAGGCCGTGGTGCAGGCCGGCCTGCGTCCCATCGTCATCGACGAGGCACGGCGCGCGGGCGGGCAGATCTACCGCCGCCAGCCGGACAATTTCACGCGGCCTTATGCCAAGCTCTACGGCACGGAAGCGGACCGCGCCAAGGCGCTGCACGACGGCTTCGACGCACTGGCGGACAGGATCGACTATCGGCCCGAAACGCTGGTCTGGAACATTGCCGACGGGCAGGTCTGGACGGCGAACGGCAACGCCCAGCAGACGCTGCCTTATGACGCGCTCATCCTCTGCACCGGCGCGACCGATCGGCTGATGCCGGTCAAGGGCTGGAACCTCGCCGGCACCTATAGTCTGGGCGGCGCGCAGGTGGCGCTCAAGTCGCAGGCCGTGTCCATCGGCCATGCGGTCGTCTTCATGGGTTCGGGCCCGCTGCTCTATCTGGTCGCGTCGCAATATGTGGAGGCGGGCGCGAAGGTCGCCGCCGTGCTCGACACCTCGCCGCCCAGCGCGCGGATCAAGGCGCTGCCCGATCTGCTGGCGCTCCCTTCGGTGCTGTGGAATGGCGTCCAGCTGACCCGCAAGCTCGGCAAGGCGGGCGTGCGAGTGCATCACCGGATCACCCCGCTCGAAATCATGGGCGAACCGGACAGCGGGGTGAAAGCCATCCGCTTCCGCAGCGGAACGGGCGAGGAAAGAACGCTGCCCTGCGACGCGGTAGCGGTCGGTTATCATCTGCGTCCCGAAACCCAGCTCGCCGACCTCGCGCGCTGCGAGTTCGCCTTCGACCCCGGCACCCACCAGTGGCTGCCGAAGCGGGATGACGACGGCCGCGCCAGCATGGCGGGCGTCTATCTGGCCGGCGACGGCGCCAAAATCCTGGGCGCGCGATCGGCCGAAGCGAGCGGCAGGTTGGCCGCGCTGGCGGCGCTGTCCGATCTTGGTCTGCCCGTCGACGGCGGGGAGATGACGGCGCTGCGCCGCGAGGTCGCCACCTATGCGAAATTCGCGCGCGGCCTGGCCAAGGCTTTTCCCTGGCCCGCCCGACAAGCCGCGAGCCTGCCCGACGAGGCAATCATCTGCCGCTGCGAAGCCGTCAGCGCCGGCGACCTGCGCGCTGTCATGCGGGAGACCGGCGCGGTCGAGGCCAATCGCGCCAAGGCGTTCAGTCGCGTCGGCATGGGCCGCTGCCAGGGCCGCTATTGCGGGCTCGCCGCGGCCGAAGTCATCGCCGCCGAAGCGAAAATCCCGGTCGAGCAGGTCGGCCGTCTGCGCGGGCAGGCGCCGGTCAAACCGCTCCCCATCGCCATCGGAGAAGAAGAAGCATGAGCGCGGCCAGCGACGTCATCATCGTGGGCGGCGGCCTCATGGGCTCTTCCGCCGCCCTGTTCCTGCGCGGCCATGGCCTGTCGGTCACCCTGCTGGAAACCGACCTGATCGGGCGGCAGGCGAGCGGCACCAATTTCGGCAATGTCCGCCGGCAGGGCCGGCCGATCCACCAGTTGCCCCTAGCCAACCGCGCGCTTGCCATCTGGCGAAAGTCGCGCGAACTGCTCGGCGCCGACGTCGAATATCTGCAGTCCGGCCATATCCGCGTCTGCTATCGCGAGCGGCCCGAACTGATCGGCGCGATGGAGGATTATGCCCAGCAGGCGCGGCATGAGGGGCTGGACCTGGAACTGCTGACCGGCAACGCGCTGCGGGCGAAATTCCCCTTTTTCGGGCCCGACGTGCTGGCGGGTTCCTATTCGGCGATGGACGGTCACGCCAATCCGCGCCTTGCCGCGCCCGCCTTCGCCCGGGCGGCGCAACGCATGGGCGCGACGGTCCATGAGAATACGAGGATCGTCGACGCGCAGAAGGTGGGCGAGGATTTCCTGGTGACGGCGGAGGATGGCCGCAGCTTTCGCGCGCCGATCCTGCTGATCACGGCGGGCGCCTGGGGCAATGCCCTTTCCTCCCAATTTGGGGAGCCGGTGCCGATCGTCCCCAAAGGGCCGAACATGAGCGTCACCGAGCCGGTGCCCTATGCGATCCACCCGGCGGTTGGCGTCATGACGCCGGTCGAGGAGGAAACCGTCTATTTCCGCCAGGTCGCGCGCGGCAATATCGTGCTGGGCGGGTCGACACGCGGCCCGTCCTATCCGGACGATTATCGCGCCTATGTGCTGCCTCAGAACACGTTGAGCCAGCTCAAGCAGATCCGCCGCCTGGCCCCTGCCCTCGGAAAGCTGAACATCATCCGCGTCTGGTCGGGGATCGAGGGCTATATGCCCGACAGCCAGCCCGTCATGGGGCCAAGCGCGACGACCAGCGGGCTCTATTATGCCTTCGGCTTTTCGGGCTCGGGCTTCCAGATCGGGCCCGGCGTGGGCGAGACGATGGCGGAAATCATCGCCAAGGGCGGCACGGATATTCCGACGGAGCCGTATAAGATCGCGCGCTTTGCCGCGTAACACATTGGCTCCTGCGAAAGCAGGAGCACGGGCGAGGTTCAAAACTCGATCAGCGCGGTCTTCCTCTTCAAATTGGCCATATAGGCTTCCCGACCCAGATCCTTGCCGATCCCGGATTGCTTATAGCCGCCCGTCGGCAGGATGAAGTCGTTGCTGCGGCCATAGCGGTTGACCCAGACCGTCCCTGCCTCCAGCGCGCGCGTCGCCCGGAGCGCCTGGGCCACGTCGCCGGTATGGACGCCGGCCGCCAGCCCATAGTCGCTGTCATTGGCGAGCGCATAAGCCTCCTCCTCGTCGGCGAAGGTCTGCACCGTCAGCACCGGCCCGAAAATCTCGCCCTGCACCACTTCGCTTTTCTGATCGACGCGCCCGAGCAGGGTCGGCGCGAAATAGCTGCCCTCCTGCGGCGCGGTCGCCCGCCCGCCTCCGGAGAGCAGTTCGGCGCCCTCAGCAATGGCCCGCTGCACGATCCCGTCCATCCGGTCGAGCTGGCCTTCGGAAATGATCGGCCCAAGCGTCGTATCGGTGCGCCAGGTCGGCCCGGCCTTGTGCGCGTCGAAGGCAGCAAGGATGCGGTCGATCAGCTGATCGGCGACCTTTTCCTGCACCAGCAACCGCGATCCCGCGACGCAGACCTGTCCGGCATTGAGCGTGATCGCGCGGGCGACGATCGCCGCCGCCTTGTCCAGCACCGCGTCGGCAAAGACGATCTGCGGGCTCTTGCCCCCAAGTTCCAGCGTCACGGGCTTGGGCCCGGTTTCCGCACAGGCGGCCATGATCGCCGCCCCGGTGCGGGTGGAGCCGGTGAACGTCACCTTCGCGACCTCCGGCCGCCGCACCAGCGGATCGCCGACCGATCGCCCATCGCCCTGCACGATGTTGAACACGCCCGCCGGCAGCCCCGCCTCGATCGCCAGTTCGGCCAGGCGCACGATGCTGAACGGCGTCATTTCGGAGGGCTTCAGCACGACACTGTTGCCGGCGGCGATGGCCGGCGCGATCTTCCACCCCGCCATCACCAGAGGCAGGTTCCAGGGCGCGATCGCCGCGACCACGCCATAGGGCTCGGTGAGGGTGAGGCCCAGCTTGTCGGGCGTGGTCGCCGCCACCTCACCGCCCACCTTGTCCGCCCATTCCGCGTAGAAGCGGATCGTCTCGGCGGTATAGCTCAGGTCCCAGGCGTTGACCTCATGGATCGTGCGCGTGGACCCCAGTGCCTCCAGCGGCGCGAGATGGGCGGCGTCCGCCTCGATCAGGTCGGCCCAGCGGCGCAGCACCTTCATCCGGGCGCGCGGGTCGGTCTGTGCCCAGCCGCTCTTCTTGTAAGCGGCCTGTGCATTGTCGACCGCTTCGGCCAGCTGCGCCGCGTCGACGCAGTCCAGTTGGGCCTGCACCCGCCCGTCCGAGGGTCGGCGCACCGTGATAGCCTCGCCCCGCCCTTCGACCCGGCGGCCGCCGATGAAGTTGTTGGCGCTCGCCACGCTGATCAGATCGGGGTTGAAACCGTCCACGGCATAATCTCCTGTTGCACGCCCGCCCGTCAAATTAGGGGAGCGCGGCGGCATTTGTCGCGGTCACGCAGGAAAGCGCGCGCGATATTCTTCCAAAAAAAATGCGAAGGCGGCAGCCAATGCTTGACGGCCACCCCTAATGTCCACGTCACTGATTCATGACCAGAGGCGGGTTCCGTTTCCGCCAGGGAGCAAGACGCATGGCGACAGGCATAGAGGCGATGGTGGACCTGCGGCGCATGACCGCTGAGGATTTGGCCGCCGCCCACGACCTTTCCCACGAACAGAAATGGCCGCACCGGATCGAGGATTGGGAGATGATGTTCGGCCTGGGTTCGGGCTATGTTGCGCAGCGTGGCGGCGAAATCGTCGGCACCGCGATGAGCTGGCCCTATGGCGACGATTGCGCGACACTCGGCATGGTCATCGTTTC
>DATEJA010000334.1:0-4146 GCA_035278405.1 Sphingobium sp. | reverse complement strand
GAACCCCCAAGGGGGCGGAATTCCTTGACGCCTTTCACCATTTCATCGCAGGAACCGGCCGCGATGAACGCCACGACTTCTCCTCAGCGGAACGCACCGCCTGAACGCATCCGCTTCAACCTGGATGGCCGGTCCGTCACGCTCGACAGCCGTGTCCATGCGGCGCGCGGGGACCTGGCCGACATCTCGCTCGCCGGGGTCCTCTTTTCCGCCCATTATGCGCGCGCGGTCGAACTGACCTGCGTCGCCGCCGGCACGCCGGTGCTGGCCGCCCCCGCCCCAACTGCGACCGCCGTCAGCGAACTGCTGCGGGGCGAAAGCTTCCATGCGCTGGACGTCACGACCGACTGGGCCTGGGGCTTTTGCGGGCATGACGGCTATGTCGGCTACGTCCGCCGCGATGCGCTGGACAAGCATGAGGCGACCAACCACCGCATCTTCGCCGATACCGCGCCGCTGTTCAGCGCCCCCGACATCAAGGCGCCGATCGCCGACTATTGGCCGGGCGGCGCGCGATTCGCGGGCGAGCCGCAGGAAGGCTTCGTCGCCTGCGCCGACGGCTATGTCCATCATCGCCATGCCGTGGCCGCCGAGATCTGGGAAAGCGACTGGGTCGCGGTCGCGCTGCGCTATCTGGGCCAGCCCTATGTCTGGGGCGGCCGGGGGCATCGCGGCATCGACTGTTCGGGCCTGGTGCAGGTCGCCTTGGGCCAGTGCGGCATCCAGGCGCCCCGCGATACCGACCTGCAGCGCGATGGCATCGGATCGCCCATCCCGGCCGACGCGCCGTTGCAGCGCGGCGACTTCGTCTTCTTCCCGGGCCATGTCGGCATCATGACCGACGCGACCAACATGCTGCACGCCAATGCCCATTGGATGGCGGTGGTGATCGAGCCCTTGGCCGATGTCGTCGACCGGCTGGCGGGCGACCATGCCCAGCCCATTATCGCGCGGCGGAGGATCGGCGCATGACCCACAGGATTTTCATCGACGGCGGCGTCGGCACGACCGGGCTGGAGATCGTCGAGCGGCTGACCGGCCGCCCCGAACTGTCGGTCGTGACGCTGGAAGGCGATCGGCGCAAGGATGCGGCGGCGCGCAAGGAAGAGCTGAACGCCGCCGACATCGTCATCCTGTGCCTGCCCGACGATGCCGCGCGGGAAGCCGTCGCGCTGATCGACAATGACAGCACGCGCGTGATCGACGCGTCGACCGCCCATCGCGTCGCCGAAGGCTGGACCTATGGCTTTGCCGAGCTGGAGCCGGGCCATCGGGAAAAACTGGCCGCCGCGCGCTACGTCGCCAATCCGGGCTGCTGGCCGACCGGCTTCCTGGCGCTGGTGCGGCCGCTGGTGCTGGCCGGGCTCATACCGGCGGACTGGCCGGTAACGGTGTCGGGCGCGTCGGGCTATTCGGGCGGCGGCAAGTCGATGATCGCCGAATATGAAGGCGCCGAGGGGGCGCCGAGTGCTTTCCGGCCCTATGGCCTGGGCCTCGGCCACAAGCATGTGCCGGAGATGCTGCGCTATTCCGGGCTGTGTCACGCGCCGCTCTTCGCCCCGGCGGTCGCCAATGCCTATCGCGGCATGATCGTCGAGGTGCCGCTGCAGCTTCAGGCCATGCCGGGCGCGCCCAGCGTGGCCGATGTCCATGCCGCGCTCGCCGATGCCTATGCCGGCTCGCCGATCGTCAGCGTCGCGGCGCTGGAGGAAAGCGGCGCCATCGGTCAGGTGCGGATCGAGCATGTCGGCGCGACCGACCGGCTGGCGCTGTTCGTCTTCGGCAATGAAGCGGCGGGCCAGGCGCGGCTGGTGGCGGCGCTCGACAATCTGGGCAAGGGCGCGGCCGGCGCGGCGGTGCAGAATCTCAACATCCTGGCCGGGCTGCCGGAGACGGCGGGCCTGCGGTTGTAACCCTGGCCCTTTGGGGGCCGGTGCATCAAAGCGGTTTTCGCTTCACCCCGGCGGTGCGCTGTTCCCCGGCGAAGGCCCCCTCCAGATGAAACCCGTTCTAGTGAATCGTCCCGAGCGGCGCTTCATGCGTCAGCAGCACGATCAGCCGCTCGATCTGGCGCCAGCGGCAGAAATGGATGTGGTTGCCAAGGTCGCGGCTGCGGTCGGCCCGCGCCGCCGCCTCATAGCCGGCATTGTCGCCGAAGATCGCCATCAGTTCGGCGGCGTCTTCATAGCTCTTTCGATCCGAAAGATAAGGCAATTGCATGTGACCCCCCGATGTCCCGACCCCGTGAAGAGTCTCCTTTCAACCCCCGTGCCAGTTCCGGCCGTGGACGGCGTGGCGCGGGGTGCGAGGGTGAACGGCCCGTTAGCCAAGTCCCGTCCTGGCACAGCCGTCCCGGATGAGGACGCCCGCGTCCCGAAATGGCGCGGGCGGGAAAGCGGCTGGCAATGCCGCCGGGGCCATGGCAAGGGAGCGGCATCATGACGACAGGCAAGAAGAATCCCACCGGCGCGGGCGCCATCATCGCGCTGCTGATCCTGGCAGGCACCATCGTGGGCGGCCTGATGGGGCAGCCGAGCGCGGGGCTGCTCGCCGGAACGGCGCTGGGCCTGCTGGTCGCGCTGCTGCTCTGGCTGCGCGAACGCGGAAAATAGCCGCGCCCCTGCCGCCGTCCGCCTTGCGGGGCGGTTCGTCGCGGCATAGACATGGCGGCCATGAAAAAACATCTGCTCGCCCTGACACTTATCCTGCTGGTCCTGATCGCCGGCGCCATCTTCTATTTCGCGCAGGGCGACACGGCCGAACTGGCGGCGGGGGCGGATACCGGCAAGGAGCCGGTCTTCACCGCGCCGCGCAGCGAGATGATCCCGACGATGAACGTCGCCGCCGCGCAGCCCTGGCGCGCGGGCGAGCAGCCGGTCGCGGCGAAGGGCCTCACGCTCGCGCGCTTCGCCGAGGGCCTGGCCCATCCCCGTTCGCTGCTGACGCTGCCGAACGGCGACATTTTGGTGGCCGAAACCAACAACCCGCCCCGCGCCGAGGGCGGCATCGTCAACCGGGTGATGGTCTATCTGATGGACAAGGCGGGCGCCGGCGCGCCGTCCGCCAACCGCATCACCCTGTTGCGCGATGCCGATGGCGATGGCCGGGCGGAGGTGAAGACCGCGTTCCTGACGGGCCTTCATTCCCCCTATGGCATGGCGCTGGTCGGCGACACGCTCTATGTCGCCAATACCGACGCGCTGATGGCCTTTCCCTACAAGGAGGGCGAGACGAAGATCACCGCCAAGGGCCGCAAGATTTTGAAGCTGCCGGCCGCCGCGCCCAATTATCACTGGACCAAGAGCCTGGTCGCGGGACCTTCGGGCCTGCTCTATGTCGGCGTGGGATCGAACAGCAATATCGCCGACAATGGCCTGGACGCGGAGGAAAACCGCGCCGCCGTGCTGGAGGTCAATCCCAAGACGGGCGGTTATCGCATCTATGCTTCGGGCCTGCGCAATCCGGTAGGCCTTGCGTTCGAACCGCATAGCGGCGCGCTGTGGGGCGTGGTGAATGAGCGCGACATGTTGGGCAGCGACCTGGTCCCCGACTATCTGACCCGCGTCGAATTTGGCGGCTTCTACGGCTGGCCGTGGAATTATTGGGGCGGTTATGAGGATCGGCGGGTGCAGCCGCAGCGGCCCGAAGTCCGCGAATATACCAAGCGGCCCGACTATGCGCTGGGCAACCATGTCGCGCCGCTGGGCCTGGCCTTTGCCGACAAGGTGAAGATCGGCGCGCCCTATCTGAACGGCGCGTTCGTCGGCCTGCATGGCAGCTGGAACCGCAAGCCGGCGTCGGGCTACAAGGTCGTGTTCGTGCCCTTTGCCGACAATGGCGAGGTGTCCAAGGCGCAGCCGATCGATGTGCTGACCGGCTTCCTGGGCCAGGATGGCAAGGCGCACGGTCGGCCGGTCGATGTCGGCGCGGACGCCAAGGGCGCGCTGCTCGTCACCGACGATGTGGGTGGCGTGGTGTGGCGGGTGACCGGCGCGCGCTAGAGCCGATCAGGCCGTCCGGCCGTGACGGCCGGCCAGTTCCACCACATATTGCCAGGCGACCCGGCCCGAGCGGCTGCCGCGCTGCGTCGCCCACTGGATCGCTTCGAGCGGATCGAAGCTCAGGCCCAGCTTCGCGGCATAGCCC
>DATEJA010000333.1:0-3065 GCA_035278405.1 Sphingobium sp. | reverse complement strand
ACCAGCTCGCCCGACGCATGGATGAAGTCGGCGGCGGAAATGAAGCGGCTGTTCGAGGACCTGCCCGAAGCGCTCGCCAACACGTTGGTGGTGGCGCAACGCTGCGCCGTCGCCGCGCCCAAGCGCAAGCCGATCCTGCCCAGCCTGGCCGGTGACATCGAGGGTGAAGCGCAGATGCTGCGCGACCAGGCGACCGCCGGACTGGAGGCGCGGCTGGAGAAGCTCGGCATAGTCGATGAGGAGGCGCGCCAGCCCTATTTCGATCGGTTGAAGTTCGAAACCGACATCATCGTCCAGATGGGCTTTCCCGGCTACTTCCTGATCGTTGCCGACTTCATCCAATGGGCGAAGGCGCAGGATATTCCGGTCGGGCCCGGCCGTGGTTCGGGCGCGGGATCGCTCGTCGCATGGGCGCTGACCATCACTGATCTCGATCCGCTGCAACTGGGCCTGCTGTTCGAACGCTTCCTCAATCCCGAACGCGTGTCGATGCCCGACTTCGACATCGACTTTTGCGAAACGCGCCGTGGCGAAGTCATTCGCTATGTGCAGCAGAAATATGGCGCCGACCATGTCGCGCAGATCATCACCTTCGGTAAGCTGAAGGCGCGCGCGGTGCTGAAGGACACGGGCCGCGTGTTGCAGATGAGCTATGGGCAGGTCGACCGGCTCGCCAAGCTGGTGCCCAATCATCCGACCGACCCCTGGACGCTGGAGCGGTCGCTGAACGGTGTCGCCGAGTTCAAGGCGGAATATGACAATGACGCTCAGGTCAAGCGGCTGATCGATTACGCGATGAAGCTGGAGGGTTTCCCGCGCCATAGCTCGACCCATGCGGCGGGCGTGGTGATCGGCGACCGGCCCTTGTCCCAGCTGGTGCCGCTCTATCGCGATCCGCGCTCCGACATGCCGGTTACCCAGTTCGACATGAAATATGTCGAAGGGGCGGGGCTGGTGAAGTTCGACTTTCTGGGCCTCAAGACTCTGTCGGTCTTGCAGAAGGCGGTGCAACTGCTGGCGGGGCGAGGTGTCGAGGTCGATCTCAACAGCCTCGGCTGGGACGACTCTTCAGTATACGACCTGTTGCAGCGGGGCGACACGGTCGGCGTGTTCCAGCTGGAATCGGAGGGCATGCGCAAGACGCTCGCGGCCGTTCGTCCAACCAATTTCGGCGATATCATCGCGCTGGTTTCGCTCTATCGGCCCGGGCCGATGGACAATATTCCGATGTTTGGTCGTCGCAAGAACGGCCAGGAAGATATTGAATATCCTCATATTCTGCTGAAACCGATCCTGGAAGAGACCTATGGTATCTTCGTCTATCAGGAACAGGTGATGCAGGCGGCGCAGATACTGGCTGGCTATTCGCTGGGCGATGCAGACCTGCTGCGCCGGGCGATGGGCAAGAAGATCAAGGCCGAGATGGACGCCCAGCGCGCGCGTTTCGTCGAAGGCTGCGCGGCCAGCGACATCCCGGCGGCGAAGGCCAATGAACTGTTCGACTTGATCGACAAGTTCGCGGGCTACGGCTTCAACAAGTCCCACGCCGCCGCCTACGCCCTGCTCGCCTATCAGACCGCCTGGTTGAAGGCGCACTATCCGGCGGAATTCTATGCCGCCTCGATGGCCTATGATATCCATCTGACCGACAAGCTCACCGTCTTCGTCGACGACATGCGGCGCATGGGGCTGAGCTGTTTGGCGCCCGACATCAACCGCAGCCTTGCGGATTTTTCGGTCGAGCCGATCGAGCAGGAGAGCGATGATCCCCGCCTGGGCTTTGCCGTGCGCTATGCGCTGGGTGGCCTGAAGGGCGTGGGCGAAAAGGCGATGGAACAGCTGGTGGCGGAGCGGGACGCCGGCGGGCCGTTCCTGTCGCTTGACGATTTCGCCGACCGCATCGAGCCGCGCCTGCTCAACCGGCGGCAGCTGGAAAGCCTGGCGGCCGCTGGCGCTTTCGATGAGATCCATGCCGACCGGGCCGGCGTCCATGCGGCTGCCGATACGATATTGAGCGTGGCGGCGAGCGCGGCCGAAGCGCGGGAAAGCGGGCAGGGCGGTTTGTTCGGCGATGTCGAAACACCCCATGCCGACGTTCGCATCCCCCCGCACCAGACCTGGTCGACCGCCGACCGGATGGCGCAGGAAAAGGACGCGTTCGGCTTCTATTTCTCCGCCCATCCGGTCGACCGCTACCGTCATCTTGCCGAAGCGCGCGGTGCGAAAAGCTATGGCGCGATCTGCACGGAACCTGTGGCAGAGGGCGGCCGGGCCAATGGCGTCATGGCGGCGATGGTCGAAGAAGTGCGCTGGCGCGAAACCCGCCGAGGGGCGCGCTATGCGGCCGCGACCTTCTCCGACAGCAGCGGCCAATTCCAGGCGAGCTGCTTCGATGAGGATGCGTGCAAGGCGATCGAGGAGATGGCGCGGCAGGGTGACTGCGCGCTGTTGATGGTCGAACTGGACCGCATGCCAGGCGAAGAAACGCCGCGCGTCACGGTGCGCGGGGTGGAACCTTTCCACCAACTCGCCAGCGCGTCACGGATGGAACTGGTGGTCGATGCCAGCGATCCCATGGCGGTCGAAGCTCTGGCCCAGCTGCTCTCGCGCAACAAGGGCGGGCGAAGCGAGGTGTTTCTGCGCGCTCCGGTCGAAGGCGGTCGAGCGGCCCGCCTGTTCCTGGGAGACGATTATCTGATCGGCGCGGATCAGGTCGACGCGATCGCGCTGATTCCCGGCCTTGTCATTCACGCGTTCGAACGAATGGCGCCCAAGGCGGATGGCTACAAGACGCGCAACCGCCGGTCGGGGATGCGGCTGGTCGCGGGCTGACGGGCGGCTCATCAGAACAGCTGAAGCTGCGGGCCCTGCGGTGGACGGAAAAGATCGGTCCGCAGCGTCAGCCGCTCGCCCATGAAGCCCGCTCGCTTGCGCGCCTTGATGAAGCGTGTGCGGATGAGGTCGGCCCAGGGGCCTTGCCCACGCATCCGGGTGCCGAAATTCGGATCATTGTCGCGACCGCCGCGAATCTCGTTGATGATCGCCATCACCTTGGCCGCGCGATC
>DATEJA010000332.1:0-4816 GCA_035278405.1 Sphingobium sp. | reverse complement strand
GACGGGCGCTTGACCGTCACCCTCCCCTCACCAGCCCAATTCCGCCGCATGGTCCGGATCCGCGATCGCCGTCAACCTTCTCGCCGCGCGGCGGGCGAAGCGGAGCGTCTCGGCCTTGCGCCGCGCGGCGGGCAGCGGCTCGACCGGCGCCGGGCGCAGCAGTTCGGCGTCATATTGATCCGCCACGATCAGCCCGGTGCGCGCAGGCCACAAGGCTTCGCTCTCGAACGGCGAGAGGTCGAATCCCGCCGGCACCGCCCAGAAGAAGCGGTCGCAATAGTCGAAATAATCCGGCCATTTCATGTCGCCCAGCAGGTCGGCGCGGCTGCATTTGATCTCCACGATCGTGATCCGCCCCGCCCCGTCGATCGCCATGATGTCGGCGCGGCGGCCGTTGGGCAGCGGCACTTCCAGGATCCCGCTCATGTCATGCCGGAAGAAGAGGCGCAGCGTGCCCCGCGCCACCGCGAGCGCGGTGCCGTCGGTCAGCGGCGAACAACTGTCGGATGCAAGGGACGTCATCGCCGCATATTAGAACAGGTAGGGAACAAAAGAAAAGGCCGATTCAGGATTGAACCCGAACCGGCCTGTCGCGTTTCTGACTGATCGGGTGATCAGCGGTAGAAGATATGATTGTCGATCGCAGCCAGCTGGCGCTTGCCCCAGGCGGGCGACACGCGGCGGGCGTGGAAGAAGAGCGCGCCTTCGGCTTGGCTGTCCCAGCCGCCGTCCATCGCGATCTGGGCGATGGCGACCGCTTCGCGCCAGCTGTGGCTGGCGGTGGGGATGGTGGGCATGCCGTGGCCGCGCACGAAGCTGAACTGACCCGGTTGGTAGACGACGCCGCACATGCTGTTGGCGAAGCGGCCCGACTTGACGCGGTTGATGATGACCCGCGCCACGGCCAACTGACCTTCCAGGCTTTCGCCCTTGGATTCGAAATAGACGGCACCGGCGAGGCACTTCATGTCGCCATCGACGGTCTCGGGAGCGCCTTGCGCGTCGACCAGGGCCGCCAGATTGTCCGCCTTCACATCGGCGCTGTCGGAAAGGGGAGCCAGCGGCTGCGCGACTTCGCGCGGCGCGGCGAAAATGACGGCGGGCTTCGTGGCCGCCGACGGAGCCGCATCGGGCTCCTGGAAACTGAAACCGGGTTGGACCGATGGAGCCGCTTCGCTGGCGCTCGACATATCGGCCGCAAAGACCGCCGCAGAGGCGGACAGGGCAAATGCCGCGGCGATCGCGGCCTTCAGACGGAAACTCATCTCAACTCAAAATCGTGCGGTTATTGGCCAGGGGACGTCGGATCAAACCCCTTCACTCACTGCCGACGTCAGGCCGCCCCCCGTCTGCGTGTTTACCTCGCCCGCCCCCCACGGGCGAATTCGGCAACCTGCGCGTTAAGCGTGCAAGGGCCAGTGCCTGCCGCCGGCCGGAGAGTCAACGATCAGCAGATCGTTTCAGCGGCGAACCGTTGCGCATCCGCGATGTCGAGTTCGACGATCCACAGATCGGGGTCTGCCCGTCGGCGACGCTCTATATATTGATATATGGCTTCCGACGGGGATTCGGCGGCCGGTCCGCAGGCCTGCAGGTCATAGCCGCCGTTAAAATCCGGGACCCTTTCGAAAAGGCCGATCCGCTCGCCGCGCTCCAGCGCTTCGACCAGGATGATGCCGCTCGTTTCGTCGCCTTTCACCAGCACCGTGGCGAATCCCCCGGCCGCCGCCGCGCGGCGCACCAGCACCCCGACCAGCATCGCGCTGGTCAGCCGATCAGCCGCCATAGCCCGGCAGCGAGGAAAGCGGGAATTGCGACCGCATGAAGGTGCCGGTGCCCCGGCCGACTTCCTCGCCCTCCATGTCGATCAGGCTCGCCTCGGCGACGAAGACCCGCCGCTTGCCGCTGATCCAACGGCCTTCGGCACGGATCCGCCCCGGTCCGATCGGCCGGGTGAAGAGCAGGTTGAAGGCGGTGGTCAGCAGGAAACGGTCGCTCACCAGGCTGTTCGCCGCATAGAAGGCGGCATCGTCCAGCATCTTGAAATAGACCGTGCCATGCACTGCGCCCGCGGCATGGAACTGGCCTTCGTCGACATCGAATTCGATGACGCTATGGCCCGGTTCGGTGATGGTCAGTTCCGACCGGAACAGGCGGTTGATCGGCGCGGAGCGGTAGAGATTCTCCAGCGCGCGGAAATGCGCTTCCTCGCCGCTCGGCGCTGCGGTCGGTCCGGCCGTCGGCTCAGGCCGCGTCACGCGCTTCGCCGCCGGCCAGCAGGGCATGCAGCGCGCCCGTCGACTTCGCGCCGCGCAGACGGGTCACATGGCCATCGTCGCGCAGATAGCGGGACACGCGCGCCAGCGTCTTCAAATGCTCCGCGCCGCTGTCGACAGGGGACAGGAGGGCAAAGACGATGTCGACCGGCGCCTCGTCCACCGCGTCGAACGGGATGGCCGGGTCCAGCAGCACGACGACCCCGCTCATCCGCTCCAGCCCCGGGATCTTGGCATGGGGAATTGCCACGCCGCCGCCGAAGCCGGTCGATCCCAGCCGCTCGCGTTCGAACAGCGCTTCCGACACCGCGTCGGCGTCCAGGCCATAGGCGGCAGCGGCCAGTTGCGCGATCTTCTGGAAAAGCGGCTTCTTGCCGTTCACGGAGAGGCCCGTGGCAAGCGCGTCGGGCGAGACGATATCGTTGAAATGAACCATGACCAACCCGGAACAGCCAAGCCCCGCGCCCCGTCATAGGACCATCGCGTGCTTGGAACATATAAAGCCCGGCCCCATAGGCCGCCCGCCGACCAAGGTCAACCGGCGGCCCGGGGAACGAACCCTCGGGCTAGGCGCGTGGTTCCACCCAGCCGATCGTCCCGTCATGGCGGCGATAGACCATATTGTAGGCCGATGTGCCCGCATTGAGGAACAGCAGCGCATTGGTATTGCGCAGGTCGAGCATCATCACCGCGTCGGACACGCTGGCTTCGGGGATGTCGACCCGGGTTTCCGCCACGATCAGCGGTGCCTCGGCCGGCTCCTCCTCCTCGGCGGCCGACGCGAAGATGGTATAGCCCGCCCCGTCCAGGCCGTTGATGTCAAAGCCGTTGGTCCGCTGCGCCTCGGCGGCGGCGGCCTGGCTGTGGCGGTCCTTCAGCCGGCGCAGATAGCGCCGCAGCTGCCGTTCGATCCGTTCGGCCGCCTGGTCGAAGGCGGGATGGGCTTCCTGCGCCTCGCCGGCCCCTTTCAGGATCAGGCCCGTCATCACATGGCAGACGATATCGCAATGAAAGGCGCCGTGGGGCGCAGGCCGGAATGTGACCTGGGCGGAAAGCGTGCGGGAGAAATATTTCTCGGCCATCGCCTCCAGCCGGGTCTCGACATGCTGCTTCAGCGCGTCGCCCGTGTCGACCTGATGCCCGGAAACACGAATATCCATATGCCTTCTCCTCTGTTCTTGCCGGACCACAGGCACGCGGCCCGGTAGGCACGAAGCTTCAAAAAGGACAGGATCTCTCGGCCCGCCCCTTCAAGCCTCTTCCAGCCAGAGCGGCTTTTCCAGCGTCGCGACAAACGCCCTATGCCTCTCCAGCTCCACCACGCCGGCCATGAAGACCCGCGCGGGACGAACAGGGCGAACCGCGACCCGTGCCGCAAGTTCCACCCGAATGACGTCTTTCTCCTCCTCCTGTGCAAGACCAAGGCCGATCTGACGGCCGCCGGTCAGTTCGATGTAAAGCTGGGCGAGCAGTTCGGCGTCGAGCAGCGCGCCATGTTTGGTGCGATGGCTGCGGTCGATGCCGTAACGGGTGCACAGCGCGTCCAGGCTGTGCTTCGCGCCGGGGTGCAGCTGGCGCGCGATCGCCACCGTGTCGATCATGCGCTCCATCGACACTTCGGGAAAACCGCACAGCTTCAATTCATGGTTGAGGAAGCCGAAATCGAACCGCGCATTATGGGCGACGAGGCGGCTGTCCTCCAGGAAGGCGAGCAGAGCCTGCGCGCCAGCGGAAAAGAGCGGCTTGTCCTTCAGGAAAATGTCCGACAGCCCGTGGATCGCCTCGGCCGCCGACGGCATAGGCCGTTCCGGGTTGAAATAGGCATGGAAGGTGCGGCCCGTCGGCACCCGGTTGAAGAGTTCGACGCATCCGATCTCAACCATCCGATCCCCCGTCAGGGGGTCAAATCCGGTCGTTTCGGTATCGAAAATGATCTCGCGCATCGCCCTTCGTAACCGATTCTGCCCGGACCGTCACTTATCGGCCTCTCTTTGCTCCAAGGCAAGCGATCAGGCGTTTCACCCGGTTGCGTGTCTCCTGGAAACTCGTGCCGGTATCGATGATATGATCGGCGCGACGACGCTTTTCAGCGTCCGGTGTCTGAAGGCGCAGGATCCGGTGAAATTTGGCGGCCGTCATCCCCGGCCGCGCGAGCACGCGCCTGCGTTGTTTCCATGCCGGGGCGCTGACCACGATCACGCCGTCCAGTTTCCGATGCCCGTGGGTTTCGTAGAGCAGCGGTATGTCCAATATGACGAACGTGCGGGATCGATGCCGCCGCAGGAACGCCGCCCGCGCGTTCCGAACCGCCGGGTGGACGATCGATTCCAGCGCCTTCAATTCCTGCGGATGGCCGAAAACCGCCGCGCCCAGCTTCGCGCGATCGACTCCGGCCAGACTCGTCACGCCCGGAAAGCGCGCCTCGATCGCGGCCAGCAGCCTGCCGCCCGGGCCCTGCAACCGATGAACCTCCGCATCGGCGCAAAAGACAGGAATGCCCTCGCGGCGGAACATGTCCGCCACCGCGGACTTGCCCATGC
>DATEJA010000331.1:0-2988 GCA_035278405.1 Sphingobium sp. | reverse complement strand
CAGACTTCGCCGGGGTGAGCGGCGACATATTGCGCGGCCTTGACCTTGCGGAGCAGTTCGGTCGCGTTGCGGCCGACGCCTTCGGAGGTGATTTCCATGAACTGGATCACGCCTTCGGGATCGACCAGGAAGGTCGCGCGGTCGGCAAGGCCGACGCCCGCACGCATCACGTCGAAATTGTTGGTGATCTGGCCCGACTGGTCGCCCAACATGAAATAGTTGATCTTGCCGATCGCCGGCGAGGTGTCGTGCCATGCCTTGTGGCTGAAATGCGTGTCGGTCGAGACCGAATAGACTTCGACGTTCAGCTTCTGCAGCGTCGGGTAGATGCCGGCCAGATCTTCCAGCTCGGTCGGGCAGACGAAGGTGAAGTCGGCGGGGTAGAAGAAGAAGATCGCCCACTTGCCCTTCACATCGGCGTCGGTGACGTCGACGAACTTGCCTTCCTTGAAAGCGGTGGCCTTGAACGGCTTGATCGGGGTGTTGATGAGCGCCATGGGCTGTCCAGTTCCTTTATGAGGGTTTTGCTGTTGCCCGGCCTATGTAGGGGAGGGGGCGCCGCGGGGGAAATTGGTTTTCTCGCGCGCCTTTATTGAGAAAAGCGATCAATCTCCCACCTCTTATCGACTCCCTCTTCCCTTGGTTTTTCGATGACATAGGTCATGGTTTCATGGACCATCGCCAGTGCCTCATCGATCGAGAAGGTGGAGGAATCGAGGCAGAGTTCGAGCCACAAGCCGTCGACCATGGCGGTGAGCGCGATGGCGGCGACGCGCGCGGCGGGGCGCGGAACCTGGGGTGCGGCCTCGCGCAGCAGCACCTCCAGCCGCTCGCGCCCGGCGCCATAGGTTTGCGCATGGGTGGCGGCGATTTCGGGACTCGTCTTGACCAGGCTCCAGAAGGAGATCCAGGTCGCGAGCAAATTGGGGTCCAGCACCGGCGGCAGGAAATTGGCGCGCAGATAGGCCCAGAGCCGCGCCTTGGGATCAGGCCCGGCGTCGCTGACCGCCTGCTCCATCGCGGCGGCGACCTTTTCCCCCACATCGCGATAGGTCGCGAGGATGAGCGCGTCGACGCCGTCGAAATAATGGGTGAGCAGGCCCGCCGAAACGCCCGCGCGCGCGCAGATCGCCCGCACCGAGATGGCCCCTACCCCCTTTTCGGCGAGGCACCGCGCGGTCGCTTCGATCAGCGCCTGCCTTCGCACATCGGCCGATTCCCTGACGAACCGGGCCCGCCCCTGGCCCTTTCCGGGCCGCCCTGCAATCTTCTGCTCCACATTCCGTTCCCATGACCCAGGTCGCGCCCCCCTCGAACGGCCCCCAGCCGCCACTTCCCGCAACAATGGGTCAGTCCAGCGTTCACCCTTTTGAGTGAGGAAATGCAAGGGGAAAGATGGATTTCGGGC
The DNA here is from genome assembly GCA_035278405.1 of Sphingobium sp. Classification (GTDB taxonomy): domain Bacteria; phylum Pseudomonadota; class Alphaproteobacteria; order Sphingomonadales; family Sphingomonadaceae; genus Sphingobium. The sequence continues at coordinate 1,580 of DATEJA010000331.1, read as the reverse complement.
ATGCCGAGGCACGGCCTACTGCTGTTCGCCCTGCTGGGTGAGGGGCTGCTGGAGGGCTACGCCTCCTCCAGCGCCTCCAGCGCGGTGAAGCGTTGGGACCAGAGGGCGCCGTAGACGGCCATCCACTGGACTACGGGAGCGAGGCCCTTCACGCGCGCGGTATAATAGGTCTCGCGGCCGGCGCGGCGCGCGGTGACGAGGCGGGCGCGCTTCAATTTGGCGAGGTGGCGGGAGACCATGGGCTGCGACACGTCGGAGACGGCGGTGAGGGCATGGACGCTCTGTTCGCCCTCGCGCACTAGATATTCCAGCAGGGCGCGGCGGGTGCCGTCGGACAGGGCCTTGAACAATTCGTCGCAGGCGGCGGAGCGATCGCCGGAGGAAAGGGGGTCGGTCATCGCGCTTTCATAACCATATCGTTATGAAAAGGGCAAGTGCGGGGTGTATTTTGGCGTCTAAGAGCGCGTTAACCAAAAAAAGTTGGGCGGGGCGAAGGGCTGAGTCTTTTGTGCCACACTACCCCATGTTGAGTCCCGCGCGCCGTGGCGGACTCAACATGTCGTGGCTACCCGGTTCGTTCCCGTCTATATTAACTTTTGTCTGAGGCTCGGGGCCTAAGCCGCTGATCTTGACGGCGGACTCCCGAGGACTCAACGCTGGGCCTCGAAACAATGGGGGTCAGATCATGGGTGTCATGGAACGCGTCGCACCGTCGCGGCGCAAGAAGGCGGTCGCGCCGGTCGAGGTGGAGGCCGATCGCCTGCTGCGTGGCGACTGCATCGCCGAGATGGCGAAGCTGCCCGACGGCTGCATCGACATGATCTTCGCCGATCCGCCCTATAATCTGCAGCTGGGCGGCGACCTGTTCCGGCCAGAGGGCGGGCGCGTCGACGCGGTCGACAATGACTGGGACAAGTTCGACACGCTGGGCGCCTATGACCGCTTCACCAAGGCGTGGCTGGCGCAGGCGCGGCGCATCCTGAAGCCCAACGGCACTATCTGGGTGATCGGCAGCTATCACAATATCTTCCGCGTCGGCACGGCGTTGCAGGATGAGGGCTTCTGGATCCTCAATGACATCATCTGGCGCAAGTCCAACCCCATGCCCAATTTCAAGGGCACGCGCTTCACCAACGCGCATGAGACGCTGATCTGGGCGAGCCAGGGCGAGGACGCGAAATATACGTTCAACTACAAGGCGATGAAGACGCTCAATGATGAGCTGCAGATGCGCTCAGACTGGGTGCTGCCGATCTGCGGCGGGCAGGAGCGGCTGAAGCGCAACGGGACCAAGGCGCACCCGACGCAGAAGCCCGAGGCGCTGCTCTATCGCGTGATGCTGGCCTGCACCAAGCCGGGCGACGTGGTGCTCGACCCATTCTTCGGCACGGGGACGACCGGCGCGGTGGCCAAGCGGCTGGGGCGCAAGTGGATCGGCATCGAGCGCGAGGATACCTATATCGAGGTCGCGATGGAGCGGATCGAGGCCGCGCTGCCGCTCGACGAATCGGCGCTGACCATCATGCAGAGCGCCAAGTCGCAGCCCAAGGTCGCCTTCGGCACGCTGGTCGAGACGGGCT
>DATEJA010000330.1:0-6488 GCA_035278405.1 Sphingobium sp. | reverse complement strand
GCGACCCGCTGGTCGGACCCAGGCGCCCGGCCGAGTCCAAGGTCGATCCGGCCGGGGAACAGCGCGGCGAGCGTCCCGAACTGTTCGGCGATGAGCAGCGGCGCGTGATTGGGCAGCATGATGCCACCCGCGCCGATCCGGATGGTGGAAGTCGCTTGGCCGATATGCCCCAGCACCACGGCGGTTGCGGCCGAGGCGATGCCCGGCATGCCATGATGTTCAGCCACCCAATAGCGGTGGAAACCCAGCGCCTCGGCATGGGCGGCGAAGGCGGCGGCATGGGCGAGGGCGGCGCGCACGTCGCTGCCTTCGATCACGGGGACCAGGTCCAGAACGGAAAAACGGATCATGGGCCCGCATATGGGGCCATGATCCGTTTCATTTCAATACGTGATGGGGAGAAAAGGGTCAGACCGCCCGGCCAAAGCCCTGCGGCGCCGTATCGGCCCGCCGCCCGAACGTCGCCGGGCGCCGCGCCACCAGCGGATTGCTGTCCCGATCGAGCAGCGCCATCGTCTCGGTGAAGCAGGGGCGCAGGCCCACCACGACCTCGATCAATTCTTCGGGTCCTTCGCGCGTTTCCACACAACGCCGCGCGACCATCTCGATCCGCTCGGCCATCTGGCTCAACCGATGCGCGCCGAACTGCGCCGATTCGCCCTTCAGCGTATGGGCCGGAGTGACTAGGGCAACGGCGCTGCGCTCACGGATCGCCTGTTCGATCGCGCTGATCGCCTTGTCGCCATCTTCGCGAAAATAGCCGAGAATCCGCAGGAACGCGCTGCCAAGTTCGCCCCGGGATTTGGCCAAGTCGGTCTGACTGATCAGTTCCGCCTCTTGATATGACACCTTGTCGACACTCCCTAAATCCACCCGCCCTTATAGAAGCGGTGCGTAAACAGGCGGTTAAGCCGGGCGGGAGGGCGCGCGTTCAGACGGGTCGGATGAGGAGGAAGCGATGCTCGCCCGTCGCGGCGAACTGCCACCCCTGCTGGCGAGCCAATGCCTGCAACTCGCCGGGCGCGATCGGGTCGTCGGCTTCGACCATGACGCGGTCCGTCGACCGCATCGCCCGGGCCGCACGCAGCGCCGGCCAAGGGCATTTCATCCCCCGCGCGTCGACATAGGCGGGATCATTTGTTGGCATAGGGGTTCTTGGCGCTGCGCAGCGTCAGGCGCACGGGAACGGCGCCAAAGCCCAGTTCCTTGCGGATGCCGTTGACCAGATAGCGCCGATAGCTTTCCGGCAGTTCGTCGAGCCGCGTGCCGAACAGCACGAAGGTCGGCGGACGCGTCTTGTTCTGGGTGATGTAGCGCAGCTTGATGCGCTTGCCGCCCGGCGCCGGGGGCGGATTGGCCTCCAGCGCGCGTTCGAACCAGCGGTTGAGGATGCCGGTCGACACGCGCTGCGACCAGGCGGTGCGGGTTTCGAAGGCGACGCGGATGAGGTCGTCCAGCCCTTTGCCGGTCGCGGCCGACACGGTCATGATCGGCACGCCGCGTACCTGTGCCAGACCATCGGACAACGCCTGCTTGATGCCCTGATAGAGCGCCGAGCCGTGCTCCACCGTATCCCATTTGTTGAGGGCGATGACGAGCGCGCGGCCTTCCTCCAGCACCTTGTCGGCGATGCGCAGGTCCTGCGCCTCCAGCCCGCGCGTTGCGTCGAGCAGCAGCACCACGACCTCGGCGAAGTTCACAGCGTTCAGGCCGTCCGAAACGGCCAGCTTTTCCAGCTTGTCCTGCACCTTGGCGCGCTTGCGCATGCCGGCGGTGTCGATCAGGCGGACGGCGCGGGGCTCGGCCTCTTCCGCGCGCGGGTCGGTCCATTGCCAGTCGACCGCGATGCTGTCGCGGGTGATGCCCGCTTCCGGGCCGGTCAGCAGGCGATTCTCGCCCAGCAGCCGGTTGATGAGGGTCGACTTGCCCGCATTGGGCCGGCCGACGATGGCGAGCTTGAGCGGCGCGGATTCGAAATCCTCCTCGCCCCGCTCCTCGTCTTCCTCTTCCTCGTCCTCGCGGTCGATATAGGGGAGCAGCGCCTGGAACAGGTCGGCCAGGCCCTGGCCATGCTCGGCGGAAAAGGGGACGGGGTCGCCCAGGCCCAGGCTGAAGGCTTCCATGACGCCATCGTCGCCGGCCTTGCCCTCCGCCTTGTTCGCCATCAGCACGACCGGCGCGTCGCCCTCGCGCAGCCAGCGGGCGATTTCCTCGTCCAGCGGGGTGATGCCGGCGCGGGCGTCGACGACGAACAGCGCGACGTCGGCATTTTCCACCGCCGCCTGCGTCTGCATGCGCATGCGGCCGGGCAGGGTCTGTGGGTCTTCATCCTCATAGCCGGCGGTGTCGATGATGGTGAAATCGACGCCCAGCAGGTTCGCCTGCCCCTCGCGCCGATCGCGGGTGACGCCGGGCTGGTCGTCGACCAGCGCCAGCTTCTTGCCGACAAGGCGGTTGAACAGGGTGGACTTGCCGACGTTGGGCCGCCCGACAATGGCAACGGTGGGCAGCATGCCCGCTTTCCTTCCAATCTCACATAATGAATTGCTCCTGCGAAAGCAGGAGCCCAGGGTTACAGGTCACTTGCCCCACCCTAGGCTCCTGCTTTCGCAGGAGCACAAGTTTTTTCTAGCGACGGTGTTCAGCGAAACGCCGTCAGCTTGCCGTCATCCGCCAGGATATAGAGCATGTTCTTCGCGACGACCGGCGAAAGCGACATGGACCGCTTCATGTTGACGTCGGTCTGCACCTTGCCCGTCGCCGGATCGACATAATTGAGATCGCCATGGGTGGACACCAGGACCAGCCGCCCGCCAGCCAGCACCGGCCCGGTCCAGCGGATCGCGCGATCCTTCTTCTTTTCCTTTTCCCAGCGGCGCAGCTGGCTGATCCAGCGGATCTTGCCGGTGGCGCGCGCGACGCAGAGCAGCTTGGCGTCGCTGGTGACGACGAACACCCACTCCCCGGCGACCCAGGGGGTGGAGATGCCGGCGACGTTGATTTCCCACAGGCGTTGGCCGCTCACCAGTTCATAGGAGGCCATGCGGCCGCCCTGGCCGATCGCGAAGACACGGCCCCGGTCGATCACCGGATTGGCATCGATGTCGGTGAGCGAGGCCACCGCCGTCGAGATGCTGGTGCGCGAGAGCGCGTCACCCCAGAGGGTGCGGCCGTTCTCATAGCGATAGGCGGTCAGCTCGCCCGAGCTGTAGCCCGCGATCACTGTGCCCTGCGCGGCGGCGGGCGCGGCGACGCCGAACACGCCGGTCACCTGCAGCGTGCCGCTGTCGGTCCATTGCACTTCGCCGTCGCTCTGGTTGAGGGCGAAGATCTGATTGTCCTGGCCCATCACATAGACATGGCCGTTCGCCAGCGTCGGGGCGCCGCGCAGCGGGCCGCCGGGGCGCTTCTTCCACAGGATGGCGCCGTTCGCTGCATTGAGCGCCGCGACATCGCCGACGCCCGTGCTGGCATAGAGCTTGTCATCGACGATGCTGACGCCGCCGCCGAACAGGGCGCGGCCGCTGCCTTCGGACGGGAGCGAGGTCTGCCACAGCTTCGCGCCGCTGGTGGCGTCGAAGGCGATGACATGGGCGCCCGCGTCGATGACATAGAGCTTGCCGCCGGCGATCACCGGCGAGGAGGCGAGCCGCGCGCGGGGCGTGCTGCCCTCGATCGAGGCGGTCCACGCGTTCGAAGGCGAAGCGCTCAGCGCCAGATGGCCCATCGCCTTGGACGGATCACCGCCCGGCTGCGACCATTGGTCGTTGGCATAGGGTTCGGGCAGCGAAACCGGCACGTCGGCCAGGGTCGGGTCGACCTCCACCCCCTGTTCGTTGGTCAGGATGGAGACGCGATTGCCCACCACCGGCGTCTTGGGTCCGCCCTTCTTGCCGCCGACGATGCCGCAGCCCGCCAGCAGCGCAACCATCGCCGCCACCGTCAGGGCACGGCGCGTGCCCGCAAATCTCGTCATGCTGTGCATCCCACCTGTTCCATCATTCCTGGCCCGGACCGGCCGGCGTTTCGACCGCGTCCACCCCCAATAGCCCCGCCATCTGTCGCGCGCGTGAACGGATCGACTGCGGCACTGTGTCATCCTTGGCCATCGCGGCAAACATCGGTCCGGCGAGGTCAGGCTTGCGCATCTTCATATAGGCGATCGCGACCAGTTCGCCCGCGCTGCCGAACCAGGGCGCGCCTTCGACGGCGAGCGGCTTCAGGCGATCCACCACTTGCTGCGGCTGGAGGCTTTCAAATTCCAGCGCGGTCTGACGGATCAGCGCCAGGTCGCGATAGGGCTGGTCCAGCGCGCTGTCCGCCGCCATCGCCTTGTAGGCGGCGATCGCGGCCTTGTTGTCGCCCCGGCGCGCGGCGGTGCCGGCCTTCACCAGCTGCGCATTGGCGCGAAAGCCCGGCTGGCTGGCCTGGGCGAGGGTGTCGATCTGCTTGGCGTCGGGCGTGCCGCCGCCCACCGCCGTCGCGATGACCTTGTCCATCTGTTCGGACACGGCTTCGGACCGGGTCTTGCTGTAATGCTGCCAGTAGAGCGTCGCGCCGAACGCGGCGAGCCCCACGACCACCGCGACGATGATCCAGCGACCATAGCGTTCCCAGAAGGTCAGCAGCTGGTCCTGGCGGACGGCCTCGTCGACCTCGCGCATGAAGGCTTCGCTGTTTTGCGGCGTCAGGGCCACGTCGGTCTCCAGATAGGCGTCAGAAAAAGCTCGCGGAAGGCGCGATCAATAGCGGCGCGGGCGAACCACGCAAATCACTTTTTGGGTCTGTAGACCTGATCGTCGGTCGGGAAGCTGCGGTCGCGCACCTCGGCGGCATAGCGCGCGGCGGCGCCGGAGATGGTCTCGGCGATATTCTCATAGCGTTTGACGAAGCGCGGCGTGCGTTCGAACATGCCCAGCATGTCCTCCGCCACCAGCACCTGGCCGTCGCAATGGGCCGACGCGCCGATGCCGATCACGGGGATGTCGAGGCTGTCGGTGATGGCGATGGCCAGGTCCTCCATCACGCCTTCCAGCACCACGGCGAAGGCGCCGGCCTGCGCCACCGCGCGGGCGTCGTCCATGATTTTCGCATGTTCTTCCTGGCTCTTGCCGCGCGCCCCATAGCCACCCAGCGCGTTCACCGCCTGCGGGGTGAGGCCGACATGCGCCATGACCGGGATGCCCCGGCGGCTGAGGAACTGGATCGTCTCGGCCATCGCCTGGCCGCCTTCCAGCTTGACCGCCGCGCAGCCGGTTTCCGCCATGACGCGGCTGGCGCTGGCAAAGGCCTGGGCGGGGGAAGCTTCGTAACTGCCGAACGGCATGTCGACCAGCACGACGCTATGATAGCTGCCGCGCACCACGGCCGCGCCATGGGCGATCATCATGTCGAGCGTGACCGGCAGGGTGGAGGGCAGGCCATAGATCACCTGGCCCAGCGAATCGCCCACCAGCAGCATGTCGCAATGCGGGTCGAGCAGTTGCGCCTGCCGCGCGGTATAGGCGGTCAGCATCACCAGCGGCTCGGCCGTCTGGCCTTCGACCTTGCGGCGCTGGATCGCCGGCACGGTCAGGCGCTTCATCGGCGCGGGCGTGGGATTGGCGCGGCTGGTCGAGGTGTCGAGCGTGAAGGTGGTGGACATGGGGACGCTCTACTCCACTCGCCAAGCGGGCGCAAATCGGGGAGAGCATCCCAGCCTGCGCTGGGATGACGTCGAAAGCCCGCCAAAGAAAATGCGGGAGCGGCAGGCCTGTGCCGCTCCCGCAAGGGGGTGAACGTCGAAAAGGGATCAGAAGGAGAATTTCACCGTCCCGCCCCAGGTGCGCGGGTCGCCCGGCGTGCCGGCGATCAGGCCGGTATTGCCCGGCGCGACCTGCAGATTGTCGATATAGTGGACGTCGAAGGCGTTGCGGACCCAGCCGAAGACATCGAAGCCTTCGCCCCGGAAGCCGGCGCGGAAGTTGGTGAGCGCATAGCCCTTCACTTCCGTGTAGATGGACGGGGAGGCGTTGGAGTTCCAGTGCGAACGGTAGTTGCCGTCCACGCCCAGATAGACCTGCCCCTGCTTGTCCAGCAGCGTCACCGGAACATTATATTCCGCGCCATAGGAGAAGGCCCATTTCGACACGCCGGGCAGACGCTGGCCGGAAATGTCGCAGGCGCGCGGGCTGAGCGCGCCGGGAACGCCGGCCTGCGAATAATCGGGTGTCGCGCCGGCCGCTTGGAAAGTGCCGCCGGACAGTTCGGGCGGGCAGGGCGCGTCGACGAATTTCTTGTACTTGGCGTCGGTATAGGCGCCGTTGGCATAGGCGGTGAAGCGGTCGCTGGCGACGATCTTGAAGTCGGCCTCGATCCCCTGCGAGCGCACCTTTTCCGCATTGGCGAGATAGCCGCGCACGGTGCCGAACTGGCCGCCATTCACCGTCGCCTGGAAATTCTTGATCTCCGTGCGGAAGGCGGTGAGGTTGAAGGTCGCCCGGCGGCCC
>DATEJA010000329.1:0-3584 GCA_035278405.1 Sphingobium sp. | reverse complement strand
TCGGGAGGTCCCTGGGATGCCAACAACAGTTTCCGATCGAAACTGGATCTCAAAAACTCCTATGGTTTGACATTTCGGCTCAACCAGGAACTGGGCACTGTCGATTTCGTCAGCATCACCGGCTATCGCAACGTCAAGTTCAACATCAATTTCGATTATGATCTGACACCCACTCCGGCGCTGGATCTTACCGCCAATCTCAATGACAAGTCGTTCAGCCAGGAATTCCAGTTCCTGTCGAACAATGACAGCCCGCTTCGCTGGGTCGCCGGCCTCTATTATTTCCGGGACAAGTCGAACTGGTTTTCGGAGATCCTGCAGCAGGGACCGGCGATCCAGCCGCCCTTCTTCACGACCAACGTCATCACCAATTCCTTCCAGAAAACCCGCTCGCTCGCGGCCTTTGGCCAGGCCACCTATGATTTCGGCCAGGGCACCAGCCTGACCCTGGGGCTTCGCTACACCGACGACCGTCGTTCGGTGCTGGGAACCACCTCGGCCATCGTGGTCGGCGGCATTCCGATCGGCGTCATCCAGGCGGGCGACGCCAGCAAGACCTTCCGGAAGCTGACTTGGCGCGCGTCGCTGGATCATCAGTTCTCGCGCGATATCATGGCCTATGCCTCCTATAATCGCGGGTTCAAGAGCGGCGGCTTCAACGCCACCCTGCTGACCGATCCGCCCTACGATCCCGAAGTGCTCGACGCCTATGAAGTCGGCCTGAAGAGCGAATTGTTCGACCGGCATCTTAGGATGAACCTGGCTGCCTTCTATTATGACTATTCCAACATCCAGGTCCGTTATTTCCCGCCCAGCGGGCAGATCGGCATCAAGAACGGGGCTTCCGCCAAGATTTACGGTCTCGAACTGGACGCCACCGCTCTGCTCACCGATCGCTTCCGCGTGACCGGCGGCCTCACCTGGCTGGATCCGCACTTCGGCAGCTTCCCCAATGCCGATTCCTTCGTGCCCACCGGGGTTGGCGGCAATGCCCAGGTCAAGGTCGATGCAACCGGCAACCAGATCCCCTTCGCCAGCAAGTTCACCGCGACCATGGGCGGGCAATATCGCGCCCCGCTGCTGGGCGGCGAGGTGACGGCGGATGTCAACGCGCTCTACAATGACGGCTTCTTCACCGAAGTCGACAACCATCGGCGGCAGAATGATTATATCCTCCTGAACGCCAGCCTCGGCTGGGTCTCGCCCAATCAGACCTATTCGATCAGCCTCTGGGGCAAGAACCTCACCAACGAGGCCGTTCTCCTGAGCAACGACGGTGCCGTCCACGCCACCGCCGCATCCTACCAGTCGCCACGCACCTATGGCGTGACCCTTGGACTGAAATTCTGAGCTTCATCAGTGTGGCGGCAGCAATGTCGCCACACCTTCCTGCCGTTTCCCCATTGTCTGGAGATGACAAACGATGACCGAAGCCCTGCCCGTCACCCTGATTCACGGCGGTCAGATCGTGACCCAGAACCAGCGGCGCGAAACGCACGAGGCGATGGTCATCGGCAACGGAAAGGTCATGGCCACCGGCACGCTGGACGATATGCGATCGGCGGCGGGGTCCGGGGCGCGAACGCTGGACCTGGACGGCGCCACGGTCATTCCCGGCCTCATCGATAATCACCCGCATTTCCTCCATTATGGCGGGTTCGACACCATCGCCCTGCAACTTTACGACGCGCGCGACCATGCGGATATCCTCGCCCGCATTCGCGAGCGGGCCGCCGTCACTCCGGAGGGCGGATGGATTTTCACGACCCCGATCGGCGAACCGCACTATTTCATTCGCCGGTCCTATCAGGATCTCCCCGAAGGGCGGCTGCCCAACCGCTGGGAGCTGGACGCGGCCGCGCCCAACCATCCGGTCGTAATTCAGGCGTTCGCGCCCGTTACACCCAATATCTGCGCGATGAACTCTCTGGCGTTGAAGATCCTCGGCTTCGACAGCAGCCTGCCCGACGAGATCGAAGACGTCTTTCCGGAAAAAGACGCCGATGGGCAGCTCACCGGCATCTTCAGGGGGCGGGTTTCGTCTTATTATAACAGCAGCATGTTCTGGCTGACCCGCGTCATGGGCATGACGCCGATGCCCGACGGCAACGTCTGGTATCGCGGCGCACTGTTGGGACAACATCGAGCGGCAAGCCGCGGCGTGACCAGCGCCTATGAAGCCCATGCCATGGATGCCAATCATCTCGCCGCCTATCAGCGCTTGCGGGACGATGGAATGCTCCGGATGCGCGTGCTCGGAGCGCTCGAACTGGCGCCTAGCGCCTTCGACGCCGGGCTGGGCATCACGAAGGAGCGCGTCCACGCCAATCTGGCGCTCGCAAAGGAGCTGCAGTCGGTCAATGATCCCCTGTTCCGGATCGGCGGGATGACCATGGCGGTCGGAGCACCCGCCTATTCCGGCAATCTCAGGCTTGATCGCGAATATCGGGGACCGTTCGGCAAGCTCACGCGCGGCACGCTGGCCATTTCGCGCGATCTGCAGCGTGAAATCCATGCCTACAGCCTCGCCAACGCGATCCGGCTCAATATTCTCCACTGCGGCTTTCAGGATCACCGGGAGTTTTTCGAAGAGATCGATTCGGCCGGCTTGCATCTCCGCGGACGGGAATGGGTCATCCAGCATAATATCTTCATCGATGACGAGTCCATCCGGCGCTACGCCGAGCTGGAATTTCATCTGACGACGACGCCCAGCTTCTGTTGGGGCAAGGGCGACATGTATGCCGAGCGCATCGGCGAGGATGTCCTGAAGGACATGACTCCGATGGGCCGGATGTTCGCCGCCGGACTCAATGTCGGCCTGGGCAGCGACTGGGGGCCGGTGAGCCCGTTCGAGAGCATGGCGCTTACGGAGACACGGGAGATGGGACGGTCCGGTCGCTGCCGCGATCAGCCCGAAAATGTGCTGACGCGGCAGCAGGCGATGGACGGTTGGACGGTCAACAATGCCAGGCTGATGCATTGGGACGGCATTGGCGCGCTCGCCGCGGGCACCGAGGCCGATTTCGCAGTGGTCGACCGCAATCCTTTGACATGCAATATCGCCGACCTACCGACGACAAAGGTACTGAAGACTGTGCTGGGTGGACAGGATGTCTTCGACATTGGGGTGCTGCCGCGACTTGATGAAGCATCGCTCGAGCCGGAACGTACCGGTGCGGTGAAAGTTGAATTCAGTCTGGCCGGTCATAATTGTTCCGCCAATTGCCGGCATGATTGAGTCGCCGTAAAATTCACCGTCCACCACAGCAAACAGGAAAGCCAGACCCATGAGCACGGAAAATATCATCGCCACTCTCGATACCAAATGGGGAGAAATGATCGACGCCCATGATCTTGATGGCGTGGTTGATCTCTATGATCCGGAAGGCTCCTTCCTCATTCCGGGCCAGCCAGCCCTGGATGGACACATTGCGATCCGGGCAGCGTGGCAGCATCTTTTCGGGTTGCCGGAATTCAAGCTCACACTGGGACAGCCTTCGGTCACTCCAACGGGTGCCGACGATTTCGCGATAGACCGTGGCAGCTACGAACTATCCTTTCGCGGCCCCGATGGACTGTCG
>DATEJA010000328.1:0-9193 GCA_035278405.1 Sphingobium sp. | reverse complement strand
GGAGGCGACCGGCTTCGTGCCCGAGCAGACCTGGGGCGAGCGGATCGAGGATCGGGGCAGCCAGATCACCTTTTCCGCGCTCGGCCAGCAGGCGCCGATCCACGCCAAGGAAGGCTGGGACCCCGACTTCGCCAAGCGTCGCATCATCCAGGCGGACCTGCGCACGAGGCTGCCCGGCCTGTCGATCAACATGGGCGGGGCGACATCGATCGACATCACGCGGGAGGGCGTGGACAAGGCCTATGGCCTACAGAAGCTGCGCGACGCGAGCGGGATCGCGCTGGACGCGATGCTGTTCATCGGTGACGCCATCTTCCCGGGCGGCAACGACTATCCGGCCAAGCAGTTGGGGCTCGACACCGTGCGGGTGCGCGACCCGCACGAGACGCTGGCGGTGGTCGACGCGATCGTCGCCTGCCAGAAATAGCGTCGGCCGGGTCCGCCCGAACTAACCCAGGCGGTTACGCGCCACGCCGCGCAGATGGTGCAGCAGCGTGTCGCCATTCGCTTCCCAAGTGAAGCGCAGCGCGGCGTCGCGCACCGCTTCGCGCTCGGGCGGGTGGGTGAGAAGGTCGCCGATCGCGGTCGCGATCGCATCGGGATCGCGCTCGACGATATGGCCCGCTTCGGGCCGGTCGACCAGTTCGCGCGCGCCGCCCACGTCGCTGACGACGATGGGCGTGCCGCAGGCGAGCGCTTCCACCCAGGCATTGGCGAGGCCTTCCGACGAGGAGGGCAGCGCCATCACGTCGGCGGCGGCGTAGATGCGCGGCAGCCGGTCGTGCGGCACCGAGCCGAGGAAGCCGATTCGCCGGTCGACGCCCAGCTCTTCGGCCTGTTTTTCCAGCGCACGGCGATATTGGCCCTGGCCGGCGAACAGCAGGGTGACGCCCGGCAGCCGGGGGAGCGCCTGGACCAGCAGGTCCTGGCCCTTGCGCGGGATGAGCGCGCCGACGCACAGTACGACCGGCCCTTCGAAGCCGAGCACGTCCTTGGCGGACTGGCGGTCGCTGATTTCGAACCGATCGAGGTCGACGCCGGTATAATGGACGCGGATCTTGTCGCTATCCATGCCCATCTTGGCCATGGACCGGCGCATCGCGGCCGATACGGCGAGCAGCCCGTCGGCATCCTGCGCGGCGCGCTTCACCAGCGGGCGCGTGTCGCGGCGGTTGCCCCAATAATGAATGTCGGCGCCGCGCGCCTTGACCGAATAGGGGATGCCGAGCGCCTTCGACAGGCGGCGGGCGACAGGGCCATCGGGGAAGAAGAAGCTGGCGTCGATGACGTCGAAGGGCTGTTCCTGGTGCAGTCGGCGGACCAGCGGCAGGATCGCCCGGGTCATGTTGCCGACATTGAGCCGCGCGCCGACCTTGGGAATGGTGGCGAAGACCGGGCGATAGACGGTCAGGTCCTGCCAGCGTTCCTTGTAGGGCAGCGCGCGCAGGCCGGCATAATGATGCGAAAGGCCGATGGGCCAGATCGGGATGCCGATCGGCGCCACCACCGTCACCTTGACCCCATCCCGGCTGGCAAGCTCCCGGGCCTGGCGTTCGACGAACACCCCGAAGTTCGGCCGGCTCATGTCCGGGAACAGGGTCGATAGCGTGAGGACATTCAGCGTCATGGCGCCTCCCTACAGCATCGCGGTTAATCGAGGGTTAGGGACGAAACAATCGGTTGGCTACAGGCGCATGACTATAATTGCCGCACCAACTGGACCGCGACCGCGCCCCAGGGCGGGTCGGTGATCACCTGCTGCCGACTGCCGCTGCCCAGGGGCAGGATGTGCAGCCGGTCGCCTTCGCGCCCGATCAGCCGGCCGAACAGGAAGCGGCCGGCATGGCGCGGCAGCAGCATGTCGCGGTTGATGGCGCTGGCAAACTCGTCGGGCGCGATGCGACGGCACCAGATTTCATCGCCGCTGCGGTAATCGCCGATGCTGGCGGACACCTGCACCCCCACCATCGCGTCGATCGGGGCGGGCGGGGGAAAGGAGAGCGGCCGTGTCGGCGCGCGCGCGCCTTCGGGGCCGAGCAGCGCGGCGACGGGCACGACCCGCTGTCCGGGAAGCGCAACCAGGTCGGACGAAGCGACGCCCAGCGCCTTGGCGATGCGGTTGAGCCAGTTGACCGATACGGTTCGCGTCCCCGTTTCCAGCCGGCCGATCGTCTGTGCCGTTGTCGGCGGCTGGCAGAGCGCGCTCACCTGTTCCAAGGTCAGGCCCTTCGCCTTGCGGACTTCGCGGATGCGGGTGATCATGCCGATTCCTATTTTTCACCTATTTGGTTTTTACTTCTTTCCTACAAAGCGACAGCCATGGCAAGGCCCTTTTGCCAGTGAAGAAGGAGGCGCCCATGCGAACGGCCTATGTCGAACAGAAGATCGAGGATCCGGCGGGGCGGGTCCAGATGGTGACGGTGCATATCGGCGAATCGCCGCTCGCCTGGCTGCATGCGCGCGGGCATCTTTCCGACCGCCATTATCGGGCGGGGGAATTGCTGCGTGCCGATTGGGAAAAAGCCGGACTGGGTCCGCAGGTGACGATGCGCTGGGACGCGGCGCCACCGCAGGGTGGCCGGCGCGGGGCAGGGCGGCCGGCCGATCCCACGCTGCGGCAGCTGTCGGCGCGCGAGCGTTTTCATGCCGCCATCGCCGCAGCAGGGCCGGGCCTGGGTGACATATTGTGGCGCGTCGCCTGTGCCGGGCAAGGGCTGGTCGCGGCGGAACGGGCGCTCGGCTGGCCGAGCCGCGCGGGCAAGCTGGTGCTGACGCTGGCGCTCGACCGGGTGGCGGAATGGTATCGCGTGGCGTGAGTCTGAAGTGGCGCTTGAGCCGGGATCCCGATTTTCTTGGATCGATGCGCGAAAGGAGCGGGACCCGGGCAAGCCCCGGGGTGACGGAATCAGTGGGGCGAATTTCGGGTTGAGGACCCGCGCGCGGGAGATCCCATGCTTCTACCCGGTGATGCTGCCACCCAGGAGAAGGAGCAGCTTTACGTCGATGGCGAAGCCCTCGGCACGCCAGGCGGCGACCTGCTGGGGGAGCGCGTCGAGCGCAATGCGGTGGACCCGGATATCTTCCCCATCCACGCCGCCGCCTTCACCCGTCTTGACCAGGTCGTGGGCGCGGAAGAGCGAGAAGCTTTCCGACACCATGCCCGGCGAGCTGTAGAATTCGCCGGCCAATTCCATGCGGCCGGCGCGGTAGCCGGTTTCCTCCTCCAGTTCGCGGGCGGCGGCGCGCGCCGCTTCCTCATCCGCGTCATGGTCGCCGACCAGGCCTGCGGGCAGTTCGATGCAGCGCCGCCCCAGCGGCACGCGGAACTGGTCCACCAGCAGGACATGGCGCCGCCCGCCGTGGTCCTCGTCGATCGCCAGGATGACGGCGGCATGGATGCCACGGGCGCGGCCGACATATTCCCACCGCCCGCGCCGCTTGGCGGTGATGAAGCGGCCGGCCCACATGATCTCCTCGTCGCCCGCCATATCCTGTTCGCTCATAATTCGATCAACCTGTCGGGCAGCTCATTGGGATTGTCGCCGGTCGCGGGGAAGTGGCGGGCGAGCACGGCGCCGACCTGCCGCACCGCTTCGACCATGGCGTCCGCCGCCCTGTCCGCGCGGACATGGTCGATGAGGGCGGCCATGGCATCGCCCCAGACGTCGAGCGTCACTTTCTCGTTGATCGCCGCGTCGGCGACGATTTCCGCGCGATGTTCGTCGAGCGAGAGATAGATGAGGACGCCGGTGCGCCCGCGCGTGCGCCCCTGCGCGACGGCGCGGAACAGGGTGATGGCGCGGCGCCTGACCCGCCGGGCCTTGGTCCCACGCGGCGTCAATGCCATGCGCAGCGGCATCCAGGCGAGCGCATAGCGCACCACCAGAAATTTGAGGATGAGGACGGCCAGCAATATGGTCAGCAGCTTCCAGTCCTCCACCTCATGCTGCCAGCTTTGCAGCACCCAGGAACAGAAGCCGCGGAAGCGCTGGGGAAAGGCGGCCGCCGCCGACAGCGCCAGGAAGACGACGCCGATCGCCCAATGCAGGCCCACGTCATGATAGGCGTCCGAACGGCGCGCGACGATGGTGACGATCTCGCCATCGGTGGCCGTCTCCGCCTGGGCCACGGCGTCGGAGATGCGCTGATGGTCCGCTTCGCTGAAGGCCAGGCGCATCACCAGCTCCCCGACGCGCCGCCGCCGCCGCCGCTGCCCCCGCCGCCGGAAAAGCCGCCGCCGCCCCAATCGCCGCCACCGCCACCCCAGCCGCCACCGCCCGATCCCCAGCCGGAGCCGCTGCCGGGCCCCCAGATGATGATCGGGCCGCCGCCACCGCGATAGCGCCGCCCGCCGCGCCGGCCGAAGATCATCGGCAGGATCACGAAAATGGCGATGGCGATCCAGAAGAACAGCATGACCGAACCGCCATCATCGGACGCCTGCCGCTGTTCCTGTTCCGCCGCCAGGGCGCGGGCACGGGCTTCATCGGGCGGCAGGTTCAGGAGATTGATGAGCGCGTCGGCACCCGCGTCGATCCCGCCCGCCATGTCGCCCGCCTTGAAGCGCGGCGTGATGGCGTTGCGGATGATCTGGGAGGACAGGGCGTCGGTCAATATTCCTTCCAGGCCGTAGCCGACCTCGATCCGCACCTTCCGCTCGCGGGGCGCCACGATCAGGATGGCGCCGTCATTACGTTCCTTGCTGCCGATGCCCCAGGCGCGCAGCAGGCGATAGCCATAGTCGGAAATATCATAGCCCTGAAGGTCGGGCAGGGTCGCGACCACCAACTGCCGCCCGGTCTGCTTTTCCAGCGTGGCGAGCTTGTCTGTGAGCGCCTGTTCCTGTGGCGGCGAGAGCAGCGCGGCATCGTCGACCACCCGCCCCGTCAGCTTGGGGAAGGTCTGGGCCTGCGCCACGGGCATGAAGGCCAGTAGCGCGAGGATCAGGAGCAGGCGGCGCAGCATGGCGGGCTCAGTTGCCGAAGTCGACCTTCGGCGCCTCCTCCGCGCCCGGCGTCGTCGCCTGGAAGGGCGTCATCGGCTTGGCGCCGTGGATGATCTTGGCCCCGATCGCGTCGGGGAAGGTGCGGATGCGGGTATTATAGGCGCGCACCGCTTCATTATAGTCGCGGATGGCGACGGCGATGCGGTTTTCCGTCCCTTCCAGCTGCGATTGCAGGTCGAGGAAATTCTCGTTCGTCTTGAGGTCGGGATAGGCTTCGACCGAGGCGAGCAGGCGGCCCAGCCCCTGGCTCAGTTGCGCCTGCGCCTGCTGAAACTGCTGCACCTTGGCGGGATCGGAAAGATCGCCGGCGTTCACCTGGATGGAGGTCGCCTTGGCGCGCGCCTCGGTCACGGCGGTCAGCGTCGCCTGTTCCTGCTTGCCGGCGGCTTTGACCGTGGCGACGAGATTGCCGACCAGGTTGGCGCGGCGCTGATATTGCGCCTGGACGTCGGCCCATTTGGCCTTGGCGACTTCCTCCGCCGCCGGCACGCTGTTGATGCCGCAGGCGGACAGGGTGAAGGCGCAGAGCAGGGGCAGGAGAAAGGCGGGAGAAAAACGGCGCAGGATCGTCATGGACCAACCTCGGCTTTGTTACGCCCACGGAAATAGGCGGTTGAAGACAGGCGTGCAACGGCCCATTGTCTCCTTAACTTCAATCAGGGCAAAGGGTTCACCATGGGTCTGATTTCCGAGTTCAGGACATTCATCAACCGTGGCAATGTGATCGATCTGGCGGTCGGCGTGATCATCGGCGGTGCCTTTGCCACCATCACCAAGTCGCTGACCGACGACCTTATCATGCCGGTCCTGGGCTATCTGTTCGGCGGGGCGGACTTTTCCCGCTACTTCATCCGGCTGGGCGAGATCCCCGCCGGTTTCAAGGGCAATCCGGGCAGCTATGCCGACCTGAAGGCGGCCGGCGTCGCCATGATCGGCTGGGGCCAGTTCCTGACGGTGCTGGTCAATTTCCTGATCCTGGCCTTCATCATCTTCCTGCTGGTGCGGGCCGTGAACCGGCTGTTGCCGCGCCCGGAGGAGGCGCCGGCGGCCACGCCCGAGGACATCATGCTGCTGCGCGAGATCCGCGACAGCCTGAAAAAATAATCGTTTCTGCGACGAAAGGAGCGTGCGGCGGGAACCATCTGCCGTGCGACCAGTTGATGGGCGTCAGGTTCCGGGCGCGTGGGCGCGGCCGTGAACCCGTGCCGAATGACGTCAGCCCCTGGGGGGCGTAACAGGAGAAAACGCCGTGAAAACCATCGTCTCAGTCCTCGGCCTTGCCAGCTTGATCGCGCTCGGTGCGTGCGATTCCAAGAAGGAGAACAAGGTCGAGAACGCATACGAGAACAAGGCGGACGCAATCGACAACCAGGCCCAGAATATGGAAGCGATGGCCGACAATCTGTCGGGCAACGCCGAAAACGCCGCCGAAAACGCAGCCGACAAGCTGGAGAACAAGGCGGAAGCGACCCGCGAAGCTGGCGAAAAGGCCGCCGACAGGGTCGAGGAGCAGGAAAAGAAGCACTAAGCTTCCTCCCATCATCGGTTCCCATGAGGGGCGTCGCGAGTTGATCGCGGCGCCCTTTCTGCTGGCGAGGACACGTCTTTAACGCGCCTTTAACCACGCATCCCCATGGTGCCTCCTCGCGCGTATCCGTGAAGGCGTGGGGAATGGACGAGCTACTTCAGGAATTCATAGCCGAGACACAGGAAACGCTGGAAGCGCTGGCCGGGGAGGTCGTCGCCTGGGAGGCCGACCCCGCCGATCGCGACCGCCTGGACGCCATCTTCCGCTTCTTCCATACGGTGAAGGGCAGTTGCGGCTTCCTGAACCTTCCCCGGTTCGAACGGCTGAGCCATGCCGCCGAGGACGTGCTGTCCGAGATTCGCGCCGGCAAGCGGTCGGCCGATCCCGCGACGGTCAGCGGCGTTCTGGGCATCATGGACCGGATCGCCGAACTGGCCGAGGCGGTGGCGATCGGCGCTGCTCTCCCGAGCGAAAATGACGAACATCTGATCGCCGCGCTGTCGGCGCAGCCGGCGAAGGAGCCGGCGAGCGAGGGCGATGCCGCGCTTGCCGCCGCGCCGGCCGACAGCGCGCGCCAGGGAGGCGCCCAGTCCGTGCCCCGGACCATCCGGCTGCCTCTGTCGCTGATCGACCAGATGATGAACGGCGTGTCGGACATGGTGCTGGCGCGCAACGAATTGTCGCGCAAGCTGCGCGAGCGGAGCGCCGACCCCGAACTGGAAAGCGCGTTCGAGCGGCTGTCGACCTGTGTTGCCGACATGCGCGACGCCATATCCAAGACGCGCATGCAGCGGGTCGACCGGCTGTTCACCGCGATCCCGCGCATGGTCCGCGACCTCGGCCGGGACCTGGGCAAGCGCATCGACCTTCATCTGGAAGGCGGCGATGTCGAGATGGACCGCGAGATGGTGGAGATGGTCGTCGACCCGCTCACCCATATCGTGCGCAACAGCATCGACCATGGCATCGAGACGCCCGAGCGCCGCCGCGCGCTGGGCAAGCCCGAGGCGGGTACGCTGAAGCTGGAGGCGCGCCAGTCGGGCAACCAGATCGTGATCGAGATCAGCGACGACGGGCAGGGGATCGATACCGGCCGGCTGGTCGAAAAGGCGGTCGCGGCGGGCAAGCTGACGCGCGACGCCGCAAGCCGCATGACCGATGCCGAGCGGCTGGAGCTGATCTTCCAGCCCGGCCTGTCGACCGCCAACCAGGTGACCGCCATTTCCGGACGCGGCGTCGGCATGGACGTGGTGCGCGCAAATGTGGAGCGGATCGGCGGCCTCATCACGCTGGATAACCGACCGGGCCTGGGGCTGCGCATCATGCTGCGCGTGCCGCTGACGCTGACTATCATTCCGGGGCTCATCATCAGGGCAGGGGGGCTGCATTTCGCGATCCCGCGCGCCGCCGTGGTCGAGATATTGCACGACAATAACGAGACGCTGCGGATCGCCGAAGTGGGCGGCGCCAAGATCGCGACGATCCGGTCGGTGCGCCATTCGATGATCGACCTGGAAGATGTGCTGGGCATGGCCAAGCCCGAGCAGGCGGGCCCGCGCGCGATCATGGTCGTGCGGTCGGCGACCGGCGTCCCTTACGCGATGGGCGTGTCGGCGGTCGACAATCATGAGGAACTGGTTATCCGTCCCGCCTCGCCCCTGGTGATGGCGACCGGCGTCTATGCCGGCATGACGCTGCCCGACAATGGCAAGCCGATGCTGCTGTTGGACGCGGCGGGACTGGCGCAGGCGGCGCAGTTGCCCAACATCGTCGATGATCGCGCCGCGCGGCTGGTGGAAAACGAGCAGCAGGGCGTGGGGCGCCTGGAGATGGTGTCGGCGCTGCGTTTCGAGGAACTGACCGGCGAGCGGCGGCTGATCCAGCTGTCGCTGGTCGAGCGGGTCGAGGATGTCGACGCGGCCCTGTTTGGTCGGTCGGGCGGGCAGCCCTTCGTCCGCCTGGACGGGCGGCTGGTGCCGGTGGCCAATGGCGTCCATCGCTTCGACGGGGCGAGCGTGTCCGCGCTGCGGCTGCGCGACGGCGTGCGCGAGGCCTGCTATCCGGTCGCGGCGGTGCTCGACATTGTCGACATGCCGCTGGTCCCCGACATGGTGGCGATGCACGGCCTGCTGAGCGGCGTCGCCGTGATCGAGGGCGAGCATCTGGAGGTGATCAATCCCTTCGCCCTGTTCGCCGCGCTGCCCGAGGGACCGATCCGCGAGTCCGCGCGCGGCCGCTGCGTTCTGGCCGACAGTGGCGATGGCTGGACGCGCGACATATTGGCGCCGTTGCTGCGTCAGGCCGGACATGAGGTGGTGATGGGCCTGCCGTCCGATGGCGCGATCGATCCCGCCGACGTCGTACTCTGTTCAGCGAGCGACGCCAGTGACGCGGCCGGGATGCTGGGGTGCCGCGTTGTCCAGCTGCGCGCCTCGCCACGCCCGGTCGGTCCCCAGGACGACAGCATCTATCGCTATGACCAGGACGCCCTGATGGCGGCCATCGCCGGCAACCGGCGATAAGGAGACAGCCCATGGACCAGCTCTATCTTCTGGCGACGCTTGCCGGCACGCGGGTCGCCGTCGCCACCCAGGAAGTCGAGGCGGTGGTGAAACTTGCCGACATTTCGCCGGTGCCGGGCATGGCGCCGCATGTGGCCG
>DATEJA010000327.1:0-12994 GCA_035278405.1 Sphingobium sp. | reverse complement strand
GAGAGAACCCGAGCATCGCGCAGATATTGCTCCGCGGGCCATTCGCGGGTGTAGCCCGCGCCGCCCATGATCTGGATTGCCTCGCTCGCGCACGAAAAGGCTGCTTCGGCGCAGAAGTTCTTGGTGATCGGCAACAGCCATGCGAGCAGGTTGCCCGCTGCTGTCCTTGCCGTTTCTTCGCTTTCATATTCCTGCAGGTCCGACGTCAGCGCGGCGACAAGGACGAGTCCTCGCGCGACCTCTGCCCTTGTCGCGAGATCGAGCAGCATGCGGCGGACATCGCCATGATTGTCGATGCTGACCGGCGGCGCATCCGGGTGTCCGCCCTGGCGCCGCTCAGCGGCATATCGCCAAGCGAGGGCGGCGGCGGCCCCGGCGATACCCGCACCCTGGCTTCCCACCGAAAGCCGCATGCCGATGATCATCGTGAAGAGCTGCGACAGCCCCCGGTTGAGCGTGCCGATAAGCCAACCGCGAGCTTCCTCGAAGCCCAGCGCACAAGTCGGGGACCCGTGCAGGCCAAGCTTTTCCTCAATACGACGAACTGCCACCCCGTTCGTTTGCCCGTCCGCCGTCGAGGGCACCAGAAACAGGCTCAACCCTCTTGCACCAGCCGGCGCGTCCGGCGTTCGGGCGAGAACCATGTGACCGATCCGGGAGGTAAGATCGTGGTCACCGAAGCTGATCCACATTTTCTCCCCCGTAACGGACCATGTACCGTCACCTGCCGGAACGGCGAGCGTCCGCAAGCGGGGTACGTCCGAACCGGCATCTGCCTCTGAAATGCAGATCGTGGCGCCCCACTCGCCTGCGACCAGCCGGGGCAGCCATTCCATCTTCAGCGTTTCGTCCGCATATTGAGCAACGACGCGCGCCGCACAACGCATCGGGGTAGGAAGCATCCCGAAGGCAGGGGAGGCTCGATTGAATATTTCCTCGCACGCGGCGTGCACGACCGAAGGAAGCCCCGCGCCGCCAAACGCCTGCGGCGCATCTATGGCGGTCCACCCCCCGGCGACGAACTCGGCCCAAGCCTCGTGATGCCCGGGAGCCAGGCGAACTCGCCCATTCCGCAATGAGCAGCCTTCAGCGTCGGCTTGGCGGTTGAAGGGCGCAAGGACGCCTTCGGCCACCGCTGCCGCCGCGCCGACGATTTCGCGCAGGAAAGCTTCATCGAGATCGACACCGGGGACAAGACCGGCCAGCCTCGAAAGCTCCGGTGAGCGGCGCAGGTGGACCAGTATGGCTTCCGTAGCCTGTCCTAAGCTGGGTGAATACATGGGTTACCGACCAAAGCTTGCGATGGTTCTCAAGGTGACTGCGCGCAAAGGCGTCTCAGGCGAATTGCAGGGTGCCGACATCGACGATTCCTCCGCCCCCGTCGGCCGACAAGACAGCCCCGGTTATGAACGACGCATCGTCCGACCCGAGGAACGCGATGATGGCGGCAATTTCTTCCGGTGACGCCATGCGCCGCAAGGGATAGACCCGGACCATCCTCTCGCTCAGCTCAGCTGCGGAAATATCTTTCGCGGCAGCGATTTCCTCTATGGCCCGCTCGGCCATTTCCGTCCGCACCCAGCCGGGGCACAGGGCATTGCAGCGGATGTTTTCCGCACCATAGTCGTAAGCGATGGAACGATTGAGGCCAAGCAGTCCGGCTTTGGTTGTCAGATAGGAGACGAAGGACGGCGCACCGGCCAGCGCGGCGACAGAGGCGACGAGTACAATCGCACCGCCACCATGCGCGCGCATGGCGGGGATCGATGCCCTGGCCGCCAGCATGGCTCCTTCAAGATTGACCTCGAACACCCGACGCCAATCCTCCAGCGCCACCGTCTCAACCGATCCGAAAAGCTCGATGCCTGCATTGGCGACGAGCAAGTCGAGCCTGCCAAAGCGTTCCTGAGCCTCCGAAACGGCGCGTTCGAGATCATCAAGCGAGGTGGTGTCGCCGACGACGACGTGCCCGCCGCATGTCGCGGCGACGGCACGCAAGTGCGCCTCGCGCCGTCCCATTACCACCACATTCCCGCCTTCGGCGGCAATGCGCCGGGTCGACGCAGCGCCGATGCCGGTGCCTCCGCCGGTGATTAAGGCAGTCTTGCCTTCGAAGCGCCCCATCGCGCTCACGCTATCACCTCATGCGCGCTGGTAAACAGGATCACCGAGCGGGCGATGTCGATGAACCTGGCCTCGTCCGCGGCCAGCAAGCCTTGAGCATCTGCGACGGCAGGACTTGTATTGCCGCGCGAGAGATCTTCGGAACTTGCAAAGCTGATCGCTGCCACACCGTCGAAGGGATCGGCCGTTCCCCGCATCTTCTGCATCTGCGCGGCGACCTCCGGCAGCAGACCGTGGTTCTGCACATATCGAACGATGCCGAGCCTGTCCGCGAGCGAGCGGACCAGTTCGGCATGGGGACCGCTCCAGTAGGCGGAGAATTCTTCAAAGGACAGCCCGGATTTGCGGTGGAGGCAGTAGTAAATCGTTATCATTGCAATATCCTCGGTTGATCGTTCCCGGTCATGATCGCAGGCGTTTTCGTGCGGCTTGGCGGCCATCGACGGCACGTCAGCTTGCGGTAATGCCGCCATCGACGAGATGGGCCGATCCGGTGACCGAGCGCGCATCGTCGCTGAGCAGGAAGGCAGTCATCGCGGCGACATCCTCTGCTGTCGCGCAAGATCCGGTGGCGTGCCGGGCATCGAGTTCTTGCCAGATCTCGTCGTCCTTCAGTTCGGCCATGGTCAACGGGGTGCGAACATAGGTCGGACAAACCGCATTGCAGCGGATGCCCTGGGCCCCATATTCAAGCGCGACAGTCTTTGTCAGTCCAATGACCGCATGTTTGGCCGCGACATAGCCCGCAGTCCCGGCCTGTCCAACAAGACCGCAGATTGAGGACATGTTGATGATCGCTCCGCCACCTGCGGCGACGAGATGCGGCAACTCCGCGCGGACGGAATAAAAGACGCCCGACAGATTGGTCGAAATAATTCGATCCCACCATTCCAGCGGATACTCCGCAGACGGCACGAATGGACCGCCGACTCCGGCGTTGTTGACCGCGCCATCTAGTCGTCCAAAGTCTTCCACCACATTTTGAAAGACATTGGCCAGCCCCGTGGCGTCAGTGACATCGGCGCGAAACGCACGCGCGCGTTCGAGGATCGACGCGACCCGCCTGGCATTGGTCTCCTCTACGTCCAGAACCGCAACTGTCGCGCCCTCGCTGACGAGCCGACGCACGATTGCCTCGCCTATGCCCGACCCCCCGCCGGTGACCGCGATGATCTTGCCTGTAAAGCGCATGGGCTTGCCTCCGGATTTCAATTACTGAGGGTCATTCCCCCATCGACCACCAGCTGCGTGCCTGTCACGAAACGGCTTTCATCCGAAATCAGGAACAGGACAGCATGAGCAACGTCTTCGGGCTCCTGCGGACAGCCGAGCGGAATCTGGGCGTCGAATATCCGACCAGCCTTCTCGAAGCCCATGTTCGTCTCGCGCCCGACGCGCTCGATGAGGTCGGTCATCATCGCCGTGCGGATCTGGCCGGGGTGCACAGAATTGCAACGGATGCCGTAGCCTGCCTGCGCGCAATGCATGGCGACACTGCGTGTCAGATGCGCAGTGGTCGCCTTGCTCGCGCCATAGGAAATGACAAATGCCGCTGGGATGAGAGCCGCAATCGAGGAAAGATTGACGATCGATCCGGGCCCGCTCCGCGCCATGAGCGGGATCGCGTGCTTGCAGCCCAGGACCGTGCCGTCGACGTTGACTGCGAAGATGCGGTGCAGATCGTCAAGCTCGATGCGCTCGATATCCTCGGCTCCGTTGCTGGCGGCGATCCCCGCATTGTTGACCAGGCCGTCAAGACCGCCGAAATCCTGGTCGATCGCAGCAATCACGGCCCGCCAATCGGTTTCCGAGGAAACATCGAGATGGTGGAAATATCCGCCAACTTCGGCTGCCAGGTCACGCCCTTCCGCTTCCATGATGTCGGCAATTACGACGACCGCGCCTTCTTCCGAAAGACGACGGACGATCGCCGCGCCGAGCCCTGCGGCAGCGCCGGTCACGAGGACGCGCTTGCCGGCGACCCGCCCGCTCAGGGGATGATCGCCGTTATCTGGCCGTAAACGCCGCCGTCCTCCAGGATGGCACGCATCGGCTTGGGGCCGACCACAGTCGTGGCGGGCTGGAATCCTACGGCACGTTCACGCCCCAGCACCAGCGTATCGATCAACGCCGCACCAATCAGGCCGGTCATGACATAGCCGGTCACGCCCCAGGTCGCGGTCGACCGCGCAGCCAGCGTGCCACGGCCGTGGCAGGTGAACTGAACGCGGTGCTTGGAATAATCCTCGCGCGGCTGGTCCCCTTCCGGTGAAATCTGGCTGGCCCACGCATTGGTGGCCGCTTCCTGCTCCTCTGCCGAAAGGTGCGCGTACTTCTCGGCGAATTCCTGCATCTTCGGAACAAGCATGTTCATCAGGGCCTGATTTTGGAAAGTCACCAGGGTAGAGCAGTTGATTACGCGGTCGTCATGTTCATAGAAGAGCGCTTCACCGCCGCCGCTCCAGGGAAGCGCGGTCATGATGGCATGATATCCCGGCACGGCAACCTGACGATAGGACGCCGGTTCCCACGGCACGAGTTGATTGTCGACCAGACGCAGTTGCGGCTGGCAGCACATGCGCATGAAGCTCAGCGTGGAAGCGGCCGAGGGCACGCCGTGCAGCGTGTAGAGAATATCGAGACTGTCGATACCGGGCTTTTCCAGTACCGATTCCGCCGCAAGCAGGCCGGACACCCACATGGAGGAAGCAGCCGGCGAGAGCACCAGCTCTTTGTCGGCGAACGCCTTGCCATAGGCTGAGCGTATATGGATTTTCCAGTCCTGTTCACCAGTGGCGTCGATGTAGTGGACGCCGGCGGCAAGCGCTGCACGGACGACCGGCTCGCCGAACTGGGCATAGGGGCCCACCAGATTGTGCACGACCCTACGGCCGCGAAACAACTCCGTGAGCGCCGCCTCGTCGTGCGCGACTTCGACGATTTCGAAGCGAGCATTCTTCAGTTCCGGTTGCGCCTGGATGCGCGTCCCGATGCGGGCGGCGTTGCGACCGGCGGCGATAAACGGAATGCCGAGCTCAGCCAGCTTCCACATGACATGCTCGCCGGTATAGCCACTCGCCCCATAAAGGACGACCTCGATATTGCTCATACATCCGCTCCTTGTGTTCAGCAAAAAATGGTTGCCTTGCCGCTCGAAAACTCATCCAGCAGGAAGCGCTCCTGCGGCTTTTCGGAAGCGGTCTTGGGGATCTGGTCGACCACGTGCAGATAGGTCGGCACCATGTTGCGCTCGAGTTTTCCTCGCGCCCAGTGCAAGATCTCCTCCGGATCGAACGACGGTGTCGGCACGATTGCGGCGACCACGTCCTTTTCGCCGGGGGCGCTGCCCTTGGCCGGAACGCCGTATACGAAGATGTCGTCGATGCCGGGGTGCTCACCCAGAATTCGTTCGACGAATGCCGCGCTTATGAACTCGCCATTACGCCGGATCCCGCCGCCCTTGCGGTATTCGTAGAAGATCCAGCCCTCCTCATCCATTCGCGCCATGTCGCCTGACAGCAGCCAGCCATCGACGACCTTCCTTGCCGACGCTTCCGGATTATTGTGGTAGATCACAGGCGGGAAAGGACCTTGGGCCATCCGAAAACACAGCTCGCCGACTTCGCCGCGGGGCAGTTCGTTGCCTCCCTCGTCGCTGATCCTTGCAACCAGGCCCGGCGCCGGACGGCCGCAGCTGCCGATCGGGCCCTCGTCGGGACGGTTGATCGTCATGCCGCCCTCCATCGCCCCGTAGAACTCGAAGATCTCGACGCCGAACCGCGTTCGAAAATCTTCCCAGAGCGCAGCGGGCATTCCGGCGGATATGACCAACCGAACGGGATTGTCGGCGTCATTGTCGCGGCGGGGCTCGGCATGGATGGCCGTCACCATCCCGCCCAGGAGCGAGAAGGTCGTGCAACCGTGCTGGCGGATGATGTCCCACAGCCGTGACTTGCTGAATTTGCGGCTGATCACGGCGCGCAGGCCCATCTTGAGCGACGGGGCCATGGTGACGAACTGGGCATTGCCATGCGTCAGTGAAAGGCCGGTATAGGGCCGATCGCCGGGACGATAGCCGAAGACCGCCTCGCCATGGCTGGAAACCGCACCAAAGCGCGCATGCGGAACAATAATGCCCTTTGGGTCGCCAGTGGTGCCCGAAGTGTACATGAGCTGCATCGGTTCGGCTTCGCTATCCAGCGCGACTGAAAGCGGCGGATCGGGCAGGGGCGCTGCAAGCCAGTCAGCGAGCGCATGGCCTGCGACCGGCAGTTCGCGGCTCCCGAAACCATCGATCGAAGCGATCCAGCCCAGTTCCGGACAATCGGGCAGAGCTTCGAGCACGCCCTCAAGTGAATAGCCGGCACAAACCACGCCGCACGAAGCGCTGTCGCGCAGCATGTAGGCGAGCTTGGCGCCTCGGGTGCGCGGGTCGATCGGCACGATCACCGTGCCCAGAATCGCCGACGCGATCATCAGTTCGACAAACTCGGGATGATTCTGGATCAGCAGCGCGAAGCGTTCGCCCTTGCGCATGCCCAGCCCGTGCAGGGCGGCGGCAAGGCGCTGTCCGTTTTCCCAGAGCTGCCGATAGGTGCGGGTTTCGCTTTCCCCTTCATTTTCGAAGGTGAGGACGTCGAGATCGGGCTGCGCCGCAGCCTTTGCGGCGACCAGATTGGCGATGATCAGGAGATTGGGCTCAGACATGGCTCTTACCGCTGGAGGATGGTGACGCACAGGGCCGCGACATCGCCGTTGATGTAGCCGCCACCATTTTCGGCCAGGCCGACCCGCGCGCCCTCAACCTGTCGCTGACCGGAACGGCCGGAGAGTTGTTCGTAGAGCTCGACGACCTGGGCGATGCCGGTGGCGCCGATGGGATGTCCCTTGCGCAGCAGGCCGCCCGAGGGATTGACTACCGTGCGGCCGCCACCGCCAAGAGCCGTGAGGCCCGCTTCGATGACCCTGCCGGCCTCGCCCATGGGGCACAGGCCGAGATATTCGGTGTGGAGGATTTCGGACGAGGCCGACGCGTCATGCAACTCGACAACATCGAGATCGGTGGGACCAACAGCGGCTTCCTCGTAAACGCCAGCGATGACTTCGTGGAACACCAGCGATTCCTGCCCGTCCGGATAATCCCAGCTGGTGCCGAGCCTGGTCGCCGTGATCCGCACCGGATTGGCGATCCCCAGTTCGCGCGCCTTGCGTTCGCTCACCAGCACCACCGCGGCAGCGCCGTCACCGATCGGCGAGCACATCGGCAGGGTCAGCGGCCAGACAATCTCGCGCGCGGCCAGAACTTCCTCGACCGTAATCACGTCACGATATTGCGCGCGGGGATTGAGCGCCCCATGGCGCGAATTTTTCGCCGGGACCGCCGCAAGCTGTTCGCGCGTGGTCCCGTAGGCCTTCATGTGCGCAACTGCCTCGGTCGCGTAGATGTCCATGAACAACGAGCGGGAAGCCGCTCCCTCGACATCGCCCCTGAGGCCGGCCGCAGCCATTTTGCGATCGACCAGCCGCGCCAATCCCTCGATGTCGGTCACATCGACCGCGCCGGAAAATACCGAGAAGGTCCGGGCCTTGTCCTCATGCACGAGCTTCTCGTAACCCACCGCCAGCACGACATCGTACAGCCCCGCCGTCACCATGGCGGCGGCCTGGTTCAGCGCGGTCGATGCCGTCGCGCAGGCGTTTTCGATATTGATGACCGGGATTCGGCCAATGCCGAGTGAACGCAGGACCACTTCACCCGGCACGCACACTTGCCCGGTGATCGTACCGGCGGCGGCGTTACCCATATAGGCAGCCTCGAGGTCCCTGGTATACAGCCCGGCAACCGCCAGGGCGGCGCGGATCGCCTCACCGGCAAGGTCCTTCAGGGTGCGTGCGGGGAACTTGCCAAAGGCGGTCATTCCGCCTCCGGCAATGATGGCATTGGTCTTCATGGGCTCGTTCCGTTACAAGAGGTCGGGGTCCATCATCTGATAGCCGCCCTTGATGCTCAGCATTTCATTGCATCCGTCTTCGATCATCGAAGCGCGGGCATCGCGCAGGATCTTCTCGATCGGATATTCGCGCGTGTTGCCGTTACCGCCCAGCATCTGCAACGCGTCAGAGGCGACCTCGAAAGCGGTCTGGGTAGCCGTAACCTTGCAGGCCATGGCCGATTGCAGCGCCGGAACCGGGGCAGTAGCGTTGTAGAGAGCGACGCGGCGGACAAGTGCGCGCGAAGCTTCCACCTTGCGGTACATGTGAAACAGCCGTTGCGCCACTGCCTGGTGACGATAGATCGGAACGCCGCCCTGCTTGCGGCTATGGGCATATTCCCAGGCGATCTCGAAGGCGGCGCGCGCTGCGCCCGTCCAGACGGCCCCCATCTGACCATTGGCTTCGCAATGAACCGCGTAAACCGCCCGTTGGAAATCTTCCGGGCCCGCGATGATGTGATCTGCGCTCAGCGTCACGTTGTCGAAATATAGTTCGCCCTGGGGAAGGGGACGCTGGCCAAGCTTATCGATGGACCTGCCACGGCTCACACCGGGCGCGTTCATCGGTACGAGCAAGACCACGCCCTTTTCGGGGTCGGGACCGTTGCCGCGGTCGGCCGCCGCGTAAAGTACGCAGACATCGGCGATCGGGCCGTTCGATACCCAGGCCGACTTCTGGCCGTTGATGACGACCTTGTCATCGTCGAGCTTGGCGATGCAATTCGGGCGGCCATAGACGCCTTGCGAATGGAAGATCTGCCTGGACGGATCGAGCGCATCGGAACCGTGGTCTGGCTCCGTGATCGCCCAGCAACCGATCAAGTCGGCAGGATAGCGTTGCAGCAGATATTGCTTGCCGAACATCAGGGCCAGCAACGGCGGCAATTGGCAGGCGCCGATGGTGATGGAAAGGCCCCCATCTCCCCAACCAAATTCTTCCATGATGATCGGCAGAAGCTTGCCCACTTCCTCGGGCGTCAGTTCCGACAGGGTTAGGGGGTTGATGTCCAGAGCAAGATATTTCGGGCGGAACTCAGTATAATAGATCGAGTTCTTGTCGAGAATCTGCTCCGGCGTCATCCGGTCGAGCTTTTGACCAACCGGCCGCATGACATCCCGCGCGAAGGCGTGCGCGATATTCTGGAACGCCTGCTCGGTTTCGGTGAGCGGAAATTCCGCCCCGGTTGCCCCGAGCTTCACTTTCGGCTGCACGGGCCAGGCGAGAGGACCTGCGGGCGGCTGCCCGCCGGCCGGGACAATCATGTCTTCGGAGATCGCTGTCATGTCCGTTCCTCAGAAGTTGATGCGGCCGGTGACGTACCACTCACGCGGGCGGTTGTAGGTGCCGTAGGTGGTGCCGCCCGCGACCTGGTTCTGACCGACGGTCAGGTAGCGTTCGTCGGTAAGATTGGTCGCACCAATAGCCAGCTCCCAGTTCCTCCCGGGCGCGCGATAGGTAAGCGAAGCGTTGACCATGTCGGTTGCCGGTCGCTCGATCAGGGGCGTATTTTCGGTGTCGTTGAACATCGAACTGGTGTGGGTGTAGTCGGCCGACAACAGGAATTCTCCATGGCCGCCAAGATCGATCCGGTATTGCGGACTGAAAGTGAACTTCCATTCCGGAGTCTTGGGCAGGCGGGAGTCCAGCGTCACGCCGCTGACGAAAGGCGACAGCTCCGTATAACGGGCATGGGTATAGCCTACCGCCGTGGAAAAGGTGAGGTCGCTGACCGGACGGGCCAGAAGCTCCGCCTCGAAACCGTAGATTTCCGCGTCACCGGCGTTCTGCAGGAAAGGCGAGGTGCCGACCTGGAAGTTCAGCTGGATGCCCTTGTACCTGGTGTAATAGCCGGCCAGGTTGATCTGGACCTTGTGGTTCGCGAACTCTGACTTCATCCCCATTTCCCAAGTCGATGCTTTTTCGGGGCCGAATGTCGGGGCAGTGGTTCCGGCAGGCACGGGTGTGGTCAGGCGGGTGGTCCAACCGCCCGTCTTGTAGCCTTTCGAAAAGGACGCGTAGACCAGCACATCGTCGAGGGGCTTGTATTCAAGGCCGATCTTCGGAGAGAAATTGTTGAAGCTCTGGCGGAAACCACCGGCCGGCGCGATCGGGTAGACTTGCGTCAGTTCGGTCGAGCTGGGATAACAAAAGAGGCCGGCGGGAATGCCCATGAGCGACGGCGGCGCCGCCCCGCTGCTGCAAAGCGCCTGGCGGGCGGCTTCATTGATCGTGTAATATCCGTTGAGTTTGTAGAAGATGCCGTTCGGTTCCGCCTGAAGGCCAGTGAAACGCTTCTTTTCATGCGTGTAGCGGCCGCCGAATGTTATGCTCAACTGGTCGGTGATCTTGAAATTCAGGTGGGCGTAGGTGGCGTAGTTTTTGGTGTCGAAGTAGTTCGGTCCGTCAATCTGCAGCAGACCGCTACCAAAATTCACCAGGTCACGCTGGTTTCCTCCCTCATCGAAATAGTAGAACCCCAGCACATAGGTCAGGCGATCGGCGATCGCGCTGCCCGTGAACTGCAGTTCCTGGCTGAACTGATGCTGGTTCATGGTGAAGGAGGTTTGCAGGAACGGCAGCGGAGAGCCGTCTTCGTCCTGCGCGGACTTCCAGTGCAATTTACGATAGCCGGTGATCGACTTGAGCTGCGCGGCTCCGAGATTCCAATCCAGAGTCAACGAACCGCCATAGTTGCGCATGCGCGAAAAACTGTTGCCCGTGGCATAGGTCGTGTCGATATTCGCGGGAATAAATTGGTCGCCATAGAAAAGGCCGGGATTTGTCAGCCCCAACCCGCCAAGGCTGGTGCCATTGGCGATGTTGTTGCAAATCCCGGCCATCGCGAACGGCGGCAGTGCGCCGGCAAGACAGCCGTTGAACAACGGGCCGAAAACATTGGTCGGATCGGCCGGGTTTGTGTGGGTCTTGAGGATCGTCGACGCTACGCCATCATTATCCTGATGAAGATAGTCGACCGCAAATGTGGCCGTGATGTCGGACGTCGCTTCCCAGAGAAGCTTGCCGCGAAGGCTGTACTGGCTCTCGCCGCCAAAACGGCTGGGATGGTTGGTGCCGGTCGAGGGAAATGCGTCGGCTATAACGCCATAGGGAAAGCCGGGGAAATCGCGAAGGCGCTGATAGCCGGCGTTGCTCTTGGTTGCGAAGCTGATCGAGGAATAAAGCCCGTTCGAGATCGGCAGATTGATGACGCCTTTGGTGTCAATCCTGTTGAACCGTCCGGTCGTAACTTCGACCTTGCCGCCAAATTCAGTGGCGGGACGACGGGTGACGATCGAAATCGCGCCGCCAATGGTATTACGTCCGAAGAGGTCGCCCTGGGGGCCCTTGAGAATTTCCACGCGCTCGACGTCGAGCAGATCCTGGTTTGCGCCAACCGAACGGGCAAGATAGATGCCGTCCAGATACACCCCGACACCGGGATCGAGGTTGAATGCGAAATCATTCTGGCCGATGCCGCGAACGAACGCTGAAAGTACCGACGAGGACCCGGAAAAAGGCGTCCCCGCGTCAAGCGAAACGTTCGGCGACAGGTTACCCATCGCGGTGACATCGGCAATGCCGCGTGACTGAAGTGCTTCAGCGGTGAAGGCCGAAATTGAAATCGGGACATCCTGTACGTTTTCCGCCCGCTTTTGAGCGGTAACGATAATCTCGCCGATGCCTGCGTCTTCCGAGGCATGCCCTGCATCAGTCTGCCGCGCGTCATTTTGCGCGGCAAAGGCGGTATCCGGCGCGAGCGCGGCTGCAGAAACTCCGCCCAGCAGGCAGACGAGCAGATTTCGAGATAGAACGAGATTGATCACCTTGGACTCTCCTCCCCCAAATTCGTCGAACCGAGCACTATGCTGCACTCGTGATCGTCAGCTTTATCTTGTGCAGCCATCCTGCTGAAATCGCGCACCCGTGTCTCGGCGGAATCGGCCCAACAACTTTGCAAAAACGGAACAATCTTTCTCATGCCGCTCGCTATACGGCCCATCCTCTCGAGAAATTTTCTAATAAGTATCTGTTTTATATATTATAATTATGGAAATAGGGTTGGCTTTTCGGGGTGATTATCGCCCTTGCCATTTTATGCTTTGCGTAATTTGATGATCTGGCATCAAGTGGAAGGCAGGTCAAAAATGCCCAACCGATCAGACCGATCCATCAAACCGGTTCGCATCTCGGGGAACGCCGAGGAATGGCAACAGGGCCTTTCCAAGCTCTTCGTGGAGCTTGAATTCGTACCCGCCGACCCAACGCAGCGGCTGGTCGGCCTCATGTACATATATCCTTTTGGAGATCTCGATTTCGTTCGTGCAATTACCCGGGGCGGCGCCCATAGCGTCATCCGGTCGCAGCGCCTGATTGACAATTCCGCGCACAACAATTTTTTCATCGGTTGCATTCTGGCGGGTCGAGCCAATCTTTCCCAAGCTGGTCATGTTGCTGCGCTTGAGCGAGGCGACTTGGCCATTCTCGACAGCACGCGACGATATGAAATCGAGATACCCAGTGGCTTCGACGCTCTCTGGGTCCGAGTGCCGCGGTTTCGGATTGAAGGGAGATTGACCTCGATTGAACAGGTCATGTCGCAGCGGATAAATGGTGCAGCCGGCATCGGATATCTTGCCTCGAACTTGCTGCGCGCGGCGCTCCGGGAGGCCGGTCGCATTACGGCGCAAGATGCAAATCGCATTACCAATTCGCTGCTGGATCTTCTTGGAATGAGTCTTGAATGCGGTTTTTCGGCCGCGCCACCGCGGGCGCGCGGCAGTCAATCGACGCTGCGCCGCATCCAGCAATACATCGAAGACCATCTGGACGACGAAGATCTCTCACTGGAATCGATCGCGGCCAATCTGGCTTTAAG
>DATEJA010000326.1:0-4799 GCA_035278405.1 Sphingobium sp. | reverse complement strand
GGCCTGTTGGCGGACGATCCCGCCGTAGCCACGGCACTCGCCACAGCAGCACAGGACATGGCGCGAACCCGCAATATCGGATCGGTCGAACTGCGCGGCGGCGCGGCGCCCGGCGGCGACTGGACCCTCCATGACGGCAGTCATCTCGGCTTCACCCGCCCGCTCGCCGCCGATGATGAGGCCGAATTGCTCGCCGTCCCGCGCAAGCATCGCGCCGAATTGCGCAAGGCGCTCGCCAACCCCGCGCTCCACGTCGCGATCGGTCGCAGCCCCAAGCTGATCCGCGACCATTATCGCGTCTATGCGACAAGCGTCCGCAACCTCGGCACCCCCGTCTTCCCGGCCCGCCTGTTCCGCGAGGTGCTGGCGCATTTCGGCGAGGATGCCGACATCCTCGCGGTCTATGAAGGCGACCGCCCCGTGTCCGCCGTGCTGACCCTCTATCATGCCGGCCGCGCCATGCCCTTCTGGGGCGGCGGCATCGGCGACGCGCGCCGGCTGCGCTCCAACGAACTCATGTATTATCGCCTGATGGCCCATGGCCGCGATCGGGGCATGAAACTGTTCGATTTCGGCCGGTCCAAGGCCGGCAGCGGCCAGGCCGCCTGGAAGAAAAGCTTCGGTTTCGACCCCGTGCCGCTGTCCTACCACAGCTGGTCGCCGACCGGAGAGAAGCGCGACATCAATCCCAACAGCCCGCGCTACCAACGCCGGGTCGATCTGTGGAAGAAGCTGCCGCTGCCTCTCGCCAACCTCATCGGCCCCTTCATCGCGCGGGGCCTCGGATGACGGGCGAGATCCTCTTCCTCTGCCACCGCATCCCCTTTCCGCCCGATCGCGGGGACAAGATCCGCTCCTATCATCTGCTCAAGCGCCTGGTGGAGATCGCCCCGGTTCACGTCGGCTGCTTTGCCGATGATGATCGCGACATGGGCTTTGCCGCCGACATGGCCCAGCTGACCGCGAGCCAATGCGTGCTGAAGCGCGACCGCTCGCGCATCGCCGCCGGCCTCGCCGGCTTCCTCAAGCGCCAGCCGCTGCTCGTATCCCTGTTCGACAGTCGCCCCCTCCATGATTGGGTGCGGCAAATCCTCGCGGAACGGCCAATCACCGCCGTCGTCGCCTATTCGGCGCAGATGGCGCATTTCGTGCCGCCTCTGCCCGTCGGCATCCGCTTCCTCATGGATTTCGTCGATTTCGATTCGGCCAAATATGCCGCCTATGGGGAGGCAGGTTCCGGCCCCATGGCCTGGATCAACCGGCGCGAAGGCCGGGCTCTGCTCGCCTTCGAGCGCGCCACCGCCGCCCGCGCCGACATGAGCGCCTTCGTCAGCGAAGCGGAAGCAGCGCTGTTCCGGGACGCAAGCGGCCTCGGCCCCGACCGCGTCATCGGCATCGATAATGGCGTGGCGCTCGACTATTTCGATCCCGCGGCGGACTTCGCATCGATCAAGCGCCCCGGCCAACCGCTCTTCGTCTTCACCGGCCAGATGGACTACCGCCCCAATGTCGAGGCGGTCGACAGTTTCGCCCATCAAAGCTTTCCCGCCTTGCGCGCCCTGCACCCCGACGCCTGCTTCGCCATCGTCGGCCGCAATCCCGCGCCGCAGGTGGAGGCGCTGGCCGCGCTCCCCGGCGTGATCGTCACCGGCGCGGTGCCCGATGTGCGCGGCTGGCTGGCGGCGGCCGATATCGTCGTCGCGCCGCTGCGCATCGCGCGCGGCATCCAGAACAAGGTGCTCGAAGCCATGGCCATGGCCCGGCCGGTCGTCGCCTCGCCACAGGCGGCCGAAGGGATCGACGCGCGCGACGGCGCCCATCTGCTGGTCGCCGCCGACCCGGCCGAGGAGATCGAGAAGATCGCCGACCTGCTCGCCGACCCCGCCCGATCACGCCGCCTCGGCCATGCGGCCCGCGCGCGCATGGAAGAACGCTATCGCTGGTCCGAAACGTTGCGCGACCTGCCCGCAATGTTGTTCGGGAAGGCGGACGAGCAGGGCGCCCGCGCCGCATGACGGAGCGCGCCCTGTCCTGGAAAGCGCCGCCGCGCATCGCGCTGACCGGATGGCGCGCGCACCTGACCGCGCTCGCCCTGCTGGCGGCGGCCATCCTCGCGCTCTTCCACCGCGATCTCTTCTCCATGCTGTCGATCTGGTGGAACGCCTCCACCTTCGGCCATTGCCTGTTCATCCCCTTCATCCTCGCCTGGCTGGTGCAGCAGCGCCTGCCCGGCCTGCGCCGGTTGCAGCCGGTCGCCTGGGCGCCCGGCCTGATCTGGCTGGCGATCGGCGCCTTTGCCTGGCTGCTCGGCGCGGCGGCGGGCGTCGCGCTCTTCCGCCACGCCGCGCTCATCCTGATGCTTCAGGGCGCGACGCTCACGCTGCTGGGCCCGGCGGTCGGCCGCGCGCTGCTCTTCCCGCTCTTCTACGCCTTCTTCATGGTGCCGGTGGGCGAAGAGCTGGTCGCGCCGCTCCAGCTCATCACCGCCCGGCTGACCATGATCTTCCTCGGCATCGCCCAGGTCCCGGCGCAGCTCGACGGCATCTTCATCACCACGCCCACCGGCTATTTCGAGGTGGCGGAAGCCTGTTCGGGCGCCAAGTTCGTCATCGCCATGACCGCCTATGGCACGCTCGTCTGCAACCTCTGCTTTGCCAGCTGGCCGCGCCGCATCCTCTTCATGACCGGCGCGCTCACCCTCTCCGTGCTGGCGAACGGCGTGCGCGCCTTCGCGACGATCTGGGTCGCGCACCTCACCAGCATCGACGCGGCGGTCGGTTTCGATCATGTCGTCTATGGCTGGATCTTCTTCGCCATCATCATGACGCTGGTGATGGCGACCGCCTGGCCCTTTTTCGACCGCAAGCCCGGCGACCCCTTCTTTGATCCCACCCGTCTCACCAATCCCGCGCGCGCGCTGTTGTCGCCCGTCATCGCCAGCGTTGCCGCGCTCGCCCTCATCATCGCCGCGCCGCTCTGGCTGGCGGCCAGCGCGGCAGCCAGCGACGATCTGCCCGGCCCGCCGGCGCTCCCTCCGGTGAAGGGCTGGACGCCCGTCACCGAACAACTCCTCTATCCCTGGCGTCCGCGCTTCGATGGCGCGGATCATCTTGTCATGGCCCGCTATCGCAACGCCGCCGGCCAGCGCATTGATCTGGCCATCGCCACCTTCGATCGCCAGGAGGAAGGCCGCGAGCTGGTCGGCTTCGCGCAGGGCGCTGCCGATCCCGACCAGCATTGGACCTGGTCCTCGCCCGCGCCCGCGCCCGCCGATGCGCGCGGCGAGCAGATCACCGCGCCCGGCCCGGTGATCCGCCATGTCGTCAGCTTCTACCGCGTGGGCGAGGGCGGCTTCACCGGCAACGGCCCGCGCATCAAGCTCGCCACGATGAAGGCGCGATTGCTGGGCCAGGACCAGCGCGCCGTCGCGCTGCTGATCTCCGCCGAGGAACGGCCGAACGCCCCCGCTGACGCCGCCATCGCCGCCTTCCTGCACGATCTGGGCAATATGAAGGATTTGGCTGACCGCAGCCTCGGCATCCGCTAAAGCCCTTTCGCATGTGCGGGATAGCGGGCATCTTCCACCTCGAAACGGCCAAGCCGGTCGATCCGGCGCGGGTCCGCGCCATGCTGGACGCGATGCCCTATCGCGGCCCCGACGGCAGCGGCATCTGGACTGCGCCGGGCGTCGGCCTCGGCCACTTGCGCCTCTCGATCATCGACCTTGCCAGCGGCGCCCAGCCGATGCTGACCGAGGATGAAAGCCTCGCCGTCACCTTCAACGGCGAGATCTACAATTTCGCCGAAGTCCGCGCCGAACTGGAGGCAAAGGGCCATGTCTTCCGCACCCACAGCGATACCGAAGTCATCCTCCATGGCTATCGCCAATGGGGCGAGGCTTGCGTCGAACGCTTCCACGGCATGTTCGCCTTCGCCCTGTTCGACGCGCGCGCGCAGGCGCTCTGGATCGCGCGTGACCGGCTGGGGGTAAAGCCGCTTCACTATGCGCTGCTCTCCGACGGCAGCCTGATCTTCGGCTCGGAATTGAAGAGCCTGCTCGCCCACCCCTTGCTGAGGCGCGCGCCGGACCTCTCGGCGGTCGAGGACTATATGGCCTATGGCTATGTCCCCGACGACGCCTGCCTCGTCGCGGGCGTGCGCAAGCTCGGCGCGGGGGAGACGCTCCGCCTCGTGCGCGGCCGCCCCGCGCCGCAGCCGCAACGCTATTGGGACGTGAGCTTCGCCGACCGCAGCAAGGCCTCGCCCCAGGCGCTGGAGGAGGAACTGGTCGCGCTGATGCGCCAGGCGGTCCGCTCCCGCATGGTCGCCGACGTGCCGCTGGGCGCCTTCCTCTCGGGCGGCGTCGACAGTTCCAGCGTCGTCGCGCTGATGGCCGAAGCGTCCAAGCAGGCGGTCAAGACCTGCACCATCGGCTTCGACGTCGCCGCGCTCGATGAGACCGCCTATGCCGACCGCATCGCCCGCCGCTTCGCCACCGACCACCGCACCCGCATCGTGTCGCCCGACGATTACGGCCTGATCGACACGCTCGCCTATCATTTCGACGAACCCTTTGCCGACGCCTCCGCGCTTCCCACCTATCGCGTCTGCGAACTGGCGCGCGAGCAGGTGACGGTGGCCCTCTCCGGCGACGGCGCCGACGAAGCCTTCGCCGGCTACCGCCGCCACCGCTTCCAGCTGCAGGGAGAGCGGGTGCGATCGATCATGCCCGCATCGGTGCGCCAGCCGCTGTTCGGCGCGCTCGGCCGCTGGTATCCCAAGGCCGACTGGGCGCCCCG
>DATEJA010000325.1:0-4432 GCA_035278405.1 Sphingobium sp. | reverse complement strand
GTCGGCGCCGCCCGCGCGCCGAAATTCCAGAAGGGCATGAACAAGCGGGAAGCGATCATCCGTGTCGCCGCCCAATTGTTCAGCCAGAAGGGGTTCAGCGCGACAACCTTGCAGGATATCGCCGAGGAGGCGGGGACGAAGGCTGGCAGCCTCTATTATCATTTTCCGTCCCGGGACGACATCGTCCGCGAAGTGCTCAAGACGTCCATGACCTCGATCAACGAGAAGGTGGTGAGCGCCTGGGCCGCGCTGCCCGAGGGCGCGTCGGTCATCGACCATATCAAGGCCGGCATCGAAGCGCATATGCGGGCGATCCATTCGGGCGATCCCTATTTGCCGGCCTATGATCGGATCATCAATGAAGTTCCCCAGGAAATGCGGGACGAATTCATCCATCTCCCCCGGCTTTACGGGAAAATGTGGCGCGACCTGATCAGGGATGGCCAGCTGAAATCCGAGATAAGGGGGGATCTTGATTCATCCGTGCTCCGGCTGTTCCTGCTGGGGAGCATCACCTGGTCGCATCTGTGGTTCGATCCGAAGGGGCATCTGGATATCGAGGCGCTGTCGCATCAGCTCACGGAGATGTTCCTGAACGGTGTCGGCGCGCGAAAGGATTAGGCCCTGCGCCATTGTGCGGGCGGGCAGGCGGTCCAG
Source organism: Sphingobium sp. (assembly GCA_035278405.1). Taxonomy (GTDB): domain Bacteria; phylum Pseudomonadota; class Alphaproteobacteria; order Sphingomonadales; family Sphingomonadaceae; genus Sphingobium. The sequence goes on along the minus strand of DATEJA010000325.1, from coordinate 3,775 downwards.
AAGATAAAACCTAATTATGTTTAGAAAAAACTTGACGCCCTTCCCGGGCTTTTCTAGCATCTGACCTCATCGGGCGGATGGCCCGTCGGCATGTCACATGCGAGCGGACCGGACGGAAGTCCCGGACTGCCCGGCTCGCAACTAATGACATCATAAGCCGCGCTCACCAGGAGACGGGTGTGTTGATAGGGGTAGAGGATCGCGAGCATCTGGGGTCGAGCATCGCGGCGGTGCTGGCCGAGCAATGCTCGATGGCCAGGGTGCACCGACATGCGGACGGGGCGGAGGACATCGCCGCATCGCTGCGGGCATCGGCGGTCGATCTAGGCTGGCTGCTGCTGGCTTTGCCGGAAAAGCAGGGAGGGCTGGGCCTTGGGGCCGATGGCCTCGTCCTGCTGATCCGGGAGATGGGGCGGCGACTGGCTCCGGGCCCGTTCATCCCGACGCTCTGCCTGGTCCAGATCCTGTGCGAATTTGGCCCAACAGAGCTTGTCGAACGGCTCTTGCCGGACCTGGCAGCCGGGCGCATATCCGCCGCCGTCCCGGCGCGGCGCGCCCGGCGTGACGGAGAAGCCGCGCTGTTGCTGGGCGAACCCGAGACGGCGGGCGTTCTGGCGACTTATGCGCAGTCCCACGGTGGCGGCCTGCACCTCCTCCATGTTCATGACGATGGCCAGCGAGGGGAGCCCGGTGCTGCCCTCTGGGACAGGACGCGTCAGCTTTTTCGCATCCCGGCGGCTGCCGAGCCTGTTTGCGAACTGCCTGGCGAGGCTGCCGAGCGGCTCGACATGCTGTTCAATCTGTCGCTGGCGGCGGACTCGGTTGGCCTGGCGGAGGGGATTTTCGTGCAGACCGTCGACTATCTCAACCAGCGCGAGCAGTTCGGGCGAAAGATCGGATCATTCCAGGCGCTCAAGCACCGGGCCGCCGATCTGCTCGTCGCGATCGAACAGGCGGCGCACCTGCTGGAACAAGGCCTTGCGGCAGCCAGCGGGGACCCCGGCGAAGCACGCCTGTGGGCGGCGATGTGCAAGAGTTCGGCGACGGACATGGCGGTCAGGGTGACGCAGGACTGTCTTCAGCTGCACGGGGGTATCGGCTTCACCTGGGAGTATGACTGCCACCTGTTTCTGAAGCGCGCGCGCCTGAATCAGATGCTGGGCCAGGACAATGCCCGGCTCCGTGCCGATGCGTTCACCAGCCTGACCTCGCAGCTTCAGGCCGGCAAGGCTCCCATGGATATCCGGTCATGACCGTCACCACGATGCAGCACTCGATCATGGATCATGCGGACGATCCCGCCCGCTTCCGCACCGCCGTTCGGGAATGGCTGGGCGACGTTCTGCCGGGGGACTGGCGCGAGCAGCTCGCCGGCAAGCCCGAGGACGCCTATGTGGCGCTGCAACGCTGGTGGCTGGACGAACGGCGGCGCGCCGGATTGGTGCTGCCCTCGCTGCCCCGCTCGGTCGGGGGAAGCGGCCTCAGCATCGACTGCCAGCTGGTGCTGGCGGAGGAGTCGGCCAGAGCCGGCACGCCGCCGCTGGAACTGGCGATGTTCATGGTGTCCCTGACCCATGTGCCGGCGACCCTGCTGGAATGGGGCACGCCCGAGCAGCAGCGGGCATATCTGCCCGGGCTGATCGCGGGGGACGTGTGGTGCCAGGGCTTTTCGGAACCGGGCGCCGGCAGCGACCTAGCCGCCTTGCGCACCCGTGCGGTGCGGCAGGGCGATGTCTATGTGGTCAACGGGCAGAAGATCTGGTCGTCCTATTCGCGTTATGCACGCTATTGCCTCCTGCTCGTCAGGACCGACAGCGACGCGCCCAAGCATCGCGGGATCAGCTACCTCATCTTGGACATGGAGACCCCCGGCGTGGAGGTCCGGCCGATCCGCCAGGCGACGGGCGACCAGGAATTCAGCGAGATCTTCCTGACCGACGTCAGGATCCCGGTGGAAAATCTGATCGGCCCGGAAAATCAGGGCTGGAAGGTCGCGCAATCGACATTGGCGGCCGAGCGCGGCCTGCTGGCCTTCGAACGATCGGAACGGCAGCTGGTCCATGTCGAAAACCATCTGACGCGCGCGCTTGATGAAGGAGCGGACTGGACCCGCAGCGAGGATCGGCGCGGGGAGTTCATGGAATTGCTGGCGCGGATGCAGTCGGTGCGCCGGATGATCCGATCCCTGCTGCGCGACGATGCGGGCAAGGCGCAGGCGAAGATGCTGCCCGCGATCATCAAATTGTCCTCTTCCATCGTCAGCCAGGATTATGCCGATTTCCTGGTGAGGGTCGGCGACATCGAGCAGCAGTTTCAGCGTCAGTCGTTCGTCTGCGACGGTCGCTATCCGATGTATGATTACATATATTCGTTCGGCGATACCATTTCGGCCGGATCGAACGAGATCATGCGCAACCTGATTGCGGAACGGCGCCTGGGCCTGCCGCGCGACGACCGGGCGTAAGGGTCGGCGGGAGTTCGTCCTGCCCTATGCCACCGCGGGCTGCTCAATCAGCCCGGCGGTCGCTGCCAACCCTGCGGCAAGCGCGTCGATCACTGTCTGCCGCTCCAGCGTCCTGTCTGCCGCAACCTGATATTCCGCGCCGGCGATCAATTGCATGTGAATTTCGGTCGTCTGTTCCAGCCCCAGCGGGAGCGTGATCTCCTGTCGCTCCAGCAGGTGCGACAGGCTCTGCCTGATGCCGTCGCGGAAGGTGAGGTAGATAGAGGTCAGCCCTTCGGGATCTTCATCCATCATCATCAGTTCGGCGACGAACTGCAGAGACACGCGCATGCGCCGACTTTTGTCCGGGCTCCGGACGTCCTCCACATCTCTCGTCCAACGCTCGACATAAGCGGCCCAGTCGCGGGCGGGCGGCTCATTCTGCATATCGACGAAATCGAGCGCGCATGCGGCCGTGATCGCCTCGCTCTTGTTGGCGAAATGGGTGTATAGCGCGCCTATGGAGATCCCCGCTTCCATGCAGATATCCCGCAGGGACGTCGCATAGACGCCCTTTTCCAGAAGGACCTTCAGCGCAGCGCGCGCGATCGCCGTGCGTTGCTCCCCCATATAGATGTCGTCGCGCTTCGGCATTGCCCACTCCTATGGCCGATTCCGGCTCCTGTTGAAACATGCTTGTCATATATAAAAAACGATCGCACGTTCTTTTTTAGTCCGAACTGATTCGCGGGGGCAATGATGCAGTCGAAAAAACTACTGGGCCTAGGGTGCAGCATGCTGGTCATGGCGGCGCAATCCATCCTTTGTACGCCGGCAAGCGCCCAGAGCGCGCCGCCGGTCGCCGAACGGAACGGATCGGGCGAGCCCGAAATCGTCGTCACCGCGCAGAAGCGCGAGCAGGCGATCATCGACGTGCCGCTGTCGATTACCGCCGTGTCCGCCGAACAAATTACGCGGCGGGGGGCCACCGCGATCGAAGATCTGCAATATTCCGTCCCCGGCATGTCCATCAGCCAGTTCGCTCCGGGGCAGCAGCGCATCCAGTTGCGCGGCATCTCGGTCTATGGCGGCTTGCCGACCGTCGGCGTCTATATGGACGAAATGCCGCTCAACAACGAAATCAACCAGACCGGCCAGGATCTGAGGCTGTTGGACGTGCAGCGCATCGAAGTTCTGCGCGGCCCGCAGGGGACGCTTTACGGCCAGGGCGCGATGGGCGGCACGATCCGCTACATCACGAACCCGGTTGATTTCAAGGACGTTCAGGCCGCTGCCGACGGCGAAGTCGCCGATGTGAAGGGCGGCAAACCC
>DATEJA010000324.1:0-4634 GCA_035278405.1 Sphingobium sp. | reverse complement strand
GCCACGGTCGGGCTGCTGGCGCGGGTCGACGACCTTGGCATCCTTCATCTTCTTCGACAGGCGGCGCAACTGGCCGTCAATCTCGCGCATGCGCTTGCGGCCATAGAGATAGTCGCCATTCTCGCTGCGGTCGCCATTGCCCGCCGCCCAGCTGACGATCTCGACGATGCGGGGGCGCTCGACCCCCAGCAGCTGGTCATATTCGGCGCGCAGCTTCGCGAAGCCTTCGGGCGTGATGTAGTTGGGATAGGGGGTGATCATGCCACTCCCATAGCCGATCCTCAACCCGGCGTCTGCTTGCCCAGATATTTGGACAACGGCGTCGTCGTGCCCCGGAAGCGAGCGCGTTCGGGGTTCATCGCTTCATAGACGACGGCATTTTCCAGCACCCGCTGCACATAGTTGCGGGTTTCATAGATCGGGATCTGCTCGATCCAGCGCAATATGTCCGCGCCGGGCATGCGCGGGTCGCCATTGGCGGCCAGCCAGCGATTTACATTGCCCATGCCGGCATTATAGGCCGCGACCGCCAGCGGGTAGCTGCCGGCATAATAGTCGAGCAACCGCTGGAAATAGGCCGAACCCAGCATGATGTTGTAGCTGGGGTCGTTGAGCGACCCAGCGTCATAGCCCAGGCCCAGCTTGCCCGCCTGCTCGCGTGCCGTCCCGGGCATCAGCTGCATCAGGCCTCGCGCGCCGGCATGGCTGACGATCTGCTTGTCGAACTGGCTTTCCTGCCGGGCGATGGCATGGACCATCGTCCAGTTGGACTGGGCCGAAGGGGGCACCGGCACGCGGGGAAAGGCGCTTTCGCCATAGCCGGAAAGGCCGCTGGAAACCGCCCGGCGGCCGACCATCACGCCCATGTCGGGGCGGCCGATGCTCTTTGCGAGTTCGGCGGCCAGGAAATGGTCGCTGTCGCTGTCCGCATTGTTGGCGATGGCTCGGGCGAACTTGCTCTGATCCTCCCAATAGCCCATCTGACCCAGCGCCCGGACCGCGCGCACGACCGAGCGATCGTTGAACTCGGCGCGGGAGGCGACGGATATTTCGATCGGCCGCTCGACGGTCGCGGGGGCAGGCACGGGGCGGCCGAGCCGTTCGAGCGCAAGCTGGCCGTAAAACTGGTCGGGGAAGACCGACGCCTGCGCGAAATAGCTGCTCGCGGTAGTCGGGTCGCCTGCCGCGAGCGCGGCACGGCCGGCCCAATAATAGCCCTTGGACTGGGTCTGCGGCGATTTGGCGGCGGTCGCGTAGCGGCGGAACATCACGGCGGCGTTCGCCGGCTTGTTCAGATTGTAAAAGGCCGTCGACCCAGCAAGCCAGGCGAGGCTGGTATAATCGTCGCGCTCGCCGATCGGCCGCCCGCTGACGTCGGTGCCCGGTGCATAGGCGTCGTCCAGCTTGCTGGCGATGCCATAGGCAAAGCTCCACTGGCTGTCGTTCGCCGCCGCCTTCGCATGGGTCAGCAGCGTCTCATACCATTTTTCCGCATTGCCGGGCCGGAAGGTCAGCGCCGGGCGATTGGCGAGATATTGCCGCGCGGTGATCCAGTTGCCGGTATTGAGCAGCCATGTCGCCTTGTCCGCGACGAAGCCCGCGTCGCTGGCGCCGACGCTTTCGGCATATTGCATCCGCGTGGCGGCGTCGGGGGCCTTCTGGCGGAAGGCTATGCGCGCGTCATAGACCGGGCGACGCGCCGGCGTCACATAGGCCAGCATCCGTTGCGCGCCGGCAATGTCATTGCCCCACAGCAGCATGTCGGCGCGCTGGTCATGGTCGGCGCTGGTCCAGCCCGACCCGAACAGCGAGAGCAGGCGCGCTTCGTCATCCGGCGAGAGACTGCCACCGATCCAGGCCTGGCGCGCGGCGATCCGCGCCTCGTTCATGCGGCCCAGCTGCATCAGCGCCATCGCGTTGCGCGCGTGGCCCGTCGCGGTGCGCGCCGGGAAGCGGGCGAAGAAGGCCGCCACCTGGCGCGGGTCGTAGCTGTTGGGGTTGATGCTGGTTTCCGCGAGACGCCGCATCCGGTCTTCGCCCGGCCAGCCGGGATTGGCGAGGATGAAGCTTGAATAGGTGGAAAAGCCCAGGCCGTCGCTCTGCTGCAGCACGCGCCACTGGCTGATGGTCGCCGCGATGGCGGGGTCGGTCGGCATGCCGATCCGGCCGCTGATCTGGTTCCACTGGCTCGGCTGGCTCGCCTGAGTCGGGGCGGGCAGCGGCTGCACCATGGCGCCGGACGCGGAAGGAATGGTGGCAGGAGAAAGCGGCGCTTGAGTCTCGGCGCTGGCGCTGGCGGTCAGAAGAAGAAAGGCGATCAAGGGCATATGTACCATTGCTGATTCAAGGTGACGCGGCGACAGCGGACTGGACATCATCGTAAATCCATCCTTATCAGGCCCTGAATGACGCGCTATAGCGCGCCGTCGTCCTCATCTCGACAGTGTGCCCCGGATTCCCGGTGAATTGAAGGAGTTTGTGCATGTTTTCCGGGTCGATTCCGGCGCTGATCACCCCGTTTCGCGACGGTGCGGTGGATGAGGCAGCCTTCCGTGCCCTTGTCGACTGGCAGATCGCCGAAGGATCGAGCGCGCTGGTCCCCTGCGGCACCACGGGCGAAAGCGCGACGATGACGGTCGAGGAGCATAATCGCGTCGTCGCGATCTGCATCGACCAGGCGGCGGGCCGCGTGCCGGTGATCGCCGGCTGCGGATCCAACGACACGCGGATCGCGCTGGAACATATGTATGCGGCGCAGGCCGCAGGCGCCGACGCCGCGCTGGTCGTCGCGCCTTATTACAACAAACCCAACCAGGAAGGCGTCTACCAGCACTTTGCCTACCTCGCTGAACGGTGTGAACTTCCGATTGTCCTCTATAATGTGCCCAGCCGCACCATTACCGATATCGGGGTGCCGGTGATCCACCGGCTGGTGGAGGAATATCAGACGATCGTCGGCATCAAGGACGCTACCGGGAATCTGGGGCGTGTCACCGCGCAGCGCCTCGCCAGCCGGGCCGACTTCTGCCAGCTTTCCGGCAATGACGAAACCGCGCTCGGATTCAACGCCATGGGGGGCAAGGGGTGCGTCTCCGTCACCGCCAATGTCGCGCCGCGCCTGTGCGCCGATTTCCAGGCGGCCTGCGCGGCGGGCGACTGGGATGGCGCGTTGGCGCTCCAGGATCGTCTTTATCCCCTGCATGACGCGCTGTTCAGCGATTCTTCACCCGGCCCCGTCAAATATGCGCTCACCCGCGTGCGTCCCGACATGCCGGGCGATGTTCGCCTGCCGATCACCTGGCCGTCGGCATCCAGCCGTACCGCGGTCGACCGCGCGTTGGAAATTGCGGGACTGGTCTAAAGGGTCGGCGGCACATCAAGTGAAGTGAGTTAAACAAGAGTCCATGGCCCGCCCCCGTCCCGAACTTTTCGACAAGAAGAAAATCGTCGCCGAGAACCGGCGCGCGCGTTTCGAATATTTCCTGGAGGATGTGTTCGAAGCCGGCATCGCGCTGCAGGGGACGGAGGTGAAATCGCTGCGCTTTGGCGAAGGCAATATCGCCGAAAGCTATGCCGAGGTGAAGGGTGACCAGGTCTGGCTGGTCAACAGCAACATCCCCGAATTCAGCCACGGCAACCGCTATAATCATGAACCCAAGCGCCCCCGCAAGCTGCTGCTGCACGAACGGGAGATCGCCCGCATGCACGGCGCGGTCGAGCGCAAGGGGATGACGCTGGTCCCGCTGTCGATCTATTTCAACAGCCGGGGCAAGGCGAAGGTCGAACTGGCGCTGGCCAAGGGCAAGAAGACCCATGACAAGCGCGACACCATCAAGGAACGCGACTGGAAACGCGATCAGCAGCGCATCATGAAGGCGCATCGCTGATGGACAACCGATTCACTCGCTGGTGGCATGCCAACGCCCCGACGCGCGAATCGCTGGAGCATAACCGCTTCATAGCCCCGGTGGCGCATCGGGTGCTGGAGCCCTCGCTCTGGCGCTTCACCCGTCGTTCGGTGCCGCGCGGAGTCGCGCTGGGGCTGCTGGTCGGCATCTTCCTGCTGATCCCGGGCGTCCAGATCGCCGGCGCGGCGCTGCTGGCGCTGCCCTTTCGCGCCAACATCCCGGTGGCGGCGGCCATGACCTTCCTGTCCAATCCGGCGACGACGCCGCTGTTCCTGATGGCGTCGGTCTATATCGGCAACTGGATGCTGGGACGGTCGGCCGACGCGTCGGGCTTCATGGCGCTGATCGACAAACATGCTTCCATCCGGGAATGGTGCGCCTGGCTCTTTTCCGAAGCGGCTCCTGCCATGCTGTTCGGCCTGGCGCTGATTTCGCTCGGCTTCGCAGTGGTAGGCTATTTTCTGGCCGACTGGATCTGGCGGCACCGCATGGGCCGGAAATGGCATGCCCGCAAATTGAGGATTGGCAAGGCCCACGAAAACAGCGCATTGGAGGAAGTCGCCTCCGCCTGACGGCCGGCGATCTTAAGTCCAAAGCCGTTTGAGGGGGAACGCCGGTCATGGCCGCGCGCGCGAAGAGGGATGAGGAAGCGTGGATGGGCGATCCGCCCTCCCGCCTTGCCCTGCCGCTGCTGATCCTGGCGGCGCTGCTGTCGGCCGCGCTGGT
>DATEJA010000323.1:0-2718 GCA_035278405.1 Sphingobium sp. | reverse complement strand
GTGGTGGCGACGATGGCGCTGCCCTTCGGCGCCGCAATCACGCCGGAAAAGATCAAGGTGGTGGATTGGCCGGCGGCATCAGTGCCGCCTGGCGCGTTTCGCGATCCGGTCCAGCTGACCTCGCTCGGCAAGCAGCGCGTGGTGCTGCGCCAGATCGAGCCGGGTGAGCCTGTCCTGACCTCCAAATTGTCGGCGGAAGGCGGCCGTGCCACCATGTCCGGTGTGCTGCGGCCGGAAATGCGTGCGGTCGCGGTGCGCGTGAGCGACGTGGCGGCGGCGGGCGGCTTCGTGCTGCCGGGCGATACCGTCGACGTCTTCGTCACCCGCACGGCGCAGGAGCCGGGCAGCGGCGCGGCGCAGCAGATCACCGACGTGCTGTTGCAGAATACGCGCGTCATCGCCATCGACCAGAATGCGAATGACAGCTCCAAGGATCCCGCCGTCGGCCGGACCGCCACGTTGGAGGTCAACCAGGTCGACGCGCAGAAGCTGGTGCTGGGCCAGCAGGTCGGCCAGCTGACGCTGGTGCTGCGCAATGTGACGGACCAGCCCAATCCGGCGGTCCAGACCGTCAGCACGGAGGATCTGCGCGACGGCGCCTATGTCGGCGGCTATGCCGCCCCGCGCGCCCGGATCGCCGAGGCCGCCTATACGCCCGCGCCCGCGCCGGTGATGCGCGCCCCGCGGCGCCATGTGCCGACGAATGTTTCCGCTCTGCCCGCGACCGCATCGGTCGAGATCGTGCGCGGCACGACCGGCACCAGCTATGAGGTGAAGCGCTATGGTTCCCGCTAAGTCATTGACGGCGCTGGCGCTTTCGCTGGCGCTGGCAGCAGGGGCGGCGATGCCCGCCCAGGCCCAGATCGCTTCGCTGACGACGACCAATGTCGATCATGCGGGCCAGCTCGACGTGCCGCTCAACAAGAGCCAGGTGCTGACGGTTGATCGTCCCTTCGCCAGGGCGCTGGTGGGCAACCAGGACATCGCCGACATCCTGCCGATGACCAATCGGTCGCTCTATGTGCTGGGCAAGAAGGTGGGCACGACCAGCCTCACCCTCTATGACAGCCGCAACATGCTGATCGCGGTCGTTGACGTGGCGGTGGGGCCGGACGTGGTGACGTTGAAGCGCCAGCTGTCCGAATTGATCCCCGGCGAGCCGATCGGCGCGCGCATGTCCAACGACGCGGTCGTGCTGACCGGCACCGTCTCCAACGCCGCCGCGATCGATCGCGCGGTGCAGATCGCCAAGACCTATTCGGGCGGCGAGGAGAAGGTCGTCAACATGCTGTCTGTCGGGGCATCGCAGCAGGTGATGCTGGAGGTGCGCTTTTCGGAGGTGAACCGTTCGGCGGCCAAGGATATCGGTCTCAACCACAGTTTCGTGGGCAGCAAGACCGCCGGCAGCATCGGTGATCTGTCCGCGACATCGGTGGTGCCCACGAACAACGGCCGGACGCCGACCATCACGCTGAATGGGCTGGCCGACACGTTCGGCGTCGGCACCTGGGCTTACAAGATCGGCAGCCTCAACATCTTCTCGGCGCTGGATGCGCTGGAGAAGAAGGGGCTGGTGAAGACGCTGGCCGAGCCGACGCTGGTGGCGCTTTCGGGCGAGACGGCGAGCTTCCTGGCCGGTGGCGAATTTCCGATCCCGGTCGTCCAGAATGGCGGCGGGGGCGGCGGCACCGGCAACAACGGCATCACCGTCGAGTTCAAGCCGTTCGGCGTCAGCCTGGGCTTCACGCCCACGGTGCTGAGCGACGGCATCATCAACCTGGTGGTCGAACCGGAAGTCAGCTCGATCGATCCGTCCGCATCGGTGTCGATCAACGGCCTGGTCGTGCCGGGCCTGCTGACGCGGCGGGCGAAGACGGTGGTGGAACTGCGCGACGGCGAATCCTTCGCCATTGCCGGCCTGCTGCGCAACGATTTCCAGGATACGGTGCGGCAACTGCCGATATTGGGATCGATCCCGATCATCGGCACGCTGTTCCGCTCGACCGGCTTCCAGAAGCAGCAGACCGAACTGGTCATGATCGTCACGCCGCATCTGGTGAAGCCGATGCGGGCCGATGATGTGGCGCTGCCGACCGACCGGGTGGGCAATCCGCATGAGCTGGACCTGTTCCTGATGGGGCGGACCGACAAGGCGGTGGGCATCAACCCGCTCAATCCGGACGCGATGCCGCCGGAAACGCGCAGGGCGGCTCCGGCGCCCGCGCCGAACGCTCCGGCGGCGGCGGCTCCGGCCCCGGCTCCGGCGGGCAAGACGCAGAGCGGCTACGAACTATGAGCGGGAGTGAGACCATGCGCAGATTGTCCCTGGCCGCGCTGCTGATCGCGCCGGCGCTGGCGGGCTGCACCACCAACGACCCGACCTTCGGCGGCGCGGTGCGCAGCAATTATGCGATGCAGGTCGTCAATCCCGATCCGCATTATGAGGGCACGCTCGTCGCGGGCGGCGATGGCACCAAGAGCGCGGCGGCGGTGAAACGCTACCGCACCGACGCGGTGAAGAAGCCGGCTTCCATCCGCACCACCCAAGGGGCCAGCGGAAACGGCGGCGGCTCCGGCGGCGGCAACTGATCGGGGAGGGCTTCCATCCATGTCTGCCCGTCGGAAAAGCCTCCTAAGGTCAACCAGCGGTGCGGTGGCGCCGACGGTGGCCCTGTCGCTTTTCGGCCTGATCGCGGCGGGTGGCCTTGCTTTTGATTA
>DATEJA010000322.1:0-59610 GCA_035278405.1 Sphingobium sp. | reverse complement strand
GAATCGCTGGGCCTGATCGGCCATTTGCGGTCGCAGTTTCGCGAGGCGAGCCAGCGCGCCGCCACCTCGCGCAGCCAGACCCAGCGGCTGGAAGCCTCCTTTGCCGAGACGTCCGCCCAGATCGACGCGTCCGTCTCGGCGATCGAACTCAATGCCCGGCGGCAGCTCGGCTCGGTCGCGGTGATCGAACAGCTCGAAGCGGCCGCCGCGCGCATCGGCGCGGTCGGCGACATGGTGGGCGATCTTGCCGAACAGACCGGGATGCTCGCCCTCAACGCCTCGATCGAGGCAACCCGCGCGGGCGAAACCGGCAAGGGCTTTGCCATCGTCGCCGACGAAGTGCGCGAACTGGCCGAAGCATCGGAAGCGAGCGCGGGCGACATCAGGACGCTCGCCGCGCAGGTGGTGGACGATGTTCGCGCGATCGCCGCGCGCATCCGCTCTGCCAGCGAACGGGCAAGCGATGAAGCCCGCAACGGCGGTGGCATCAGCACCGCGCTGCAGGAAGCGCGGGCGGGGCTGGAAGCGGTGCTCGACGGCGCGCAGGAGATTGCCGCCGCCGCGATGCAGGCAGAGGCGGCCGCGACCGAGGCAGAGCGCGGCGCCGAACAGGTGGCGAGCGCGGCGGAGGAGCAGTCCGCCTCGGCGGCGCAGGCGCAGCAGTCGATCGAGCAGCAGGCCGTCTCGCTGGAACAGAGCCAGCAGACCGCTGAGGCGCTGGGCGAATTGAGCGGCGCGCTGGGGGAGGCACAGGCGGGCCCGCAGGCCGTCGAGCAGGTCGCGGCCGCGGCCGAACAATTGTCGGCGACGGTGCAGGAGCTGTCGGGCGCCTCCAGCGAGATCCAGATCGCGATCGAGCAAATCGCGCGCGGCGCCCAGTTGCAGAGCGCCGCCACCTTCCAGGCGAGCACCGCCATGGGACAGATCGAAACCAGCGCGACCGTGGCGAAGGAGCGGGCGAACATCGCGGTCGACCGGCTGGACGCGATCGCCGCGACGGTCGGCACCGGCAGCGCGATGCTGACCGACCTGATCGGCGGCGTGGGCGAGGCTGTGGCGGAAACCCGCGCCGTGCTCGACTTGCTCGCCGGCCTTGGCGAAGCGGCCCGGCGCGCCGAAAAGATCGCCGATACGCTGGCGCTGGGGGCGCTTCAGACCAACATGCTGGGCGTCAGCGGCGCGGTGGAGGCGACGCGGTCGGGCGAAGCGGGCCTGGGCTTTGCCAGCGTCACCGCCGACATCCGCAAGCTCGCGCGCAGCCTGGCCGTCAATGCGGAGGACGGCAAGGATGTCGTGCGCGCCATCCAGGACGGCATCCAGTCGGCGCGGCGCGACCTGGACCAGATCGCCGCCGCCGGCGAGGTGGAGGCCGGCCGCAACGAAGCGCTGCTCGCCCGTTTCGCCGACATGGCCGCCGAACTGGACAGCACGCGCGCCGACAATGGCGCGATCCTGCAAGGCGCCGAGGCGATCCAGCGCGCCGCGCGCGAGGTGAAGAGCGGCTGCGACCAGATCGCGGCGGCCGCCGAACTCGCCGCCGACGCCGCGCGCGAGGCCAGCGCAGCCGCGCAGCAACAGGCGCAGGGCGCCGAGATGCTGGCCGCCGCGATCGAGGATATCGCCGCGCTCGCCGCGTCGCTCAACCCGCGCCCCGACCAGCCCCGCGCATGAGCGCAGAGGACCGGCTGGTCTTTCGCGCGGGCGATCGGCGCTATGCGCTGCCGGCAAGGCGGGTGCGCGAACTCGCGCGGATGCCGCGACTGACATCGGTGCCGCTCGCCCCGCCGGGGTTGCTCGGCCTCGGCAATGTTCGGGGCGAAACGCTCGCTATCCTGTCCCCCGCCGCGCTGGAAGACGGGACGCCGAGCGGCGAGGCGCGCCAGTTGCTGGTGCTGGCGGGCGCGGATCGCGTCGCCATCGCGATCGACGCGGTCGAGCGCCTGGCGCAGGGCACCGACGTCGCCGATCTGCCCATCGACGATCTTGTCGCGCGCGGCTTTCCGCTGCGGGACGGCGCGCGCCGGGCCGATCGCGCGACAGCCGCGCGCGAGCCGCGCACCATTCCGGAAGAGCGGGTCGCCCTGCTGCGCTTCGCGATCGGCGAGCAGAGTTTCGCGCTGCCGGTCGAGGAAGTGGCGCAGGTGCTGCGCGTTCCCGCCAGCATCGCTCGCCTGCCCGGCGCTGACGCCGCCGTGCTCGGCACGATCGACTGGCAGGACATGACGATCGGCCTGCTGTCGCTGGCGGCGCTGCTCGGCCTTCCCTCCGCCGATGAAGAGGCGTTCCGCGCCCGCCGCCGCATCCTGGTGGTGGCGCTCGGCCATCACAGGCTGGGGCTGCTGGTGGATCGGATCGAAGCGATGATGCAGGTTCCCGCCAGCCGCATCGACAGCGTGCCCGCCACCGTGCTGCGGGGCGAGGGCGAAGCGCGGATACGCGCCATCTGCCGTCCCGAAGCGGGCGGCAAGCTCGTCTCCATCCTCGCCGCCGACCAGCTGCTGAACGAGGCGCGCACGCGCCAGCTGCTGGCGACCGGGGGACGCGACCAGACCGTCGAACCCGCCGCCGCTCCGGGCGCCGATCGCGTCGCGCTGCTGCCGGTGCGGATCGGCGGCCATCGGCTAGCCTTCCCCGTCGCCGCGATCGAGAGGGTCGCCGCCCGTCCGTCGCGCCTCACACCGCTTCCCGGCGCCCCGGCCTGGCTGCCGGGCATCTGCGCCCTGGCAGGCGAGCCGCTGGCGATCGTCGACCAGGTGCTGCGCCTTAGCGGATCGGCCGCGACGGGCGCGCGCCAGCGCCTGCTTCTGCTGCGCGCGCACGGCCAGCGGATCGGCTATCTGGTCGACGAAGCGCGGGCGATCATCATGGCGGAGCGCAGCGCCCTCCTTCCCGCTCCCTTGCCCGAAGGGCTGGCGGGCGGCATCTTCGGCGAAGCGTTGCAGCACCAGGGCGAAGAAGGCGACGCGCCCCTGCTGGTCGTCGATCCCGGCGCGCTCGTCTCGTCGACCGAACAGGCGCTGATCGCCGACATGGCCGCCAGCGCAGCGACCGCCGCGCCGTGAACCGCTTGCTGATCGTCGACGACAGCGCGCTGATGCGGCAGCTGCTGGTCCAGATCTTCGGCGAGGCCGGCGATTTCACCGTCGAAGTCGCGCGCAACGCGGACGAGGCGCTGGCCCGCCTCGCCAGCTTCCAGCCCGACGTGATCACGCTCGACATCCACATGCCGGGGATGGACGGGCTTGCCTGCCTCGACCGCATCATGATCAGCCGGCCGACGCCCGTCGTCATGGTATCCTCCCTGACGGAGGAAGGCGCCGACGAAACGCTGGAGGCGCTGGCGCTGGGCGCGGTCGACTTCATCGCCAAGCCGCGCGGGCCGCTGTCGCTGCAGATCGACGATATCGCGCCCGACCTGGTCGACAAGGTGCGCAGCGCGGCGAGCGCCCGCATCCCGCGCAGCACGCGCCTCGCCGAGCGGGTGCGCCAGCGCGCCGCCGCCCAAACCAGGTCCGCCTCCGCCTTGCCGCTGGCGCGATCGGTCCGGCCCGCCCCGCCGACGCCCGCCCTTGCCAAGCCGCGCCGGCCCCGCATCCGATCGGCGCCGCTCCAGGGCGTGGAGGCCGTGCTGGTCGGCGTTTCGACCGGCGGGCCGCCCGCGCTCGATGCGCTGCTAGGGCCATTGCCGGCCGACTTTCCCTGGCCCATCCTCATCGCGCAGCACATGCCCGCCAGCTTCACCGGCCCGCTCGCCCGGCGGCTCGACCGCGCCTGCGCGATCCGGGTGGTGGAGGTGCAGCAGCCCACGCCGCTCGCGCCCGGCACCGCCTATATCGGGCGGGGCGACGCCGACCTCATCTTTTCGCGACGGGGCGGCGTGCCCCATGTCCTCGCCGCGCCGATGCAGGCCGACCGGCTCTGGCACCCCAGCGCCGATCGGATGGTGGAAAGCGCGCGCGCCCTGTTCGACGCGCGGGCGCTGGTCGGCGTGCTGATGACCGGCATGGGCCATGACGGCGCGCAGGCGATGGCGGCGCTGCACCGCGAAGGCGGCCATGTGCTGGCGCAGGACGAGGCAAGCTCGGTCGTCTGGGGCATGCCCGGCGCGCTGGTCGCGGCGGGCGGCGCCGACCTCGTCCTGCCGCTCGACCGGCTGGCGGCCCAGCTCATCGCCTGGGCCCGGCCATGAGCGATGCCGTCCCCGAAACCCTGCTCAGCGGGCCCGCGCTGGGGCAGCTGACGGCGCTGCTCTACCGCCTCACCGGCATGAAGTTCGCCCAGAACAAGCGCTATTATCTCGAACGCCGCGTCGCCCAGCGGATGAAGCGCACGGCGGTCACCGACATCGGCCGCTACCTCATGCTGCTCGATCGCGACCCGCATGAGCGCCAGCTGCTGATCAACGCGATCACGATCAACGAAACCTATTTCTTCCGCGAAGACCATCAGCTGAGCGCCCTGGTCGACCATATCCTGCCCGCGATCGCCGCGACGAAGCGGCCGGGCGACCTGATCCGCATCTGGTCGCTGCCCTGCTCGACCGGGGAGGAAGCCTATTCGATCGCCCTCTGGCTGCTGGAAAAATGGCCGCTGGTCGACGCCTATAATGTGGAGATCGTGGGGTCGGACATCGACACCCACGCCCTGGATGCCGCGCGTGAGGGTCTGTTCGGCACGCGCTCGCTCGCCCGCCTGCCGGCCGACCTCATCGCCACCTATTTCGAACCGGCGCCCCACCACCACCGGCGCATCGTCCAGGACCTGCGCGAATCCGTGCTGTTCACCCAGGTCAATCTGAACGACGCCGCCTCGGTCGCGAGCCAGGGGCGGTTCGACATCATCCTCTGCCGCAACCTGCTGATCTATTTCGACGATGCCTCGCGGATCGAGGCGGCGCGCCATCTTCATGAGGCGCTGACGCCCGGCGGCTACCTGCTCCTTGGCCATAGCGAATCCATGGCGCGCATCGACGAGCGCTTCGCGCTGCTTCGCCTGGACACCGCAATCGTTTATCGGAGACGCTGATGGACGAGCTTCTCGATCAATTCATCCTGGAGGGGCGCGATCTGGTGGCGCAGGCCCATGGCGCGCTGGTGACGCTGGGCCGCGACGCGCGGGACCGCGCGGCGTTCGACAGCCTGTTTCGAGCCATCCACACGCTCAAAGGGTCGGTCGCCCTGTTCGACATGGCGCCCGCGCAGCAGCTGCTCCACGCCGCCGAAACCCGACTGGAGGCCAGCCGGAAGAGCGATGCGCCGCTCGACGAGGCGACGCTGGATGCCTTGCTGGGGGTGGTCGACCAGACCGACCGATGGATCGACGCGATGGAGGGCGCCGGCTCGCTGGCTCCCGACGCCGCCGGACAAGCCGCGCGGCTGGTCGACCTGCTGGGGCAGGACGCAGCCGACGCGCCTTCCCCGGTCGCGGACAGCCCGGCGCCGGCATGGCTCGCCGCGCTGCGCGCCCGCCCGCCATTCATTGCCGTCGACGGCGGGCGGACCGCTTTCCGCTACACGCCCGACCCCGACTGTTTCTTTCGCGGCGAAGACCCGCTGGCGATCGCAAGCGGCGTGCCCGATCTGCTCGCCCTTGCGGTGCTGCCATCGGCTGGCGAATGGCCCGGCCTCGATGCCTGCGAACCCTTCCGCTGCATGGCGGTGATCGAAGGGATCAGCGGCGCCGATGCAGCGGCCGTGCGCGCCGTCTTCCGCCTGGTGCCGGACCAGATCGCGCTGGCGCCGCTGGACTCGCTTACCGCCACCCCCCTCGACGCGCGGCCCGAGGAAGCCGCCACCACGCTCCGGGTCGAGGCCGCCCGGCTCGACCGGCTCGCCGACCAGAGCGGCGAACTGGCCGTCGCGATCCGCGCGCTGCGCCCGATCGCCGAACGGCTGCGGGCGCTCGACCCAGCGCTCGCGGCGCAACTCAGCGCCGCCGATGACGAAATCGCCCGGGTCGCGGCAGAGGTGCAGCGGTCGGTCGCCCAGGTGCGACTGGTGCCGATCGAGCCGGTGCTGCGCCGCCTGCCCCGCCTGGCGCGCGAGGCGGCGGCGACGCTCGGCAAGCCGATCCGCTTCAGCCTGGACGGCGAAACCGCCCGGGTCGACAAGCAGATGGCGGACCAGCTGTTCGAACCCCTGCTCCACCTCGTCCGCAACGCCGTCGACCATGGCATAGAGGCCGCCGAGGAACGCGCCGCCCTGGGCAAGCCGGCGGAAGGCCAGATCCAGCTGTCGGTGCGCCAGGACGGCGGCAGCATCGCCATCATGCTCACCGACGATGGACGCGGCATCGATCCCGCCGCGCTGCGCCAAACCGCTATCGCCAAGGGACTGATGAGCGGCGAGGCCGCCGCCGCGCTGGACGATGCGGCGGCGCTGCGGATCATCTTCCTGCCCGGCTTCTCGACCGCGGGCACCGCGACCAGCCTGTCTGGTCGCGGCGTCGGCATGGACGCGGTGCAGGCGACGGTCGAACGGCTCGCCGGCACGGTCGCGATCGACAGCCGGTTGGGCGAAGGCACGCGCATCACCCTGCGGCTCCCCGCCCATGCGATCACCACGCCCCTGCTGGTGGTCGGCGCGGGCGACCAGCAGATGGGCATCCGGCTCGACCAGATCGTCGAAACCACGCGCATCGACGCCGCCACGATCCAGCCGGTCGGGCAGGCGCAGGCCTGCGTCCTGCGCGACGCGACCGTGCCGGTGCTGGACCTGGCCGCCCTGCTGGGGCTGGAGCCCAGCGGCGGCGATCTGGCGCGGCTGGTGGTGACCGATGTCGGCCGATGCCGCACCGCCCTTCGCGTCGGCAGTTTCGGCGAGCGGTTCGACGCCGTCATTCGCGAGCAGGCGGGCCTGCTCCGCGCCCTGCCGGCGGTGGCGGGCACCGCCATGACGGCCGACGGCCGCGTGCTGCTCGTCCTCGACCTGCCGGAGCTGGTGGCATGAGCGTGATCGTCGAAGCGGACCGGATCCGGCTGGTGGGCGCGGCCACGGTGGAGGATGCCGAACCGCTGCTCGCCGCCCTTGTCGATCATCCCGGCCATCCGGTCGACGTCGCCGATCTGGTCCGGGCGCATCTGGCGGTGGTGCAACTGCTCCATGCCGCCGGCCGGCGCCTGTCCGGACGACCCGAGGATCCCTTCCTGCGCGCCATGGCGCTCGGCCCCTTGATGCAGGTCGATGCGTAACAATTTGATACCGAGCTGGCTTCGCCTTTATAGCTGCCCCCTGATACTGGCTTTTTCGGAGTCGTGAATGTCCGTTACCGTGTTGATCGTGGACGACAGCAAATTGGCGCGGATCGTCGCCGGAAAGGCCTTGGCGGAACTGCATCCCGACTGGCAGAAGGTCGAGGCGGGCAGCGGCGCGCAGGCGCTCGAGCTGCTGGCCAAGGACGCGATCGACATCGCGCTCATCGATTTCAACATGAGCGAGCTGGACGGATTGGAACTCGCGCGCGAGATACGCGCTATGAGGGCCGAAATGCCGATCGCGATCATCACCGCCAACATCCAGGACGAAATCATCGCCCAGGCCCGCGAGGTCGGCGCCGCCTTCATCCCCAAGCCCGTCACCAGCGAGGGCCTGGCCGGCTTCCTGTCCGGCGCTGCGCTCAAGCTGAAGGCCGGCAGGGGATGACATCAGACCCGGTGTCCCTCACCGAACTCGAACGCGACGCCCTGACCGAGATCGTCAATATCGGGGTCAGCCGCGCCGCTTCGTCGCTGCGCAAGATGATCGGCGACCAGGTGCTGCTGTCCGTCCCGTCGGTCGAAGTGGTGAGCCAGCGCCGCGCCGCCCGGCTCATCAGCGAGCGCGAGGTGGTCGAACTGGTCGCGGTGCGGCAGGATTTTTCCGGGCCATTCTTCGGCCGCGCCCTCCTCATCTTCCCCGAAACCAACAGCCTGGAACTGGTGCGGGCGGTGACGGGCGGCGACCTGTCGGCCGAGGACGTCGTCGAAATGGAGTATGAGGCGCTGGCCGAAACCGGCAACATCATCCTCAACAGCTGCCTTGCGACCATGGCAAACATGCTCAAGCGGTCGTTGACCATGACCATTCCCGAAGTGCTGCGGGGCGATGGCGCGACCCTGTTCGAAATCGACGAGCAGACCGAGGCCGAAGGGCTCGTCCTGTTCCTCTATATCGACTTCGCGGTCCGCCAGCGCGACATACGCGGCTATATCGCGATGCTGATGGACATCCCCTCGCTCGCGACGCTCAAGGAACTGCTCGACGAATTCATCCTGCGCATCGTGGGGGAAGATGGCTGACCAATCGCTTGCCACCCCTTCAGATCAGCTGCGCGCGGTGCTCGCAGCGGCGGGCGCGAGCGGCGCCTGGGAATGGGACATTGTCCGCGACGAGCTGATCGTCGACGGCTCTTTCGCCGAACTTTACGGCCTGCCCGAAGGCGCCGCCGGGCAGCCGCTGCCCACGGCCACCTTCTTCCGCGCGATCCATCCTGAAGACCGGGCCCGCATCCGCATCGCGGTGGCCGGACTGCTGGCCGGGGCGGAACTGTTTTCCAAGGAATTCCGCGTCGTGACGCCGCGCGGCGTCACGCTCTGGATGCACGGTCGCGGCCAGAGCCACAGGAACGCGCAGGACGAACCCGTGCGCTTCACCGGCATGCTGGTCGACGTCACCGACCGCAAGCGCACCGAGGAACGGCTGCGCGTCGCGCAGAGCGCCGGCGGGGTGGGCACGTTCGAATATCAGGATGCCTTCGCGACCGTCTCGGTGTCCAGCCAATTCTGCCGGCTGCTCGGCCTGCATCCGGCCGACCGTCTGCCGGTGCGCACCATCAACGCGGTGCTGTGCGAAGGCGAACCGCCGCTGATTCCCGATGATGGCGTGGGGATGGAGAGCCTGGACGGCGTCTTCCGCATCCGCCGCAGCGATGATGGCGAGGAACGCTGGATCGCGCGGCGCGGCGAGGTGATGGGCGATGGCGAGGGCAGCGGCTACCGGCTGCTGGGCGTCATCTACGACGTGACCGAAGCCAAGCTGCTGGAACGGCGCCTGCGCGACCTCAACGACACGCTGGAGCAGCGCGTCGCGCAGGAGATAGAGGATCGACTGCGCACCGAGGACGCGCTGCGTCAGGCGCAGAAGATGGAGGCGGTCGGCCAGCTGACCGGCGGCATCGCGCATGATTTCAACAATCTGCTGACCATCATCACCGGCAGCGTCGACATGGCTGTGCGGCGGCTCGACGCGTCGGCCGATCCCCGCGTCGGCCGCGCGCTCGACAATGCGATGCGCGGCGCGGAGCGCGCGGCGGCGCTCACCCAGCGGCTGCTCGCATTTTCCCGGCGCCAGCCGCTCGATCCGCGCGCGGTGGAGGTGCCGCGCCTGCTCGCCGGCATGTCGGACCTGCTCACCCGCACCATCACCGAAGCGGTGGGGATCGCGATCGACGCGCCGGACGATGTCTGGACGATCGAGGCCGATCCCCACCAGCTGGAAAACGCCATATTGAACCTGGCGGTCAATGCGCGCGACGCGCTGCCACAGGGCGGATCGCTCACCATCGAGGCGCGCAACCGCCAGATCGCTTCGGCGCAAGGGGACGAGGCGCATGTCGGGCCCGGCGATTATGTCGCGATCGCGGTGATCGACAATGGCATCGGCATGGACAGCGACACGCTGGCCAAGGTGTTCGACCCCTTCTTTACCACCAAGGAAGTGGGCAAGGGCACGGGCCTGGGCCTGTCGATGGTCTACGGCTTTGCCAAACAGTCGGGCGGCAGCGTGCTGATCGAGTCCAGCCCCGGCGTGGGCACCACCGTGACCTTGCTGCTGAAACGCAGCGCCGACGATGCGATCGCCGCGGTCGAACTGCCGCAGGAGCGCGAGCCGTTCGGCAGTTCCTCCGAAACCATCCTGGTGGTGGAGGATGACGACGATGTGCGCGCCTACACGGTCGCGACCCTGCGCGAGCTGGGCTATCGCGTGGTGGAGGCGCATGACGGCAACTCCGCCCTCGCGCTGCTCGACAAGCAGGAAAAGCCCGTCAGCCTGCTGATCACCGACGTCGTCATGCCCAAAATGTCAGGCAGCGAACTGGCCGCAGCCGCCCGCGCCCGCCAGCCGGGGCTTCGCATCCTTTACACCTCGGGCTATCCACGCGACGCGATCATGCGCGACGGACGGCTGGACGCCGGCGTCGACCTGCTCGCCAAGCCCTTCACCCTGCGCACCCTGGCCGCGCGCGTGCGGGAGGTCATCGACAAATTCTGAATCTGTCTCGGCAACTCCGGCGGCATCGATATAGATGACAACGCTAACAGGTATAGAAGAGGCCTGGAGACGGGCTATATATCCAACGCCATAATCCTAAATAGTCACAGCGAGCGCGCGCCCGACCTTTGGCTTAAGCCGCTGAAAAGCCCCCTCATCTTTGCGGACAGAGTGACGTTTCACCGCGAAAATCACTTATCTGATCGGCCGGTGAACCGACTGATCCATGTTTATTCACCTTGTCTGCGCCCCCCCATATCGTGCTTTTCCAACGATTCGCAGGAGAGGCTATGTCAACGATGTCCAACGAGGCGGATTTCTTGTTGAACCGCTCACGGGAGGAGGCACGGAAGGCTACTGAGGGGATGTGCCGGGGCGATCATCCCGAAGCGATCTATATCCACCGGGAACTGGCCGTCCGCTATCATGCGCGGGCCATGGCCGCGATGCGTCCCTCTTCGATCATGCACTGACCGCGTCGGGGAGGCCCATCGCAGCGGCCTCCCTACCGCTTGCCCCACCTCAAAGCCCGTTCAGGCGAAACGGGCGAGCAATTCATCCAGCAGCGGCCGCAGCCGTCTGATCTCATCCCGATGCGTCGCCGACAGGCTGGCCAGCAGTTCCAACGCGCGGGGCGTCAATTGCAACTGCGCCCGGCGTCGATCGGTCGACGTCGAACCGCGCGTCACCAGCCCCAGCTTTTCCAGCCGGTCAACCAAGCCCGTCGCACTGTGCGGCTTCAACAGCAGGCGCTTGGCGACGAAGCCCACCGTCGCCTCCTCGACCGGCGCGGCGCGCAGCGCCAGCAACGCCTGATGCTGTTGCGCGGTCAAGCCCATCTGCGTCGCCTTTTCATCGCTGAAGGCCTGGAACTGGCGCAGGGCGAAGCGAAATTCCGCCAGCGCGCGATAATCCGCGTCCGTCAGCGCAGCATCCTTGGCCTTCATCGTCACCTTCTTCTTGATATATGTCGCTCTACGACATAATTGCGCTCCAGCTCTACAACAAAGAGGGATTTGCATGATTCGGGAAGCGGGCGCTTCCGCCGAAGCCCCCATGCTCGGCGATCATAGCGCCGATCGGCGCATGGTCATGCTGGCCGCCATGGCCCTGATCGTGGGCATTGGCGGCGCGGTCGGCGCGTGGATGCTGCTGAAGCTGATCGCGATTGCGACCAACATCTTCTGGCGCGGCCGCCTGTCCGTCGAGGAGACGGACATGGCTGCCCATGCCTTCGGGCCGGCCGTCATCCTGATGCCGCTGGTCGGCAGCCTGATCGTCGGGCTGATGGCGCGCTTCGGGTCGGAGAAGATTCGCGGCCATGGCATCCCCGAAGCCATCGAGACGATCCTGTTCGGCGAAAGCCGGCTGTCGCTGAAGGTCGCGATCCTCAAACCGCTGTCGTCCGCCATTTCCATTGGCAGCGGCGGGCCGTTCGGCGCGGAGGGGCCGATCATCATGACCGGCGGCGCGATCGGGTCGCTCTTTGCCCAATGTTTTCACCTGAGCGCGGCGGAGCGCAAGACGCTGCTGGTCGCCGGCGCGGCGGCGGGGATGACGGCGATTTTCGGCACGCCGCTCGCCGCGATCTTGCTCGCGGTCGAAGTGCTGCTGTTCGAATGGAAGCCGCGCAGCTTCGTGCCGGTGGTGCTGGCCGTGCTCATGTCCTTCGCCCTGCGTCCCTGGCTGATCGGCGCCGGCCCGATGTTCGCGGCCGACCTGCCGGTTCCGCCGGGCGCCTGGCCGGTCGTTGCGGCGCTCGGCCTTGGCCTGCTGGTCGGGCTGGAGGCGGCCCTGCTGTCGAGCGCGCTCTACCGGATCGAGGATGGCTTTCACCGGCTGCCGGTCCACTGGATGTGGTGGCCGGCGCTAGGATCGATCGCGGTCGGCGTCGGCGGCCTCATCGACCCGCATGTGCTGGGCGCGGGCTATGCCAATATCCATGCGCTGCTGGGCGACAGGCTGGAGATGCGGGCGATCGTCACGCTGCTGCTGGTGAAGGCGGCGGTCTGGCTGGTCGCGCTGGGATCGGGGACATCGGGCGGCGTGCTGGCGCCGCTGCTGATCCTGGGCGGGGCGATGGGGTGCATCGTGGGCCATTATCTGCCCGGCGACCCGGGCTTCTGGGCGATGATCGGCATGGCCGCGATCATGAGCGGGGCGATGCGCGCGCCGCTGACGGGGGCGCTGTTCGCGGCCGAGCTGACCGGCGGTTTCCAGGCGCTGCCGCTCTGCCTGGCCGGCGCGGTGGGTGCCTATGCGATCAGCGTGCTGGTGATGCGGCGGTCGATCCTGACGGAGAAGATCGCGCGGCGGGGGCGGCATATCTTCCAGGAATATAGCGTCGACGCGCTCGACCTGTTGCAGGTGGCGGAGTTGATGACGACGAACCCCGAGACGCTGCCCGGCACCATGGCGGTGGGCGAAGTGGTGGAGTTTTTCGCGAGCGGGGCGCGGCATCGCAGCTATCCGGTGGTCGACGAGGGCGGACGGCTGCTGGGCCTGGTGTCGCGCAGCGATGCGCTGCGCTGGCAGGTGGAGGGGATGGACGGGGCGATACCGCTCGCCGACAGCCTGTCCGACGCGTCGCAGCCGGTCGCCTTTCCCGACAATCCCAGCGGCACCGTTGCCGACCTGATCGTGCAGTCGGGGATCGGGCGGATTCCGGTGGTCGAACGGGACAGCCGCAAGGTGGTGGGCATCCTGTCGCGCCAGGACCTTTTGAAGGCGCGGCACAAGGTTCGGGCGGGCGAGACGGACCGGACCCGCGCGATTGCATGGATGAAGTCGCGAGAAAAAGTCGATATTTGACATTTATATCGTATTGCGATATTTAATCGGCCGGAGAGGAGAGCCGAGATGCGCGTTGGAATTGATGGACCGCCATGGCGATACCCGGCCCTTCTCGCCACGATCGGGCGCGACCAGCGGCCCGGCGTGGCGGCGCTGCGCACCCTCGTCCGGCGGCTGCGGCGCGAAGCGGGACTGCGGCATGAGGAACCCGCGCGCCAGCGGCAATGGGTGCGCCAGGCGGTGGTCGCGGTGCTGAGCCCCGGCTCCCGGCGCGACCCGGCCTAGCGGATCTCCGCCCTGGCCGGCCGCTCGCCCCCTTCGATGGTCAGCGCGGACGGATAGAGGAAGACGATCGAGGCGCCGGCCAGGATGACCAGCATCAGGACGAGCGCCACGGTGCCGCTGATCCGCCCGCGATGGCTGGCGAAGATCACCGCGCCGATCAGGGCGGCGGCGACGAGGACGATGACGGCGGTCAGGCCAACCCAGGACATGGCGTTTCTCCTTCCGCTGGAGCGGGCGCGATCGTCGCTGCCCCGACCCCATCAAGCGGGCCACCCGTCGCGCGGCTCAACTGGGCCGGACGATGTTGGCCCCGAGGTTGCGCAGCACGTCTTCCGCGTCGAAGGCGCGCGCGTCGTTCATCGGCTTGCGGCCCCGCCCCATCACGATTTCGGCCGACGCCTCGTAACGGTCGACGGTGCGCACATCGATATTGCTGTCCCAGAAGGGATCGCCCCAGAAGGGGTCCCAGCTGCGCCAGCCGAAGCCACGTCCATAATAGCGCCAGGACGGGCCCCAATAGCCGTAGATGCCGGGGCTGAAGGGCCGGTCGACATAGGTGCTGCTGTGCCGTTCGGTGCCGCGATCGGCCATGACGAACCAGTCATAGCCCCGCTGCCGGGTCAGTTCGGCGGCGCGGTAGAGAAGGTAGCGTTCCACCGTGTCGCGCGACGTCATGCTATTGCCGGAAAACATCACCCGGAATCGATTGGCCTCCACCTGCTGGTCGGAATAGCCACCGCTCGCCGCGCTGCCCCGGGTCAGGGGCTGATAAGGGGTTGCGGTCGTACAGGCCGTCAGTCCGAGCAGACAGACCTGGATCCATATCCATCCTCTACCCTTCGCCACGTCATGAACTCCTTGCGATTGGGAAGGCTTGACCAACGCACCTTCCACCATCTTTCAACGTTCGAAGGGCCTCAAGCGATCCCGGAACTCACTCAGGTTAGCGGCGCGCGCATCAGCCCTCCTTCGGTCCGAACCGCTGCTCCTGCCGCCGTTCCGCCGAGGACCGCCGGTCGATGGCCATGCGGATGCGGTCGGCCAGCTCGTCGCGGCGATAGGGCTTGCCGATCACGTCCAGTTTCGACCCGCGCGGAATGTCGGCGACCAGATCCTCATTATAGCCGGTGGTCATGAGCACGGGCGTGTCGGGGTGGGTGGCGCGAAACCGCTCGACAAGTTCAAGCCCGTTCATGCCGCCGGGCATGACGATGTCCGTCAGGAGCAGGTCGATCTTCTGGTCCGCGAGCCGGGTCAGCGCCTCCTCCCCGCTGGCAGCGGCGATGACCGCATAGCCGAGCGAGAGCAGCTGTTCCTGCGCCAGGGTGCGGACATCCTCGCTGTCCTCCACCAGCAGGATCGTTTCCGATCCGCCGGTGCTGGGGCCGGTGTCCGGCCGGACCGCCACCCTTTCGGGCGTCAGATCGTCCGCCGCCATCGCGGGGAAGATCAAGCGGACGGTGGTGCCCTGACCGGGGACCGAATCGATGTCGAGCCGGCCGAGCGACTGCTGGACGAAGCCATGGACCATCGCCAGCCCCAGCCCGGTGCCCTTCTCCCTGCCCTTGGTCGTGAAGAAGGGTTCGGTCGCGCGCTGGCGCACATCCTCGCTCATCCCCTCGCCCTCATCCGCGATGCTGAGGACGACATAGTCGCCTTCGGGCAGATGATAGGCGGCGGCATTGCCGTTGAGCTTCCACAATTCGGTCGCGATCGTCACCGTGCCGCCCCCGGGCATCGCGTCGCGGGCGTTGATGAGCACGTTGAGCAGCGCCATTTCCAGATGGGTAGGGTCGATGCTGACCGGCGGCAGCCGTCGTTCCAGCGCGGTGACCAGCCGGATCTGCGCGCCCACCGTATTGTCGATAAGGTCGCCAAATTCGTGAATCAGGTCGTTGAGGTCGACGCGCCGGGGATCGAGCCGGGTCTTGCGCGCGAAGGCCAGCAGCTGGCGCGTCAGCTTCGCGCCGCGTTCGGCCGCGCGGGCCGAATTGCCGAGCAGCCGCCTTTGCCGGTCGTCGATGTCGCCGCCCAGCAATATGTCCAGATTGCCGGCGATGACCTGGAGCAGATTGTTGAAGTCATGCGCCAGGCCGGCGGTCAGCTGGCCGATCGCCTCCATCTTCTGCGCCTGGCGAAAGGCCTGTTCGGACGCGCGGCGTCGCGTGACGTCCAGCTGGCTGGCGAAGAAATAGATGAGTTCGCCATCCTCGTCATAGACCGGCGCGATGAACACCGCGTTCCAGAAAGGCGATCCGTCACGCCGATAGTTGAGCAGTTCAAGCGAGATGGCCTCGCGGGTCGCCACCGCCTCGCGCAATTCCCGCACGTCCGACGGATCGGTATCGGGCCCCTGCAGAAAGCGGCAATTGCGGCCGAAAATCTCCTCTTCCTCATAGCCGGTCAGGTCCAGAAACGCCTTGTTGGCAAAGACGATCGGATTATCCTGCTGTCGGGGATCGGTGATGATCATCGGCATCCGCGTCATCTGCAGCGCGGCGAAGAAGACGGTGCCGCGCTGGTCCAGCCCCGGCTGGGCCACGGTCGAATTGCGCCAATGGTGGCGCGCC
Source organism: Sphingobium sp. (assembly GCA_035278405.1). Classification (GTDB taxonomy): domain Bacteria; phylum Pseudomonadota; class Alphaproteobacteria; order Sphingomonadales; family Sphingomonadaceae; genus Sphingobium. Next base: position 43,715 of record DATEJA010000322.1, on the reverse strand, counting down.
GTTCCGCCGGTCGGCAGATAGCTGGTCGTGTCCTTGATCTCCCCCGCCGCCGGTTCCCCGGTCGCTTCCCCCGCCGGTCGCTTTTCGTCCCGCTCTTCGTCCGTCACACTCACCTCTTCCCGATCGAACCCCGCTATAATTCACGGAGCGCCATCCGGTTTCAGCCTGGCCACCGTTGCGCGGCACCGCGCACCCCGCGATTTGCCCGGTCGATCAGACGATCACTTTTATCGATTGGGCCTGCGGCGCGGCAGGCTTTATGAGGAGGGTGCTGGACCGGGAGTCTTTCCGGGTCGCAATCCTTGCTTCCCGGTCCAGCACCCAGGGCCGCCGCGTGGCGGTCCTGTCCCGTGCTAGACCCTTCGGCCCGTCACCAGCTGATAGATGAGCACAATCACCGCGAGGACGAGCAGCAGGTGAATGAGCGCACCGCCGACCGGCACCACGAAGGCGCCCAGAACCCACAGAACGAGCAGAATGAGCAGCACCGTCCACAACATGACACTCTCCCAAATCTATTACGCTTGTTAAACGGATCGAGCCGGCTCTGGTTCCTGCGCATGCGGCAGATCGCAAAGTCGCGCTTGGCTTGGCCCAAGCAAAACTCGATTTGCCGCTGTCAGTCTATTGATTAGATAGAGAGTGCCCGAGCGGCGCGGCTGGTTCCCCGCGCCGGATGACGACATCGGCGCCAGCAGGAACCCGCGGCTTTTGATCGGGATGCAGCTTGCTCCGCGTGACCAACGGCTAAAGCGCACGATGCCGGGCGACGACGCCAGTTTCGTGTTCCCCCCACCTTTCGCATGGGGAATGACATGATCCGCCACCAGCTTGCCACCAGCCGCCACCCTTCCCGGGGCGACGCCGATCGCGCCCCCTATTCCGCCTCTTTGCTGCAGGCGGCGGCCGCCCTCTATGGCGCCGATGCCGTCGCGGGCCTGCGCCAGCCTGCCGAGGACGAGAGGAAAGCGCGCAGGGACGGTCCGGCGTAGGGCACGGGAAGGCCCAGGAACAGGTCGCGCTAGCCGTCGCTGCTCGCCGCCCATTGCGCGACATTGTCGGCCTGGCCGATCAGGGCGAGGCCGTGGGCGATCGAGGTCAGTTCATCGCCGCTCTCGATCCGGCTGGCGGAAAAGCGCTGCTCGAACAGGCGGCGCACCGCCGGGATCAGCGAGGACCCGCCGGTCAGGAAGACATGGTCGATCGCCTCGGCCCCGACGCCTGCCTCGACCAGCGCCGCGTCGACCGTCGCGCCGATGCGGGCGAGGTCGGGCGCGATCCACTCTTCGAATTCGGCGCGGCTGACATCCGCCTCCACCCGAACGCCCGCATCGTCGAAATGGAAATGCGCGCGATCCTGGGTCGAGAGCGCCCGCTTCAGCGTCCCCACCGCGTCATAGAGGGGATAGCCCAGCTCATTTTCGACCACGGCGATCATCCGGCCGATGGCGGCGGGGTCGCTCGCCGCGCGCTGCAGCTTGTGCAGTTCGGCGAGCGTGCGGCGATTGTGCATCAGCGCGAGCCGCGCCCAATCGCCGAAGTCGGCGAAATGGCCGGCGGGGATCTCCAGCATCTTGCCCATCGAGGCATAGGTGCCGCCCTTGCCCAGCATCGGCAGCACCAGCCGGTCCATGATGCGATAGTCGAAACGGTCGCCGGCAATGCCGATGCCCGCCGACCCCAGCGGCGTGCAGCGCTGCGCCGCGCCGGGCGCCTCGATCCGCACCACGGAAAAATCGCTGGTGCCGCCGCCGAAATCGGCCACCAGCAGCGTGGCAGGCTCGCTGAGCCGCGTCGCGAAGCTGTAGGCGGCGCCCAGCGGCTCATAGACATAATGCACCTCCCGTTCGAGGGCGGCGAACATCAGGTCGTAGCGCTGCCGGGCGAGCGCGGGGTCGACCCGGTGCCCGGCATAGCGGACCGGCCGGCCGACGACGACGCGCGGCGGCAGATGCGTGAGCGCCTCGCCCGCATGGGCCCGCAACCGTTCCAGGAAGACATGGCCGAGATCTTCAAAGCGCATCCGCTTGTCGAAGATGGTCGCATGTTCGAACGCCTTGCTGGCCGCGACCGATTTGAAGGATTGGAGGAAGCGGCTGCCCTGGGGAAAGTCCAGAAACTCCGCGATCGCCCAGGGCCCCGCTTCGCGCGCGATGCCGCCGGGGGCGCCGGGCTCCTCCCAGAAGCAGAGCGCTGACCGGAAGATCGACCCCGAACCGCCGGGCGCGGCATGATCGACCAGCCGCGCCTCGCCTGCGGGCCCGCCGAGCGCGACCACCGAATTGGTGGTGCCAAAATCGATCCCGATCGAACGGGCGAGCGCAGTCATATCGGGTCCATCTGGTTGGCGGCGGGCCGGCGCCTATCGCAGGTGCCGGCCGATGGCGCAACCTTTCACCCGTCTTTTCCCCGGCGCCTATCGCCCTCCCTCGCGCACCGCCTCTTCAAAATCGTTCGACACCGGGCAAGTCGAAGAAATCCTTCCCCAGGCTTTCCTCGAAGAAGCTCGCCAGTTGCTGGCACATATAGATGCGCTCGCCCGCCATCCGGCCATTGGCGAAGGGGATGACGGCGTTGAAATAGCCGCGAAACGTCTCGCCATTGCTGCGGGTGAAGATAGCGCTCATCTCATGCGAGATGATGTTGCGGTCGTGGAGATTGGAATATTGCTCCCGCGTATCGCCTCCGTTGCGCGGATCGACCTGGGCGATGACGCTCTGGAAATTCAGTTCATGATAGCGGCGCAGCGCTTCCTTGCCGCTCACGCGGATCCGGTTGGGATAGAATTCCCACACGGCTTCGTCGATGATCGACTCGTCCATGATCCCGTCGAAATCCGCTTCCATGAACTTGCGGGCATGTTCCAGGTTGAAACGGTGCATCTCCTCCGTCGTCATTTCGCTGTCGCTGGGAAATTGTTTGGACAGCGCGACATGGTCAACGGTGAACGGCTCCGACTTGTCCTTCTCCGGCATCTTTCCTCCTCCATCTGGGTTCGCTTCGGCGCGTCGTCGGCCGCCATAGGCAGCTGGCCCCCGCCGCCAGGAACAGCCCGGCGACGGTCATCTGCGTCACGCCGGGGTCGCGCAGGCCGATGGCGAGCAGCAGGGTGGCCGTGGTCGCGCCCAGCGTCTGGCCCATCAGCCGCGTCGTCGCGATCAGCCCGCTGGCGGCGGCGGTGCGATCGCCCGGCACGGCGCCGATGAACAGCCGCGTGTTGGGGCCGGTGAAGAAGCTGACCCCCACGCCCAGCAAGACCAGCCGCCAGAGAATGTCGATCCGCCCGGCCTCCGCCGGCAGGTGCGCCAGCGCCAGCGCCGCGACCACCGCCAGCAGCGATCCGAACAGCGCCAGCCGGTCGGGCCGGAAGCGGTCGGACAGAAGGCCCGCGAACGGCCCTATGAAGAAGGAGGCGATCGGCATCGACGCCATCAGCGTCCCGACCTCTATCGAGGTGAAGCCGTGGCCCTGCTGCAGCTGGAAGGGCAGCACCACGATCAGCGCGGTAAAGCCCATATAGATGAGCGCCGCGCCCGTCAGCGACAGCGCGAGGTCCGGCCGCGCCAGCAGGTCGACGGGCATCAGCGGCCGCGCCCTGCCCCGTTCCCGGCGCACGAAGAAGAAGCCGACGACCAGCCCCGCCGCGACGACGGCGGCGGCGATCCGCCAGGCGCCGCCCTGATTGGCATATTCGACCCCGACGATCGTCAGCCCGAACATGGCGGCGCAGAGCAGCGCGCCGCCCAGATCATAGGAACCGCCCTTCGGTTCGGATGGCGGCAGCGCCTTGTCGAGCAGGAGCGAGACGATGCCGAGCGGCGCGCCGACCGCGAAGACGAACGGCCATGGCGCAAAGCCCAGGATGAAGCCGCCGAGCGTGGGCGCGAGCGCCCCGGCGCTGGCGCCCACGATGGTGTTGAGCGCCAGGCCGCGGCCCAGCTGGTGCGCCGGGTAGATCGCCTTCACGATCGCCATGGACACGCTCAGCACCGCAGCGGCGCCCAGCGCCTGCAACGCGCGGATGACCAGCAGCACAGGGAGATTATGGGCGATGAAGCACAGGGCGGTGGCGACGGAAAACAGCAGCAGCCCGAGCCGGTAGAGCCGGTTGTGGCCGATCTTGTCGCCCAGCGCCGACAGCGGCAGCAAGGCCATGAGCAGGACGAGCTGGTAGACGGTGACGACCAGCACCGCCGCCGCATTGTCGACATGCAGGTCCGATGCGATGGTCGGCAGGACGATGTTCGCCACCGACCCGTCCATGATGCACAGCGCCTGGCCGAAGCTGACCGCGCAGATGGCCAGCAGCCGGCGCGGCATCGGCAGGCCTCCTTCCTGCGCGTTCATGCGGCGGCCCCCGCGAGGGGATTGGGGGCCGGCGCCGCGCGCTCCAGCCGGCGGGCCAAGCCCCGGCTGAAGGCGAGCACGGCAAGGCCCGCCAGGCTCCAGCCGCTGATCCAGATGGTCGCGCCCAGCGGCGATCCCGTCGCGAAGATCAGCGCCGCCGCCGCGAAGCCGCCCGAGCTGCCGACCAGCACCGCGCCCACATTGCCGGCCAGCGACGACCCGGTATAGCGCACATTGGCGGGGAAGAGGGACGCGATATAGCTCCAGGCCGGCACGGCGATCGCCTGATTGAGCGCCAGGTGCACGGTCAGCACCAGGCCCAGCAGCAGCACATTCTGCGCCGTGCCGATCAGCCACATGATCGGGAAGGCGAGGATGGAAAAGGCACCGAACACCCAGGCGAGCATCGCGCGCTGCCCCAGCCGGTCGGTCATCAGCCCGGCGAGCGGCGGCGCCAGCAGCGTGATCGCGCAGGCTATGGAATTGGCCGTCGTCACCGCGGCGAAGGACAGGCCTCGGGTGCCGACCAGATAGGGGATGAAGCAGGTCGCCGCGCTCGCCGGGCCGTTGACGGTGATCGCGACGGCGCTCGCCAGCAACAGCTGCCGCCAGTTGGGCACCACCGCCTCGCGCAGGGGGGCCTTTACCTTGTGATGGCTGCGCGCCAAAGCCTCGAACTCGGGGGAGTCCTCCACCCGCCGGCGCAGCAGGAAGGCGATCAGGGTGAGCGGGATGACAAGCAGGAAAGCGATCCGCCAGCCATAGCGGCTCATGTCCGCCGCCGAGAGCGACAGGCTCGCCAGCGCGGCGACGCCGGTGCCGAACAGCGCGCCCGACGCGACGCCGAGCGGCGTCATCGAAGCCAGGAAGCCCCGGCGCGAGGGCGGCGCCGTTTCGATGACCAGCGTGACCGATCCCAATATCTCCGACCCGGCGGACAGCCCCTGGCCGAAGCGCAGGATGACGAGCAGGATGGGCGCGGCCAGCCCGATCGCCGCATGGCTCGGCAGCAGGCCGATCAGCGCGGTGCACAGGCCCATGAGGCCGATCGTCAGCATCAGCGCCGCGCGGCGCCCGCGCAGATCGCCGATCCGCCCGAACAGGATGCCGCCCAGCGGACGGCCGATGAAGCCCACGCCATAGACCGCCAGCCCGGCGAGCAGCGACCCATTATGGCTGGCGCCGGGAAAGAAGAGCGGCGAAAAATAGACCAGCAGGACGTGGAAGACGGAATAGTCGTAAAATTCGATGAAGCTGCCGGCAAAGGCGGCGGCCGCGGCGCGCCGTGCGGCGGGCGGTATCCTGTCCCTTTCCACCCGGCCACGACGCTTCCACATCAGCTTTCCATCGGTGCGCATATCTTTGACCGCTTCCACAGCTCAATCTCTCCGCTCGCCGCCCCTGTTGAAATCTGCCCTTCGATAGGATCAGGGGCTGAGGATGGAGTTGCCGCTGTCCACCGGCAGCAGGACGCCGGTCACATGCGAAGCGTCGTCGCTCGCCAGGAACAGCGCGGCGCGCGCGATGTCCCAGGCATCGCCTTCCGTGTTCAGCGCGGCGACGCGCGGGACATAGTCGCCCGGCATCGTCGCGCGCCGCAGCGGCGTGTCGAGCGCGCCGACGATGATCGCGTTGCACCGCACGCCCTGCGCGCCATAGCCCGCCGCCGTGCTGATGGTGAGCCCGTGCATCCCCGCCTTGGCCGCCGAATAGGCCGGCATCGCGGCGGCGCCGCGAATGGCCGCGAGCGTCGAGATGTTGACGATCGCGCCGCCGCCGACCTTGATCATCTCCGGGATCGCGGCCTTGCTCAGCAGGAAGGGGATGACCAGGTTCACGGTGATGCTGTTCTGCAGTTCCTCCGCCGTGGTTTCGGTCAGGGTCTTGAGCGGCGAGACGGCGGCATTGTTGACCAGGATGTCGACCCGGCCGAACGTGGCGAGCGCCCGCTGCACGATCATCTGGCAATCCGCCTCGGTCGCGAGGTTGGCGACGACGCTGACCGCCTCTCCGCCCGCTTCCTCGATCAGGTGCCGGGTGTCGTCGGCGCGGTCCTGGTGGCGATCGACGACCACGATCTTCGCGCCGTGCCGCGCCAGCAGGACCGCGATCGCCTTGCCCGTGCCGAACGCGCCGGTGGCCGATGGCTTGCCCCCGGCTCCGGTGATGATGGCGACTTTTCCTTCCAGTTTCGACGGCTCTGTCATTTCTGCCTTTCCATTCGCATCTTCGCCCGCACCGAACCCGGCTCCGGGCCTGGTTCCGGGCCATCCTGACGGTCGGCGGTGCGCGGCGTCCCAGGGGAGACGGGGCCGCCGCGCACCGCCTTCCTATTCGCCGAACCTGTAGCGCAGGCGCACGCCGTACATGCGCGGCGGGCTCATCCCTACCTCGGCAACACCCGAGACCGTGTAGGAATTCTGGTTCGGCAACTTGATCTTTGCTTTGGTGACATTGGTGGCGAACAAGGCGAGGTCGATCGGCGAGCCGCCCACCCGGTTCCAGTCCAGGTTCAGGTTGACCAGATTGCTGGGCGGCGTGATCCCCATCGGAAAGCCGTTCACATATTCGGGTTCCAGGGCGTTGGTGATGTATTTCGACGTATAGACCCATGTCGCGCCGATCGACACATCGCCCACGCTGCTGTCGAGCGGCAGAGTATAGGTGCCCGTCACCGTCAGCCGGTGCTTGGGACTGTCGAGAAAGCTGCTGCCCGCCTTCACGCGCGGCGTGACCGACGCCCAGGGGGTGCCGACCAGCCTGGGCGCAAGGTCCGCCGCCGTCGCGACCTCCACGATCCTGGTGTTGAGATAGGTATAGCCGGCCGACAGGCGCAACTGGTCGAAGAACAGCGCGGACGCGTCGACTTCGATGCCGTAGGACCGGGACTTGCCGGCATTGACGATCGAGGAGCCGGCGTTGATGCCGCGCGCCTGCGCTTCGGGGGTGGCGACCAGCAAGGCGGCAACCTGCTGGTTGGTGAGATTATTGTAGAAGCCCGCGACGTTCACATAGCCGCTGACCGCGCCACGGAAGCTGGCCTTGCCGCCGATCTCATAGGAATCGAGCTTTTCAGGGTCCCAGGTCTCCAGCCCGATGAAGGCGAAATTGATACCGCCCTGACGATAGCCGCGCGAATATTTGGCGTAGAGCAGATAATCGGGCGATGGCTTGTAATCGATCCCGACCGTCCAGGTCGGCGCGTCGGATGTGTTGGCGATGGTCTTTTCACATTCGGACGGATCGGTGCGGGCGATATTGGCGAAGCGCGCCGTGTCGGCGCAGGTCCGCCGGATGGACACGCCCGTCCGGGGATCGATGAACGATCCGGCGGCGGTGGACAGCGACACGCGCGTCGTGCGGTCGCTGGCGACGATCTTGTCGAACGTCCACCGCAACCCGGCGGTCAGCGTCAGCTGGTCGGTGAACTTGTAGGACGCCTGGCCATAGATGCCGTGATTGTCGAAAGCGAACCGGGTGCGGCTTTCGCCGACGCTGCCCGCCAGTATCGGGTTGGTGCAGGTCAGGTCTCGCGGACGATCGCACCGCAGGAAGATGCCGGTGGCACTGGCGTTCCAGCTGAGCGGCCGGCTGAATTCCAGATAGCCGCCGATCGTGTAGTTCAGCCGTTCGTCCGACGTCTTGCCCTGGATTTGCAGTTCTTCGATGAAGGTGCTTTCGGCACCCGCCGGCGCGCCCGGGCTGATCTCGTCCAGCACGACCCGGTCATAGGCGGTGCCGGCGGGGATGACGATGTCGGGGAAGGCCGGGCTGATGTTCCGCGCGCGGAAGCCGCCCTGGTTGTTGACGTTGGCGACGACGAAGTTGCTGCTGCCCGCGTCGAAATGGTCGAATTCCTTATATTCGCCATAGCTCATGATGTTCTTGATCGTCAGATTGTCGCCGGCCTGCCATTTGGTGGTGTTGATGGTCTGCCAGGTGTCGATCCGGATGAAGGGATTGGCGATCCGCGTCTCCACATCATACAGGCTGTCGCCGCGCGCGGTCTGGCGGGCCAGCTGGTCGGCGCAGGATGTCGCCTGGAGCAGCGCCAGCCCGGTCGCATTGACGTTGCAGCCGACCATGCGCGACGCATAGCCATGCGTGTCCGAATGGCTGTAGTGGAAGATCAGATAGTTTTCGAGATTGGGCGTCAGGTCGCCGACGATGCTGAGCCGGCCGTAGAGATAGTTGATGTCGTTGAAATCCCTGGCACCGACCCCCGATCGATTGATCATATAGCCGTCGCGACTGTTGCGCTCGACCGTCGCCCTCATCCGGAACGTGTCGGACAGCGGCAGGTTGACGACAGCCGCGACCCGCTGTTGGTCGAAATTGCCATAGGTGCCCTCGACATAGCCTTCCAGCCTGTCGGTCGGCTTCTGCGGCGTCAGCAGGATGGCGCCGCCGGTCGTGTTGCGGCCGAACAGCGTGCCCTGCGGCCCTTTCAGCACCTGCACATTGGCAAGGTCGGTAAAGGACCCCGCGCCCACCGTGTTGCCGCCGGTGGTTCCCCCCTGCGCCCGCACGCCGACCACTTCGGCGAAATAGACGCCGGTCGACGGCGCGGTGGACAGGTCCTGGTTGAAGCCGCGAATACTGAAGGACGCCTTTTCCGGACCATAGCGCTGGTTGACGGACAAGGACGGCGTGTAGGTCGCCAGGTCCGTGGCGACGGCGATGTTGCGCTTGGTCAGGTCCGCCTGGTTGTAGACGGTGAGGGACGCGGGAACATCCTGCAACCGTTCCTCGGTGCGGCGCGCGGTGACGATGATATCGCCCGTGCTGACCGCCGGCGCCGGGGCCGGCGCGGCCTCGCCATCCTGCGCCTGCGCCGGGCGGGCAAGTCCCGCCGATGCCAGCGCGCTGCAACCCATCAGGAAAGCCCGAATGGTCCGGGCGTGCATTGTCTGCTTCATCTGATCCTCCCCTGTCGTCCTGCCTTGTCGGCATGCTGTTTATGGATGGAACCCATGGCGCGATCGGTCCCGCAGCGCTTGCCGCGCCTTTGCCAGGACCGGATCTGACGATCATCCACGATGAGGGCTGCTGTTCTTGCGGGCGGCCTCCCATCGGTTCGCAGCTACCGAGATAGACGAGGGCGGTCGGACGATCTATAATCGACAGTCCTTGATTCTTTAGCAGGAGTCCGGTTGTGATCGACCCCCTGGCGGAAACCGTCGCCCTGCTCCAGCCGAGCGCGCCGCTGTCGAAGATCGTCAGCGGCAAGGGCCCGTGGAGTACGCGGCGGTCGGGGTTCAGGCAGCCTTTCTATTGCCTGACGCTGGAGGGAAGCGGCCGGCTGGCGGTCGATGGCCATGCGCCGATCCTGCTGCGGGAAGGGGATTTCACGCTGATCCCCTCGGGCGATGATTTCACCATGTCCGACCTGGCGTCGGTCGACCCGGACATGCTCCATTCGCCGATCTTCACCCTCCCGCATGGCGAAATCAGGCATGGCGTGGAGGAGGGGCCGGCCGATGTGCGATATCTGGTCGGCTATTGCGTCTTCGGATCGCCGGATGCCGCGATGCTGGTGTCGCTGCTGCCGCAGCTCGTCCATATTCGCGGCGAGGCCCGGCTGTCGACCCTGGCGCAGCTCGTCGCGGAGGAAGCGCGCGCGTTGCGGCCCGCACGCGACATGATCCTGGCGCGGCTGCTGGAGGTGCTGCTGATCGAAGCGTTGCGCTCCACGGCGGGGACGGCGCCGCCGCCGGGCCTGCTGCGCGGGCTGGCGGACGACCGGCTGGCCCAGGCGATCCGCGCCATCCATGAAAGCCCCGCCCGGCGCTGGACCATCGCCGAAATGGCGAAGACCGCCGCCCTGTCGCGATCGGCCTTTTTCGAACGGTTCAGCCGCGCCGTGGGCGTCGCGCCGATGGAATATCTGCTCGCCTGGCGGATGGCGATGGCCAAGGATCTGCTACGCCGCGAAGGGGCCGACATCGCCCAGGTCGCCGATCGCGTGGGATATGGGTCGGCGAGCGCCTTCAGCGTCGCCTTCGCCCGGCATGTCGGGGCGCCACCGGCCCGCTACGCGCGCAGCCAGATGGGATGATCGGCCGCGCCCGGGGGACGCCCGGGCGCGGCCGACCTTTTCGCCTCAATATTCGAAGGTCAGTTCCAGCCCGTAGGTGCGCGGTTCCCCGAAGATCGCGCCGGGCACGCCCGTGTTGAAGTGGGCGACATAATATTCCTTGTCGGTCAGGTTGCGGCCGAAGGCGGACAGACGCCATTTGCCAAAGCCCACCGGAATGTCCGACAGCGTCAGTCGCGCGTTCAGCAGGCCATAGTCGCCGATGATATAGCGCGGGTCGGCGGTCGCCGTCGACTTCTTGCTCTGCTGGAACCAGTCGATATTCGCCGTGAAGGTGCCGATCGGCGTTTCGGGGAAGACATATTCCAGGCTCGCGGTCAGCGTATGCTTGGGCGCTTCGACGAAGGTATAGGCGCTGGTGATGTCGGCGCCGGTCGCCGGGTCGATGATCTCCTGGAATTTGGCGTCGAGATAGGCGTAGTTGAGCGAGAAGGTGAGGCCCCGCGTGGGCTTTGCCATCAGTTCCATTTCCACGCCCTGGATCCGCGCCTTGCCGGCGTTGAAGACGTCGGTGATGGCGACATTGGTGGGATCGCTCTGGACGTTGGTCTGGATATCCTTGTAGTTGGAGCGGAAGGCCGTGAGGTTCAGGCGCAGATGATCGTCGAGCCAGGTCGACTTGATCCCCGCTTCGAAGGAATCGAGCGTTTCGGGTCCGAACCCTTCATCGAAACGCTGGACGGTGCTGGCGCGAAGATTATAGCCGCCGGTCTTGTAGCCCTTCGAATATTTGGCGTAGATGTTGACGTCGGGCGTGACATTATAGCCGATCACGAAACTGGGCGCGACGTTGGAGAAGCGGTTGTTGCCCACGCCGCGCGGCCGCACGATCGGCGCGCCGACCGCCGGCACCAGCGTCTGGTCCAACGTCGCATGGCGCTCGTCGCGCGACCAGCGCAGGCCGCCGGTCAGATAGAGGCCGGGCAGGAATTCGGGCCGCCAGGTCGCCTGGCCGTAGAGCGCATAGGCGCGGTTGTGGATCGTCGCCTGGCGATCGAGCCGAGGCCGGCCGGCGGTGTCGGTGCTGTCCGCGCTGTCGCCCTTCTCGTCGAAATAATAGGCGCCCAGCACATATTCGAGCTGCCGGTCGAAGGCCGACCCGATCAGCTGGAATTCTTCGCTGAACTGCTTCTGCTTCTGGTCGAAGCGGGACAGAAGCAGGGGGAAGGGCCCGAAGACGCCGGTCAGATAATTCTGGTTGGTCTTGTTCGACAATTTGCGATAGCCGGTCAGCGACTTGATCGTGAGATTGTCGGACACGTCCCAGCTGGCGGTGAAATTATGCCCCTGCGACGTCACGTCATTGCGGTGCAGATCGCGCACGAAGGGCGATCCAGCGGTCGGCCGATCGGCGACCCGGGGGTAGAAGGGCACGGCCGCGATGAAGGGCGGCGTGTCCTTGATGTCCGATCGGTCATAGCTGTAGCGCAGTTCCAGCCCGTCGATCGGCTCCCAAAGCACGGCCGCGCGGTAGCCGTCGCGCCGCTGGTCGCCCCAGCGCGCGACCCCGGTGCCCGCGTTCTTGATGAAGCCGTCCTTATCGCTGTGCAGATAGGCGAGTTCCACCGCCAGCCGGTCGCCGATGGGCACATTGACGCGGGTGCGCGTGCGGAACTGGTTGTAATTGCCGTAGGTCAGCGTCTCCTTCGCGTGGAATTCGCCCAGCGTCGGCGCGCGCGTGATATAGTTGATCGCGCCGCCGGTCGCGTTGCGGCCATAGAGCGACCCCTGCGGCCCGCGCAGCACCTCGATCCGCTCGACCTCGGCGATCTCGGCCGACAGGCCCTGGCCGCGCGCGATATAGATGCCGTCCAGATAGATGGCGACGCTGGGATCGACGGTGATCTGGTCGTCATTATTGCCGACGCCGCGGATGAAGACGCGCGCGGTGGTCGCGCTGTTGGGGTGCGGCGTGACCTGTAGCGCGGGGACCTGCGAGCGCAGGTCGGTCAGGTCGGCGATGCCCTTCTTCTCCAGGTCGGCGCTGGTCATCGCCATGATCGAAATCGGCGTCTTCTGCAGCGATTCCGACCGCTTCTGCGCGGTGACGACGATCTCTTCCAGGCTGTAGGAAGGGGCGTCCTCCGCCTCCTGCGCGGCGGGTTGCGGCTGCGGCTCGGCGGGCGCGCCCTGCGCGAAAGCGGGCGCGGCACAGGCAAACAGACAGGCGGCAAGAGCATGCCGCGACACAAGGCCGTTCATCAGATTCACTCTCCTAGGTCGGCGCACCGGCGCCTCATTGCTCAGCCCCGACTCTTGCGAGCGGAAGATGGGAGCATGTTACGGCCCGGTGCCACTTATTTCAACATGAAAACAGCATATCAATCGCTATATGCGTAGCTATTAATCGTTTATGCAGCGCATTGTGACATTCGGAGCACAGAAGACGGGCGGTCAGCGCACGACCAGGCTGATCGGCGCGGCGGCAAGATCGAGCGTGTCGAAAATTTGCCCCAGCGGCGCCGCGCCCTCGCCCTTGACCGCGCCCGCCTGGGCCAGCGCGGGGACGGTCGCGCCACCGGCGACCAGTTCGCCCAAGGTCGCGCGGTCGAGCGTCACGCTGGGCAGCCCGGCCGCCTCTCCGGCGCGGCTCTTGAGCGTGCTGTTGCGCAATTCGACGATCCAGGGCGCGCGCTCGCCCGCTACCAGCAACGCGACGCGCACGTCCCGGTCCCCCGCGCGCCGGGGATCGACACGATAGCGCACCTGTTCCAGCATCAGCGGCACCGGCATCTTCTTGATATTGTCCGGGTTCATGTAGCGCGCCGTCAGCCCCTGCGGGTTCAGCTTGCCCTCCAGCTCCAGCGCGCCCATCAGATAGAAACCCCGCCGGTTGCTGTTGTAACTCGCATAGCCCAATGTGCGGAAGGCGGCGGCCTTCAGCCGGCGCGCCGCCATATCCTGATGGTCGATCGCGATCAGCAGCGTCGTCAATTCCGCCGCCCATTGCGCGTCGCCACCCTTGAGGGCGCGCTCCGCCGCGTCGAGCAGCTTCGCGCGCCCGCCCATCATCGCCACCTCGCGCCGGGCGCGTTCGGCGCGCGGCGTCGGCGCGAAATCGGTCGCGTCGCCCGAAAACCAGCTGATATAGCCGACATAATAGCTGCGCGCCGCATCGGCCGCGCTGCCATAATATTCGGTCGTATAGGGTTCGGACCGCAGCCATTGCGGCAATGGTCCCAGCGCATCGGGCAGTTCCGTTTCGGTGACGCCCTTGTTGATCAGGCGGATCGTCTGGTCATGGGTATATTGAATGGCGTCCTCATAGCGCGCGAGCAGCGCCTTGATCTTGGGCGCGCCTTCCACGACGGGCCCATGCATCGGCACCATCCAGTCGGCATCATAGACCTGCATCCGCCGCAGCGCGCCGATCCAGCGATTGGCATCGCGCATCTTGGTGCCGCGCATCGAATGAAGATTGGGGAAGGTCGGCCCCTGCACCTCGTCGCCGGAGATCAGCACCTTATAGTCGGGCAGCCAGGCCGCGATGTGCGACGCCGCCTCCCCGCCGGTGTGGAAGAGATGCAGCTTCACCCCCGCAATCTCGACATCGCGCGCGCCGTCCAGCTCCACGAACTGGGTCGGCGGGATATAGGCGGACTCGTTCTTCCCCGGCTTGTTCAGCCCGCCGCAGCAGCCGACATGGAAATCCTCGGCCTCCTTGCCCGTCAGGCTGAAGCCATACATGTAGGCCGCGCGCGTCGCGACGATCGGCAGGGTGGCGATGCCCTCGTCCGACAGTTCCTTGATGAAGTTGGCGGCGGCGAAGATCGGCACCTTGCCGCTGGCGACATCGGCGGGATCGACGAAGACGCCCGCGCCATTCACATGGTCGGGATGATGATGGGTGTAGACGATCGCCTTGACCGGCTTGGTCGAGATCTGCGCCCGGATCTTGGCGAGCGCAGAGCCGGCGACATCGCGGTTCATGCCGGTGTCGAGGATGATGAGCCCGTCGCGCCCTTCGACCACGACGATGTTCATGCCCTGAAATTCCAGCTGCCAGACAGGCGTCTGGCCGACCCGCGTCACCCGTTCCTGGAACAGCTTGCCATGGGCGGTGAAATTGGCGGGGGCGGAAAAGGGCACCTCCTGCGCGGCGGCGGGAAGGGCGGCGCTGGCAAGCAGCAGCGAGACGAGAAAGCGCATCGGGTCAAAGCTCCGAAAAGTTCAGCAATTGCGGCGTGGTCCGATCGCGGATCGCGGCCGCGCGGCGATCGAACAGCGGGTCGATCGCCTCGGGCTGCGGGAACAGCCAATAGTCGCCGCGCGCCAGCCCATCGAACACGCGATCGGCAAATTCGTCGGGCGTCAGGCCATTGGCGCTCAGCATCGTGCGCATCGTCTCGACAAAGGCACTGGCGGCGGGATCGACCTGCGGCCCGAAAGGATCGTCGAAAATGCCGCTCTTGACCGGCCCCGGCGCCAGCAGCGCAACGCGGAGCGGCGCGCCGATCATCTGCATTTCGAAATGCAGCGATTCCGTCAGCGCCACCACGGCCGCCTTGCTGACCGAATAGGGCGCCATCAGTGGCGCGGGCAGGAAGCCGCCGACCGAGGCGGTGTTGACGATCTGCGCCGGCCGCCCCGCCATCAGCAGGCGCGGCACGAAGGCGCGGACGCCGTTCAGCACGCCGTCGACATTGACCGCCATCGACCGCTGCCAGCGTTCGGGCTCGATTTCCCAGCTGAAGCCGGTCGCCATAACCCCGGCATTGTTGAAGAGCATGTCGACCTGGCCGAAGCGCGCCCAGGCCGCCTCCGCCAGCGCGTCGACCGCCGCCAGGTCGCGCACGTCGGTCGGCACCGCCAGCACCTCGCCCTCCAGCGTCGCGGCAAAAGCCTCCAACTGGTCCGCCCGCACATCGGCGATCACCAGCTTCATGCCCAGCGCCAGCGCCTTGCGCGCCAGTCCCGTTCCGATCCCGCTCGCCGCGCCCGTGATCACCGCCACGCCGCCGCGCACCTGCACCGCTTCCATCATGCCTCTCCCTTTCTGCTTCTCCCCTCCTTGTACTGTACGAAACTATATCGTACAAGTCGCCATATCGAGAGGAGACAGGGTCGATGTCGAAAAGACCATCCCGAACCATTTTCCTGGGCCTTTTGCTGGCGGGCACCACGCCCGTCGCCGCCCAGACCAGCTTACCGCTTCCCGCTGAGTCCTTCACGGGAAAGATCGGCGAGACCTATGCCGATTCGGTCCCGGCCTTCCCCAGGCCGGTGACCGCGCCCGCCGGCGCGCCCAACATCCTGCTCATCCTGACCGACGATGTCGGCTTCGGCTCCGCGTCCACCTTCGGCGGGCCGGTGCCGACGCCGCATCTGGATCGGCTGGCGGCGCGGGGGCTCGTCTACAACCGCTTCCACACCACCGCCATGTGCTCCCCCACGCGCGCCGCGCTGCTGACCGGGCGCAACCATCATGCGGTCGGCAATGCGGTGGTGAGCGACATCGCGACCGGCTATCCCGGCTATTGGTCGATGATCCCCAGGTCCGCCGCGACCATCGCCGAAGTGCTGCGCCAGAATGGCTATAATACCGCGATGTTCGGCAAGCATCACAATATCCCGATGCAGCAGGGCTCCGCCGCCGGCCCCTTCGACCAATGGCCGACCGGAATGGGCTTCGAGCAGTTTTACGGCTTCATCGGCGGCGATACCGAACAATGGACGCCCAAACTCTATCGCGGCAACAGCCCGGCCCCGCAGAAATATGACAAGGACCCCGACTACATCCTCGACCGCGATCTCGCGGACGAAGCGATCGCCTATGTCCACAACCAAAAGGCCGCCGCGCCCGACAAGCCTTTCTTCCTCTATTATGCCCCCGGCACCGCCCATGCGCCGCACCAGGCGCCCGCCGACTGGATCGCGAAGTTCCGGGGCCAGTTCGACAAGGGCTGGGACGCCGTCCGCGCCGAAACGCTCAAACGCCAGATCGCGATGAAGATCGCGCCCGCCGGCACCAGGGCAACGCCGCGCCTCAAGGACATTCCCGCCTGGGACAGGCTCACGCCCGAGCAGCAGCATGTCTATGCCCGGATGATGGAAGTCTATGCCGGCATGCTCGCCTATCAGGACGCGCAGATCGGCCGGCTGCTCGACGAACTCGACCGCATGGGCGAGAGCGGCAACACGCTGGTGCTGTTCATCGAAGGCGACAATGGCGCGTCGACCGAGGGCGGGATGCAGGGCAGCACCAATGAACTGGGCACCTTCGCCAATGGGGCGAGCGAGGACATGGCCTGGCTGACCAGCATGGCCGACAAGCTGGGCGGCAAGGACAGCTATGGCCATTTCCCGGTCGGCTGGGCCTGGGCGACCAACGGCCCCTTCCCCTGGGCCAAGCAGATCGCCTCGCACCTGGGCGGCACGCGCAACGGGCTCGTCCTGTCCTGGCCCGACCATATCAAGGCGCGCGGCATCCGATCGCAATTCACCCATGTCAACGACATCATGCCGACCCTGCTGGAGGCGGCGGGGGTCAAGGCACCCGCCAGCGTCAACGGCGTGGCGCAGCAGCCGATCGACGGCGTCAGCTTCGCCTACAGCTTCGACGCGCCCAAGGCGCCCGAGCGGCACGACACCCAATATTTCGAGATGATCGGCACCCGCGCCATCTATCATCAGGGCTGGATGGCCAGCACCACGCCCGCGCGCGTGCCGTGGAAGATGGGCGCGTCCGACCGCTCTCCACTCGCCTATGACTGGGAACTTTATGACCTGACCAAGGACTTCGCCCAGGCCCACAACCTCGCCGCGCGCTATCCCGACAAGCTGAAGGAATTGCAGGCGCTCTGGACGCAAGAGGCGAAGAAGAACCAGGTCTTCCCGCTCGACGACCGACAGACGATCGACCGTTCCTCCTCCTCGAAGATCGCCTTCGCGCCGCGCGCCAAAAGCTTCACCTATTGGGGCAAGGATATCAGCGTGGCCGAAGGCGCGGCGCCGATGATTCGCGGCCGGTCCTTCCGCATCGTCGCCGATGTCGACGTGCCGGCGGGCGGCGGCCATGGCGCGCTGGTCGCGCAGGGCAGCAAATTCGGTGGCTGGAGCTTCTACCTGAAGGATGGCCGCCCCGCCGCCCATATGGCGCTGACACAGCAGCCCGCGCACCAATATGACATCGCCGCCGACACGGCCGTCCCCGCCGGTCCGGCGCGGATCGCCTATGATTTCGACTATGACGGCGGCGGCCTGGGCCGGGGCGGGCTGATGCGGATCAGCGTCAACGGCCAGGAGGTGGCGCGGGGCCGGATCGACCGCACCATCCTGATCCCCGCGGGCCTCGGCGAAACATTCGACATCGGCGACGACAGCGGCGCCACCGTCATCGATTATCCCCAGGGCCGCGCCTTTGACGGCGCGATCCGCAAGGTTGAGGTTGTCCTGAAATGAAGAAGCTGTTCGTCGCCGCGCTGCTGACCAGCGCCGCGCCTCTCACCGCGCAGACCGTGCTGCCGCCGGCCGCGCCGCCCTTCGCCGGCACGATCGGCGACACCTATGCGGACTCGACGCCCGCTTTCCCCAAGCCCGTCACCGCGCCGCAGGGCGCGCCCAATGTCCTCCTGATCCTGACCGACGATGTCGGCTTCGGCGCCGCCTCCACCTTCGGCGGGCCGATCCCGACGCCCAATCTTGATCGGCTGGCGGCGCGCGGCCTGGTCTACAATCGCTTCCATACGACCGCCATGTGTTCGCCCACGCGCGCGGCGCTGCTCACCGGGCGCAACCATCATGCGGTGGGGAACGGCATCGTCGCCAATCTCTCGACCGGCTTTCCCGGCTATAACAATCTGCTGCCGAAAAGCGCGGCGACCGTGGCCGAGATCCTGCGCCAGAACGGCTACAACACCGCGATGCTGGGCAAGCATCACAACGCGCCCGAAGCCCATGTCTCGCCCGCAGGCCCCTTCGACCTCTGGCCCACCGAGCTGGGCTTCGAGCATTTCTACGGTTTCATGGCGGCGGAAACCAACCAATTCACCCCCGCCCTCTATCGCGACAATGCGCCCGCCCCGACCCTGACCGACGGCGTGCTCGACAAGGCGCTGGCGGACGAGGCGATCCACTGGATCCACAATCAGAAGGCGGCCGCGCCCGACAAGCCCTTCTTCCTCTATTACGCCACCGGCTCGGCCCATGCGCCGGTGCAGGCGCCCGCCGACTGGATCGCCAGGTTCCGGGGCCAGTTCGACAAGGGCTGGGACGCCGTCCGCGCCGAAACATACGCGCGCCAGCTGAAGATGGGCATGATCCCGCGCGGCACGGTCAACACCCCGCGCCCCGACGGCATCCAGGCCTGGGCGGACCTCAGCCCCGACCTTCGCCGCATCAACGCGCGGATGATGGAGGCCTATGCCGGGATGCTCGCCTATCAGGACGCGCAGATCGGCCGCATCCTCGACGAACTCGACCGCATGGGAGAGAGCGGCAACACGCTCGTCCTGTTCATCGAAGGCGACAATGGCGCCGCCGCCGAAGCCGGGCCCAATGGCGGCACCAACCCGATGGCCGCCTTCGCCAACGGCATGCGCGAGGATGAAAGGACGCTGCTCGCCAATCTCGACAAGGTCGGCGGGCCGGACGCCGTTTCCAATTTCGGCTATGGCTGGGCCTGGGCGACCAACGCGCCCTTCCGCCTGTTCAAACAATATGCCTCGCACCTCGGCGGCACGCGCAACGGGCTGGTCGTGTCCTGGCCCGACCATATCAAGGCGCGCGGGCTGCGATCGCAATTCACCCATGTCACCGACATCATGCCGACCATATTGGAAGCGGCCGGGGTGAAGGCGCCCGACAGCGTCAACGGCGTGGCGCAGCAGCGGATCGACGGGGTGAGCTTCGCCTACAGCTTCGACGCGCCCAAGGCGCCCGAACGGCACGACACCCAATATTTCGAGATGATGGGCAACCGCGCCCTCTATCATCAGGGCTGGCTCGCGAGCACCACGCCCGTCAACGCGCCGTGGAAGCCGGGTGACGGGTCGAAGAAGCCGAGCGACTATGGCTGGGAACTCTACGACCTCACCCACGACTTCGCCCAGGCGCATGACCTTGCCGCACGCGAACCGCAGCGCCTGAAGGCGATGCAGGCGCTGTTCCGCGCGGAGGCGGAGCGCAACAATGTCTTCCCGCTCGACGACCGCCTCACCCTCGCCCGCTTCACCGCCGCGCAGGCGCAGCATCCCCAGCGTCGCCATTATCTCTATTGGGGCGCGGGCATCAGCGTGCCAGTCGTCAACGCTGCCCCGCTGCTGACGCGCGGCTTCCGCATCACCGCCGATGTCGACCTTCCCGCGAGCGCGCAGGGCCCGCTGCTGGCGCTGGGCAGCAAGTTCGGCGGCTGGAGCTTCTACCTGAAGGACGGCCGCCCGGTGGCGCTGATGGCCGCGTCGCAGCAAGCGGGCGACCAGTCGCGCGTCGCCGCCGCGCAGCCGCTGGCGCCGGGCAAGACGCTGCTGGTATTCGACTTCCGCTATGACGGCGGCGTCAATGCCGGGGGCGAGATGCGGATCGAGGCCAACGGGCAGGAAGTCGCGCGCGGCCGCATCGCCCGCACCATTTCCAAGCTGCCGGAAATGACCGACACGCTCGACATCGGCTTCGATGCGGACACGCCAGTGACGGACGACTATGGGCGCGACAGCCGCTTCACCGGGCGGATCGACAAGATCGATGTCGCCATCGGCCAGGCCGGCGCCCCCGGCGGCGCGGAAATGACGGCATTGTGTACGTTCCGGTTTCGTTGCTAAGGCTGCCCGCAATGAGCGAGAGCGGTCGACCCGATGCCGAAGCCAGACTGGCGGAAAGCCGCGCGCAGATCCTGCGCGCGGCGAGCGCCGTCTTTCTCGAAACCGGCTTTGAACGCACCAGCGTCGACCTGATCGCCGCCACCGCGCATATGAGCAAGCAGAGCATCTACGAACAATTTCCCGGCAAGATGGCGCTGTTCGAAGCGGCCGTGCGGGGGGAACTGGACGCGGGCCGCTCCAACCTTGCTTCGGTCGCGTTGAGCGGCACACCGGAAGAGACGCTGTCGCTCTTCGGCCAGCGGCTGTTCGACGGCTTTGCCCATCCGACCAATTTCGGCCTGTTCCGCGCGAACATCGTCGCCGCCAACCATCTGCCCGAACTCGCCGACGAACTGCACGAACATCGCCTTGCCCTGTCGCGCAGGCTGGCCGATTATCTGGACGGGCTGATGCGGCAGGGCCAGCTCGCCCCGTTCGACCCGCTCTCCGCCGCGATCCGCTTCGGCGGCCTGGCGGTCGAGGGCAGCCGCTATTTCCTGGGCACCCCCCTGCCGCCGCCCAGGGACCGCCGGGCGATCGTCGAAACCGCGCTCGACCTGTTCCTCCATGGCTATGCCCGCCACACCGACCCGCACGGCCCCGCGACCGACGCGCTGATCCAGTCCGCCGCGCCGCCGGTCATCGCCAGCGGCGTCGCGCTTCGCCTCTCGCCCGACAAGCTGCAAAGGCTGATCGACGCGGCCTTGGCCGAATTTCTCGACCATGGCTATGTCGGCGCCAATATCGACCGCATCGCCGCCGCCGCGCGCACCAGCAAGGCCACCATCTATCGCCAGTTCGGCAGCAAGGAAGGCCTGCTGCGCCATGTCATCGAGCGGGAGATTTTCGCGACCTCGCTCTGCATGTTCGATGCCGGCCCTGCCGCCGACGTCGACCTGGCGGTCGCCCAGCTCGCCCGGCAGATCCTCGACTGGCATGTCGCGCCCGTCCCCATCCGGCTGCACCGCCTCCTGATGCAGGAAAGCGACCTGCTGCCCGACCTCGCGCGGCGCTTCCATGACATGCGCGTGGCGGTGGCCGGCCGCGCGCTCGACCAGCTGCTCGCCGCCCATGGCTGGCCGCGTCCCGACGAGGTCGCGGTGCGCGCCTTCCATCTGCTCGCGACCTTCGCGGTCCGGTTCCTGACCGTCCGCCAACCGCCCGATGAGCCCCAGCGCGACGCCTGTTCGCGCGAAACCGCCAGCCTCTTCCTGCACGGCCTCGCCCCCCGGCAGCGCTGATCCCCTCAGCCCGCCCGGTGCATCGCTTCGGCGCGCTGCTTGAGCGCAATGGCCGTGTCATTGAAGGCACGCCGCACCCACTCGCCGCAGAAGCGCATGACATGGATGCCGTTGGGCCCCCGAAAAGCGTCGGTCGATTGATGGCGGCAGCGATCCGGCCCCAGTTCCTCGATCATCTGGTCGCGCCGGGCGGGATAGGGCCAGGCTTCGCTGTCGGGCAGTTCCCAGGACAGCAGCCGGCCGGGCTCGAAGGCGCAGATCGTCTCGCAATTGGGCGCCAGCCGGCCGGGATTGGCATAGTCGACCAGCCGCATATGGACCGGCGCCCCCATTTCCAGCGTGGACTGCGCCCATACGCAAAAGGGGTTCCATTCGCCATAGCGCGGCAGGTCGGTCAATATCGTCCACACCAGCATGGCGGGCGCCGCGATCTCCACTGGATCGGACGCGACCAGGGTCGCCGGATCATAGAGCGCGAAGGGATCATGGGGCGTCGAAGGCATGGCATCTCTCCTGGGGCCGATTCGGCCTTATCAAACGCATCATCGGTCATATTATGAATTTCAGCCTTATTTTGCGTATTATTTTCTCTTTATGCAACGCATTTTATCAATCTGCGCTTGCGTGCCAGCCCTGCGGCCGATAGGCAGGAGAAAAGAGCTTTCGGGCGCTCAACCAGACAAAGGCCAGGAATATGGGACGGATGCAGGACAAGGTGGCGATCATCACCGGCGGCGCGCGCGGCATGGGCGAGGCGACATGCCGCCTGTTCGCGCGGGAGGGCGCGATCGTCATCGTCGCCGACGTGCTGGAGGCGGAGGGCGAGGCGCTGGCCGCATCGATCGGCGACACCGCCTCCTTCGCGCGCCTCAACGTCGCGGATGAGCAGAATTGGGCCGCCCTGGTCGACAGCGTCATGGCCCGGCACGGGCGCATCGACGCGCTGGTGAACAATGCCGGCGTGGCCGCCTTCGCGACGCTCGAGGAATTGCAGGCCGCCGACATCGACCGGGTGCTGTCGATCAACGTCAAGGGGCCGATGCTGGGCCTCAAGCATGTCGGCCGCGTCATGCGCCAGGCGGGACGCGGGGCGATCGTCAACATCTCGTCGATCGACGGTTTTCGCGGCGCCAATTCGCTGGGGCTCTACAGCAGTTCCAAATGGGCCGTGCGCGGCCTGACCAAGACGGCCGCGCTGGAGTTCGGGCCCCATGGCGTGCGCGTCAATTCGGTGCATCCCGGCGGCGTCGACACGGTCATGGGCAACCCGCAGGGCCAGCAGGGCGACGAGCGGCACGGCAGCTATGGCCGCGTCCCGCTCCAGCGCATCGGCGAGCCTCAGGAAGTCGCGGCCGCCAGCCTGTTCCTCTGCTCCGACGAAGCCAGCTATGTGAGCGGCGCGGAACTGGCCGTCGATGGCGGCTGGGCGGCGGGCTATTACCACCCCTATCTGCCCGGCGCGCCCACGGGACTTGCGGGCTGATGCCCAGCGCGGCGGAGAGCAAGGGCGCGATGAGCCTCGGCCACGTCGCGCTCCATTATCCCGAAGCTTCCGACGGCCCGGCGGCGGCGCGCCTGCTGGGCCTGCTCGGCCTGGTGCAAAGCCAGGCGCTGCCGATGCCCGACGGGTCGACCTTCTACCGCTTCATCGTCGATGAACGGCACCGCGCGGCGGGCGACGGCATCGTCTATCTGTCCGCCGTCCCGCCCGCGCAAAAGGCCTTGCAACAGGCCGCGCGCGCGGCGCTGGGCGTCGGCACCGATCGCGAGCATCCCGCCGTCGCGGCGCTCGCGTCAGCCGCCGCGCAGGACCCGGAATATATGTTCCATGTCGGCCTGCTGCTGACCTCGCTCGAAGAGCTGGAGCGCATCGCGCTGGACCTGGCGGAACGCGCCGGGGGCGACCCCTATTTCCAGGGCCGGCTGAAAATCACCATCAACCGCCCCCGCCCGGGCGATCCCTCGGTCGACGCGCGGCTCGACGCCTCGCCCGCCTTCGCCTCGGTCGATCGCCACGCCTATGGCCGCAACGGCGTGCAGCTCTTCGTCGAAACCGACCTGCTGGTCGGCGGCCCGCTGGGCGACGCGCTGGTGCTGGAACTGGACTATGTCTTCCCCGGCCACGCCCGGCATATCTTGTCGGACGTGGAGCTGTAAGGGTTAGGGGCGGACCCTCATGTAAGTGCGGACTAGGTTGTGACTGAAGGGCTACACGCTCCTGCGAAGGCAGGAGCACGCAACGGTTAACGGCAACAAATGGCCGGTCTCCACCCCCTCACGCCACGATCGCCGGATGCGCCACCCTCGGGTCGCCCAGCATCGCCCGATAGGATGGCGGCACTCGCCCGCCTGCCTCGGTAATGCCATAACGCGCCGCGACCTCGGCGGTGATCAGCGTCTGCCCGTTCAGCTCGTCCCGCTTGGGATCATCATGGATCGCCGCGATCACGCGCCCGTTGAACTCGGGCGTTTCAGCCTCCGCCATGAATTTCTCATATTGTTGGGGATTTTCCGACAGCGTCTGCGCGCTTCGTTCGGTCCGCAGCGGGCCCATCCAGAGCGCGATGGCGGTGACCCCGGTGCCGCGAAAATCGACGCCCATGTCGGCGGCGAACTTGTCGACGCCCGCCTTCTGCGCGCCATAGGCGGGCCCGTGCATGTAGCAGACCGACCCAAAGGAGGAGGTGAAGGCGATCAGCCCGTTGCCCGCCGGCACCATGATGCGCGCCGCATGCCAGCTCGCCAGATAATGGGAGCGCAGGCCCACATCCAATATGTCGACCAGCCCTGTCGATTTCTCCCAGAAGGGGCCCGGCTTCACCAGATCGTCATGCAGCGCCGCGACATTGTTGACGAGGATGTCGAGCCGTCCGCTTTCCTCCGCCACCCGATCGAACAGCGCGGCGATCGCACCTTCGTCGCCATGGTCGACCTGCACCGCCCGGCCCTCGCCGCCCGCCGCATCGACCTGGGCCGCCGTGGCGCCGATCGTGCCGGGCAGCAGCGCATCGCCCTCGCGCACGGTGCGCCCGGTCACATAAACGCGATAGCCCCGCTCGCCCAGCGCCACCGCTATGCCCCGGCCCGCGCCCCGGCTGGCGCCGGTGACGACCGCCACCGGACGTTCGCTTCTTGCCATCGATCCTCTCCTTCAGGCCGCCGCGCTGGACTTGCGCTTGTCGAGCGTCACATGGGTGCCGTTCGACCGCTTCTGCAGTTCGGGCGCCTTGTCGCGCGGATTGTAGAATTGCCGATACCAGAGCCGCACCTTGCCATAGGGCCCGTCATTGGGAACGACCAGCGGGTTGAGGCAGGCGCGCTTGTTCTGCCAGATCTCCACGTCCTGCGCGAAGGCGAGCCGGCTGCCCTCCTGATATTCGAGCGCGGCGGCGCGCAGTTCGTCGGTGACGGGCGCGGCGCCGTCATTCACCTGCACCATCAGCCCGTGCCAGACGCGGATCCTGCCATCCTCGATCGGCGTGTGGGTGATCATGATGAAGCTGTTGAACGTCCCCTCCATTTCCGACTGGAGGATCGAGGGCCCGGTGTACCAGGTGTCGAGCGTCAGCACATCGTCCGGGTTCTGCACCAATGTCCGGTGCCCCGCCGCATAATATTGGTGGACGATATGTTGCTTGAACTCATTGGCGAAATAGACGAAGTCCTTCGCGCCGTGGATCGGCACGAAATGGCCATAGTCGGCCATGTTGTCGACGACTTCGATCGGGTGGATGTCGAGGTCGCCCATATAGTCGACCTTCCAGTTGACCCAGCCCGGCTGGTCCCAATGGCCGCCGAAGTCGGGCAGGTCGAAATCGGGCTCCAGCCCTTCGGGATCATGCCACATCCACAGGATGCCCGCCCGCTCGATCAGCGGAAAGGTCTTCAGCTTCGCCGCCTTGGGCACGAAGTCGGAATAGGGGATGTGGTTGCACTGGCCGTCGGGGCCATAGCGCCAGCCGTGGAAGGGGCAGCGGATCGATTCGCCCTCCACCTGCTCGCCGTCGCGGACGATATAGCTGGTCGTGTTCCGGGCGAGATGCGCGCCCATATGCGGGCAATAGGCCTCGACCACATAGGGCTGGCCGCTCGCCCCGCGATAGAGCACCAGATCCTGGCCGAAATAGCGGATCGCGCTGGGCGTCGCGGTCGCCTCGGCGCTCTCGCCGATCATGAACCAGCCGCGTGGAAAGTCGAATTCACCCAGACGATAGTCCGATGACTTGGCCATATTCACATCCTCTCGATCGGCACTTGTAGCATGCGCCGGCTGGCCCCGCCAGAGCGGCGGGCAGCCGTCCATCATCAAATCTGCCTTCATACTACGCAAAATATCATCGAACTTGCAATATCATTGTTGATTGCAGATAGGAAAAGCCGATAAAAGCTGCGCAAGAGATCAACGCCCCCGTCCGAGGGGCCAGAGAGGAAGAGAGAGAGATGCTGCTCAAGGACAAGGTGGTGATCGTCAGCGGCGTGGGCCCCGGCATGGGCCAGGCCCTGGCACGGATCGCCGCGCGTGAGGGCGCCAGCGTCGCGCTCGCCGCGCGCAATCGCGACTTTCTGGAGGAGGTCCGCGCCGACATCGTCGCGCAAGGCGGCCGCGCCATCGCCATAGCCTGCGACGTCGCCGACGAAGCGCAATGCCACGCGCTCGCCGAACAGGCGGCGGCCGAATTTGGCGGCCGCATCCATGGCCTGGTCAACAGCGCCTATTATCATGGCGACTGGAGCTTCATCGCCAATGCCGACGCCGCCGATCTCGGCCGGGCGTTCGACGTCAATTGCCTGGGCGCGCTGCGGCTGACGCAGGCCTGCATCCCCTATCTGCGCGACGGCGGGGCGGTGGTGAATGTGTCGACCATGGCGACGGTCCGCCCCTTCGGCGGGGAGCATGGCATGGAAATGGGCTATGCCGTGGCCAAGGGCGCGCTCAACACGCTCACCAAATATATGGCGAGCGATCTTGGCCGCTTCGGCATCCGGGTGAACACATGCCGGATGGGCTGGATCCACGGCGCGCCGGTCGAACAGCATATCGCCACGCAGGTCGA
Source organism: Sphingobium sp. (assembly GCA_035278405.1). Taxonomy (GTDB): domain Bacteria; phylum Pseudomonadota; class Alphaproteobacteria; order Sphingomonadales; family Sphingomonadaceae; genus Sphingobium. The sequence continues at coordinate 17,179 of DATEJA010000322.1, read as the reverse complement.
CGCCGGCCAGCGGCGCGAGGATGTCGTCGCCGCCATCACCGCCGACATCCCCATCGGCATCATCCCGCCGGAGGAGGATTGCGCCCGCGCCGTGCTGATGATGATTTCCGATTATGCCCGCGTGGTCAGCGGCGCCGCGCTCGACGTCAATGGCGGCCACTGGATGGCGCCCTGAACCCGCCTAGGGAGAAGATCATGCGATTTTCCGGCCAATCCGCCATCGTTACCGGCGCGGCGTCGGGCATCGGCCTCGCCGTCGCGCACCGACTCGCGGGCGAAGGCGCGCGGCTCGTCATCGGCGACCGCAATGTCGAAGGGGTGGAGGCCGCCGCGCGCGCCATCGGCCCCTCGGCCACGGCCATGGCCCTCGACGTCGCGGACGAAACCTCCTGCCGCGCCATCGTCGATCGCGCCGTGGCGCTGCATGGCGGCCTCGACATTCTCTGCAACATCGCGGGCGTGCTGGATTTCGGTGCCCTCGCCGATCTGGACGAGGGCCGCTGGGACCGGGTCATCTCGATCAACCTTGGCGGCGTCTATCGCCTGTCGCGCGCGGCCATGCCCCATCTGGTCGAGCGGCGCGGGACGATCGTCAACATGGCGTCGGCCGCCGGCCTGGTCGGCGTGCCGTTCAACGCCGCCTATACCGCCTCCAAACATGGCGTCATCGGCCTCACCAAGGCGCTGGCGCTGGAATTCTCGAAACAGGGCGTGCGCGTCAACGCCGTGTGCCCGACCGGGGTCAAGACGCCGATGGTCGCGCAGGCGCCGACCGAAGGGATCGACTGGCCCATGGTGATGCGCGCCGCGCCCTGGCTCGACGATGGCGCGCTGTGCGATCCGGAAGATGTGGCCGACGCCGTCGCCTTCCTCGCCTCGCAGGAGGCGAAGCGCATCACCGGCACCGCGCTCGCCGTCGATGGCGGCCAGACCGCCGGCTGAACATTTCAGGAAACAGAGGATGACCATGGCGACCCAGCCGCAGACGCAAACCGCTCCCCCCTTGAACCGCGAAACGCTGATCGAACTGGCCTGCCAGCGCGCGCAGCTGTCCGATTTCGGCGATCTCTGGTTCCTCGAACCGATGGACCGCTTCATCGAAGCCGCGAACCGGGAGGGACGGCTGACCCCCGCCGGCCACGCCGCGCAGACCGAAGCGATCGTCAAGGGGCTCACCAGCCGCCTGCGCATGGTCGAGGATATCAAGCGCCACCCCGAAATCCTGGCCGAAAAGGTCGAAGTCGCCGGCATCATCCTGGGCCTGCCGCGCACCGGCAGCACCATTTTCCAGCGCCTGCTGGCGAGCGCGCCGGGCATGACCGGCATCCGCTGGTATGAGGCGCAGAATTTCGCCCCCTTCCCCGGCGAGGAGCGTGGCCATCCGGTCGAACGCCGCGCCTATGCCCAGGCGATGATCGACGGCTGGCTGCAACTCGCGCCGGAGCTGGCCTCCATCCACCCGCTCGATCCCGACGCGCCCGACGAGGAGATATTGATCCTGGGGCAGATGTTCGTCAGCACCATGGTAGAGGCGATGACCTTCGTGCCGAGCTTCGCCCAATGGCTGAACGATTATGACCAGTCGAGGGGTCATGAGGATCTGAAGACGATCCTTCAATATCTGCAATGGCAGGACCCGGGCCGGCGCGGCCAGAAATGGATCCTCAAAAGCCCGTCCAACCTGCCCTATACGCAGCTGGCGGCGTCGGCTTTCCCCGACGCGCTGCTCATCATGACCCATCGCGATCCGGTGCAGACCGTGCCTTCCTATGTCTCGATGCAGGCGGCGCTCTACAAATTGAGCGCGACGATCAGCGACGCTGAGGTTGGCGCCTTCTGGTTCCCGCGCCTGGTCGACTGGATGCGCCGCTTCGAGGCCGCGCGCGAGCGGATCGGCGAGCATCGCTTCATCGACATCGACTATCGCGAAGTCGCCCGCGAACCCCTGGCCCAGGCCGAACGCGTCCTTGCCCGCATGGGCATCCCCATCGACGATCGGGTGGAGGCGGTCCTGACCGAATTCCTCGCCGGCAACAAGCGCGAGCAGCGGCCGATGCATGATTATGGCACGGAACGCTTCGGTTTGGACGAGGAAGCGATCAAGCGCGAATTCGCCGCCTACCGGGGGCGCTATATTCGTTGATATTTCCCGTCATCCCCGCGAAAGCGGGGACCCATCTCCCATAAGAATTCCCTGGCGCAACGTCAGGAGATGGATTCGCGCCTTCGCGGGAATGACGGACCTACAACTCAGGGGAATGACGAACTTATAAAAAGCCTCACCCCATCAACAAATGCATCCGCCCGCTGGCGATCGGCCGCTCCCGGTCTCCCTGCCAGCAGACCGCATCCACATTCGCCACGCGCCGGCCGATCCGCCGCAGCCGCGCCTGCGCATAGCTTTCCACCATCAATCCGCCGCGCAGGAAATCGAAGCTCATGTTGATCGGCTTGGGCCGAGGCGCGCCCGGGTCCCTGTCCCGCGCGATCGCCTCCAGGCACGCCAGTTCCAGCAGGCTCGCGATCACCCCGCCATAGAGGAAGCCCGGTCGCCCCTCCAGCTCCGGCGTGGCCGGCATCATCAGCCCCACCGCGCCCGGTTCGGCGGCAAAAGCCCGGATGCCCAGCATCCCCGCATAAGGCGCGCTCTCGATCATGACCCGTCCGTGAAGAAGAAGCTGGCGACGGCAAAGGCGACCGGGTCCGCCGGATCGCCGTCATGCACCTCGCATCGGGTGAAGGCGACCTTGCGCGTCAGATGATGGCAGCTGGCCCGCGCATGCAGCGCCTTGCCCGCCCGCGCCGCGCGCAGATAATCGACGCGCAGGTCCAGCGTCGCCATCGGCCGCCATTGCCGGGTGCGCGCGATGATCGCCGCCCCCGCCGCCGCGTCGATCAGCGAGATGACTGGCCCCGACGACACCAGTTCGGCCTCGGCATCGATCAGGAAAGCGGGCGCGAACGGGCAGGCCAGTTCCGCCCAGCCCGGCCCGTCCGCGACATTGTAGATGCCGAGCAAGGCATGATGCCCGCGCGGCGGCAGCTTCTTCAGCCGTTCGAAGCCATCCTCCTCGCTCACCCCCGCGGCTCGCGCGGCAGGCCCAGGCCCCGCTCGGCGATCAGGTTGCGCTGGATCTGGTTGGTGCCGCCATAGATGGTATCGGCGCGCGAGAAGAGGAAGAGATTGGGCAGCGTGTCCCATTCATAGTCCGCATGGTCGCTGACCTCGCCCGCCTGCCCCAGCACGTCCATCGCCAGTTCGCCCAGGTTCCGGCGCCAGCTGGCCCACTGGATCTTGTAGGTCAGCGCCGCGCCGTCGATCTTGCTATGGTCGGTCTGCGACAGCATCCGCAGCGCGCCATAGCGCATCAGCCGCAGGCCGATTTCCGCTTTGGCGATCCGCTGCCGGATCAGCGGATCACGGGCCGCGCCATTGGCCCTGGCCGCCGCGATGATCTCGTCCAGCTCGTTGCGGAAACCCATTTGCTGGCCCAGCGTCGACACGCCCCGTTCGAAGGCGAGCAGCCCCATCGCGATGCGCCAGCCATCCCCCACCGCGCCGATCAGGCTGTCCGCCGGGCAGCGTGCATCGGTGAAGAAAGTCTCGTTGAACTCGGCGTCGCCGTTGATCTGGCGGATGCCGCGTATCTCGATGCCCGGCTGGTCGATCGGCATCATCAGGAAGGTGAGGCCCTTGGGCCCCTGCGACCCCTCCTGCGTGCGGGTGACGACGAAGATCCAGTCGGAAATATGGGCAAGGCTGGTCCAGATCTTCTGGCCGTTGACCACCCATTCGTCGCCCTCCAGCCGCGCCTTGGTCCGCACGCTGGCAAGGTCCGACCCGGCATTGGGCTCCGAAAAGCCCTGGCAGAAGATCGTCTCGCCCGCCGCGATGCCGGGCAGGAAACGCTGCTTCTGCTCCTGCGTCCCGAAGGTCAGGATGGTGGGGCCCGCCAGTTCGATGCCGATATGGTTGACCCGCCCCGGCACGCCCGCGCGCGCATATTCCTCGGCGAAGATCACCTGCTGCGCCAGCGTCGCGTCGCGCCCGCCCCATTCACTGGGCCAGCCGATGCAGGACCAGCGATGGGCGGCCAGCTGCTGCTCCCATTCCTTGCGCCGCTCCGGGCTGCCGGTCAGCTTGGTGATGCCCTTGATGTCGCGAAATTCGCCCGCCATCTGGCCGTTCAGCCAGTCGGCACATTCCTGGCGGAACGCTTCATCCTCAGGAGAAAATCCCAATTTCATGCCGCTTCTCCCAGGATCATCGTGGCGATCGTCTCGCGATGCCCATTATTGTTGCCCAGCATCGCCTGCAGCGACCGCGCGCGCTTGAAGAAGAGATGCGCGTCATGCTCCCAGGTGAAGCCGATGCCGCCATGCAGCTGGATCATGTCCCCGGCGCAGCGGAAGAAACTGTCGGTGGCGAAGCTCTTGGCGGCATGCAGCGCCAGCGCCGCTTCCTCCGCCCCTTCGTCGACCGCGCAAGCCGCCCAATAGACGGCCGACCGCGCCTGCTCGATCTCGATCATCATGTCGGCGAGGCGATGCTTGTAGGCCTGGAAGGACCCGATCGGCCGCCCGAACTGGACGCGTTCCTTCGCATAGTCGACGGTGCGGTCGAGGCAGGCCTGCGCGCCGCCCAGCGCCTCGGCGGCCGCGACGATGAACGCCGCCCGATCCGCCGCCGCCAGCGCCTTTTCGGGCTGCGGCAGCCGCTCGCCCGGCGCGTCGGCCAGCGCGACATGGGCGAAGGGCCGGGTCTGGTCCATGCTGGTCTGCGCGCTGACGGTGACGCCCGGCGCGTCGGCGCGAACGATCCACAGGGCGCGCCCGTCGGTGACGACGAACAGGTCGGCGCTCGCCCCATGCGTCACGAAGCGCGATCCGCCCGTCAGCCGGTCGCCGGTCGCCCGCAGCGCCGCATCATGGCAATAGCCCGCGATGCTTTCGCCCGAAATCAGGCGGGGCAGCCATTCGCTCCGCTGCGCCGCGCTGCCGCCCGCCGCGATCGCCTGCGCCGCCTGCACCAGGCTGCCCAGCATCGGCAGGGCCGCGACCTGCGCGCCGGCCGCCTCGGCGATGATCGCCAGTTCCACCATGCCAAGGCCCGCGCCGCCGGCCTCCTCGGGCACGCCGATGCCCGACAGCGCCAGCTCCCGGCAAAAGCCCTCCCACAACGCCCGGTCGATGCCATCGCTCGCCATCGCCTTGCGCGTGCGCTCGCTCGTCGCATGTTCGGTGAAGAAGGCGCGGGCCGTCTCCGCGATCATCTGCTGTTCGTCTGTAAACGCGAATTCCATATCAGGTCGCCCTCAAAATCCGGGGAGGGAGCGCGCGCCGCGCGGCAGGCATGGCCTGGACAGGGACGCTCGGCCGATCAAGGCTCCCGCACATCCGCTCCGTCACCGACAGCGGCGCTGGTCCCGCGCCGCCTTATCGCCAGTATGATTCTGCTATCCTATGCTCAAACAGATTTCAAGCATCGATTTGCGTATTTCTAATATCACATAATTCCGAATATGTGGAAACTCATCCCATCTCGCCCGCGCTGGCGGTAATCCGCACCACCCGGTTGCTGAACTTCACCGTCCGCACCGCGAGCGACGTTTCGACATGATAGACGCCAGTCATCGTCAGGATCTGGCCCGACGTCACCGCATGAAGATTGTCGAGATCGTCATACAGGCAAGTCGCCATGATGTTGAACGGCCCCAGCACGGTCATCACCGACTGCACCGTCGGGATATGGGCGATGTCGCGCGCAATCTGGCGGGCGTGGGCGACATCGGCCTGCACCGCGACAAAGGCGATGTTGGTCGCCTTTTCCAGTTTCAGCCCGGTCAGCGCGGTGAAGGCGATCAGCCGTTCCTGCTGCAACCGCTTGATCCGCCCCCGGATCGTCCCTTCATTGACGCCCAGGTCGCTCGCGATCTTGCGATTGGACACGCGCGCGTCCTGCGCGAGGATGTCGATGATCTGGTGGTCCAGCTCATCGAGGTCCGGCCTGTTCATGCCAGCCTCCTGCTGTCGATCGGCGCCGTGTCGAGCCCATATTTGACGATGTCGAGCCCAATCGCCGGCACCATCGACCGCACGCCTGGCACCTGCGACAATTTGCCGCTGACGAGCGGGGTCAGTTCATCCATGTCGCGCAGCGTGAGGAGCAGGCTGATCTCATAACGTCCCGTCACCAGATGCGCGGCGAAGACTTCGCGGAAGGCCGCCAGTTCTTCGGCGACCTCCAGCGCGGGCCGCCCGCTGACTTCGACCGCCACATGGATGAGCACATGATAGCCATGGACGGCAAAGTCGGACACGGCGACCACCCGCAACATGCCCGCATCCTCCATCCGCCGGATGCGCGTGGACACGGTCGACGCGATCAGGCCCAGCGTCTCGGCGATCTGCTGGTTGGTCGCCCGGCCATTATGCCGCAGATATTCGACGATCTTGCGGTCCGTCTCGTCAAAGGCGAACGTCTCACTCATAGGCCCGGCCTAACCCCTTTCCGCCGCCGGTCTTGCCAGCAAAGGATCGGCAGGTCGAACGGAAAGCGCATCATGCAGCATCGCCCGATCCCGCTCGACCCGCCCGGCGGCCAGCCAGCCCAGCAGCGCCGACAGGAAGCCGAAGGGGATGACGAGGCTGAGCGCGATGCGCAGCGATGCCGCGTCATCGCCCATCATCTGGCTGAGCCCGCCCGTCGCCCAGGGCCCGACAAAGAAGCCGAGCAGCGTCGTCACCGCCAGGAACAGCGCGGTCGACGCCGCCCGGATACGCGCGGGCAGCATATATTGCAGCGAGGCGAGGAACCCCACCGACCAGCCGCCGCCCAGCAGCCCCGCCGGCACCGCCGCGAGCAAAGCGAGGTCGAAACTCCCCGCCCAGGTCGCCAGCAATATCGCGCAGGTCGCCGCGCCCAGCGCCAGCGCCGACAGGCGCGAAGGCCAGGCCATGCTCCGCCGCGCCATCCGGTCCGACAGCGCGCCGAACAGCAGCATCCCCACCAGTCCCGACAACCCGAAGTTGAGCGCAAAGGAAGATTTCACCACCACCGGGTCGAGATCGAAGCTGCGGGTGAACAATTCCGGCCCCCAATAGCCGAAGGCAACGCCCGACAGCGCGCCCAGGCCAAAGCCCAGCATCATGCCGATATAGGCCGACGAGCGGATCAGGCACCGCACCAGCAGGCCGAAGGGCATGACCTCGACCGGCTCCACGCCTCCGCCCCGCCGCGTCTCCCGGATCAGCAGCAGCGCGCCCAGCCCCAGCAGCACGCCCAGCGCGCCGATGCTGTAAAAGGCCATGCGCCAGTCATGATGCGCCGCGATCGCCGGCCCGCCCGCCTGTCCCGCAATCTGCCCGACATAGGCGGCCAGGCCCAATATGGCGAAGGCCAACCCCCGCCGTTCCGCCCGGAAATAATCCGACAGCAGCGAATAGGCCGGCGCGACAAAGGCCGCCTCCCCCACTCCCACCGCGATCCGCGCCAGCGTCAAGCCAAGCGGCCCCTGCGCCAGCCCGGTCGCCACAGTCGCCCCGCTCCACAGCACGCAGCCCGCGGCGATGATCCGCACCCGCGACGTCCGGTCGGCCAGGCGCGCGAAGGGCACGCCCAGCACCACATAGAGCAATACGAAGGCCGGCCCCATCAACATGCCGACCATCGCGTCGCCCATGCCGAACTCGGCCTTGATCGGCCCGATCAGCCCGGTGATCAGATAGCGGTCGGCATAGTTGACGATGTAGATCGCCAGCAGCGTCGCCAATACGACCCAGGGATTGGAAGCCTTCATCCCCCTCAATCCCGCAGCAGCGAGCCGCCATTGACGTGCCACAGCTGCCCATTGACCCATTCGCCATCGTCGGATGCGAGGAAGGCGACCGCGCCCGCAATATCGTCGGGCTGGCCCAGGCGCCGATGCGGCAGGCTGGCGAGCATCGACTGGACATACTCCTCGGTCAGATGCTGCGCCACCGCTTCGGTCAACACCACGCCGGGGCAGATGCCGTTGGCGCGGATGCCCTGTTTCCCGAACTTGCGCGCGACATGGCGCACCAGCGCGTGCAGCGCGTTCTTCGTCATCGGATAGGCGACCTGCAACGGATTGCCCGAAATCGCCGCGCCCGAGGAAGTGTAGATCATCGCCCCGCCGCCGCGCTCGATCAGCACCGGCAGCGCCGCCTGCGTCGCCAGGAAATGGCTTTTCGCATTGATCGCGAAGGAACGGTCCAGCACCTCCTCGCTGCAGTTCAGCACGTCGATGTCACCCTCGGTGCCACCCGCCAGGTTGCTATGATAGAAGTCGAGCCGCCCGAACTCCGCCAGCGCCGCCTCGACGATCGCGGATTGCGACGCGGCCTTGGTCCCGTCCAGCGGCACGCCGATCGCCCGGCCACCCGCCTCGCGGATGGCATGGGCGGTCTCGCTCGCCCATTCGCCCATGATGTCGCCGATCACGACGCTGGCGCCCTCGGCCGCCAGCCGCCGCGCCGTCGCCGCGCCGATGCCGCGCCCGCCGCCCGCGACGATGCCCGCTTTTCCCGCCAATCCTCGCATCACATCTCTCCCTGGAGCGCCGGGCGCCGGTCCTGCCACGGCGCGGCCTTTTCCAATTGCGCGCCAAGCCGGAACAGGGTCGCCTCATCGCCATAGCGGCCCATGAACATCACCCCGATCGGCAGCCCGTTCCGCGCCATGGCGAGCGGCACCGACATGGCCGGCTGCCCCGTCATGTTCGCGATCTGGGTGAAGGGCGAAAAAGCCGCCGTCCGCTCGCCCCAATGGGCGAAATCCGTGTCGGGCGACAGGTTGATCCGGCCCAACTCCAGCGGCGGCGCCGCCAGCGTGGGCGACAGGATCAGATCATAACGCGCCATGAACTGCGCCATGGTGATCGCCGCCGTCTGCAGCGTGTTGTTCGCCCGCGCGAAGTCCATGCCGCTCGCCTTCTGCCCATAGCCGACAAAGCCGAGCGTGATCGGCTCCAGCACATCGGGGCCGATCGGCACGCCGGTCGCCTTGGCGCGATCCAGCATGTCGGCGGCCACCGACGATCCGATCAGCACGAAACTCGCCGCGCCCATGGCGGCGATGTCCAGCTTGGGCGCGGCTTCCTCGACATGATGGCCGAGCGTTTCGCACAGGCGCGCCGCCCGACGCGCGGCCTCGACACATTCGGGATCGACCGGCGATCCCGCCGGCGCGTCCAGCATCAGCGCGATCCGCAGCCGCCCGGGCGCCTTGCCGACCTGCGCCAGGAAAGTCTCCGCCGGGATCGGCGCGGCATAGCGGCTGCCCGGCTCCGGCCCCTGTGTCGCGTCCAGGATCGCGGCGGAATCGCGCACGCTCCGGGTGATGGCATGATGCACCGACAGCCCACCCCAGCCTTCGGTGCGCGGCGGCCCCATCGGCACCCGGCCCCGGCTCGGTTTCAGCCCGAACAGCCCGCAGCAGGACGCCGGAATCCGGATCGATCCGCCGCCGTCGGTCGCATGCGCCGCCGGCAAGACGCCCGCCGCCACCGCCGCCGCCGCGCCGCCCGACGATCCGCCGGTGATATGCTTGGGGTTCCACGGGTTGCGCGTGTCGCCGGTCAGCTTGTTCTCGGTCGTGCCGGTCAGGCCCAGTTCGGGCACCGTCGTCTTGCCGAAGATGACGAACCCCGCAGCCTCGATCCGCCGCACCAGCTCCGACGTGACTGCGGGCTTGTAACCCCTGAAGAAGCGGCTGCCATTTTCGGTCGGCAGCCCGGCGATATAGGTGTTGAGGTCCTTCAGCAGCCACGGCACGCCCCGGAACGGCCCCTGCGGCAAGCCCCTGGCAATGGCGGCGCGGCCATAATCATAATGGCGCTGCGCAAGGAAATTGAAGCGCGGGTTGACCGCCTCGGCGCGCGCGATCGCGGCGTCGAGCAGTTCGGTTGGGGAGACCTGGCGGCGGCGCACCAGGTCTGCCAGGCCCATGGCGTCGTGGGTATCGAGGGGGTCGCTCCGCACCGCAGCCTTAGCGGCGCCCGCCATGCCCATCAACGCGGCCGCGCCCGCTCCTGCGATACTTTCCCGACGTGTCACGTCCATGCTCTCGTCTCTTTCCCGCCATGTTCCTGCGCAGGCAGGAACCCAGTTCCGCCCTCACCTCATCCACGCGCCGTCCGAACTGGGCTCCGGCCTTCGCAGGAGCACGGCGTCCTATTCGGCTGACCCACCGACATAATAACGCTGATAATATTTCCGAAATTGCGGAATCGGCCCATCGCCATCGCAGATGATCGGATTGGGCTCGAACTTCTGCCGATCCCACACCACCTTGTCCTGGTCGAACTGCTTGCAGATGTCGCGGATGATCGCCCGCGCTACGCCGGCTCGCTCCCCTTCGGCCTGCGCCTTGGGCTGGGTGAAGCAGAAGCGGACATGGACATGGTCCAGCTCGACCGGCGCCAGGCAGGCCACCAGCAGCGTCTCCGAAATGCCGGTGAAGCGCGTCCAGCTCTGCCCCGGTCCCATCGTGTCATAGCTGATGAGGCCGTCGACCTCGCCCCAGGGCGTGCCCATCTTCGCCTTAACATCCGCGCCGCGACCCCAGTCGCCCCAGCGCAGCTCGCCCAGCGGCACATTGGCCGTGCCATGGATGAAGCGGAAATGCGCCACGTCCACGCCATTTTCGGCCATGTTCTGGATCGAACCCCAGACATTCCATTCATGAATCTCATAGTCGGTCCAGTCGGGATCGCTCGCCTCGGGCAGCACCGCGACTTCGAACAGCGGCGCGGCGTCTTCCGGGTGATACCAGGCCCAGATCCAGCGATTGGCTTCGGTGATATGGTAGTTGCGCGTGCATTTTCGCTTCACTTGCGGCGGAATGACGCGGGCATAGGGAATATCCTTCACCGCCGCCTCGTCGCCGTCATAGCGCCAGGCGTGGAACGGACATTCCAGCAGATTGCCGTGCACCTTGCCGCCATGGCCCATATGCGCGCCCAGATGCTTGCAATAGGCGTCCAGCATCCGCACCTGCCCATCCTCGCCGCGCCAGATCGCCAGGTCCTTGGAGAAATAGCGCAGCGGCTTGACCTCGCCCACCGCAAGGTCGGACGACAGCAGCAGCGGATACCAGCCGAACGGGATGCCGATATCCAGATTGCGCTCCTCGATCGAGGCGCGATCGGTCACATCGGCAAGCCGCCAGTCGAGCAGTTCCTGCCCTTTCAGCTTCTCCAATATCTGCCACACGGCAACAGGCGCGGTGCGCGCGTCGGTCGCGGCTTGCGGATTATGCATGAAAATTCTCCGTCGAATATTTTAGAGCATTTTCAAAGCAGGTGGCACCACCTGCTGACTTGGAAAATGCGGCAACCAAATAATAGAGCATGGCACGATTCAGCCTGATCGGATCATGCTCTAAAGGCCAAAGACCTTGATGGCATTTTCGCGCAGGAATTTGGGCCAGACCTCGGCCTTGAACGGCACATTTTCCATGTCGCTGAAGATGCGATCCAAACTCAGCCCCATCGGGAAATAGCCCGCATAGATGATCTTGTCGGCGCCGCGCGTATTGGCATAGTCGATGATCGCCTTGGGATAATGTTTGGGCGCGAAGGCGCTGGTCGAATAATAGAGGTTCGGCCATTTCAGCATCAGCTTGACCGCCAGCGCCTCCCACGGCTCCGCGCCATGCCGCATCACGATCTTCAGGTCCGGGAAGAACCAGCAGACCTCGTCCAGATGCTCGACCTTCTGCGTCTCCATCGGGATGCGCGGCCCCGGAATCCCGGCATTGAGCAATACCGGCAGCCCTAGTTCCGCCGCGCAGGCATAGAGCGGGAACATATATTTATGGTTGATCGCCACCTGCGGCAAAGTCCCCGCCGGGAACACGCTGATCGCCGACAGTCCGACCTCGGCATGGATGCGCTTGATCCGCCGCACTTCCTCCATGCCGCGATTGGGATCGCAGGGCAGGTCGAAGAAGAAACGGTCGCCGAACATTTCCTTGGCGCGATAGGAAGTCGCATTGTCGTTCCAGCCGACCAGCGCCTTGTCGATATTGTGCCGGTCCATCTGCTCGACGGTCCAGCTGACGAAATCGTCGACCTTGCCGGTCTGCGGAATATCCTTGAACATATATTGCGCCGGCATCGCGAACTGCTGCAGCGTCTGCTGGTCCTTGATCAGCGGGCGGAAGGGGTCGAACCATGCCGAACGGTCCTCCGCTTCCGGAATCCCCAGCATGCAGTCGATGATCTTGATGTCCCTGGGAAACCCCATGGCAAAACGCTCCTGTCAGTGATTTTCGGCCAACTGCGGCCACAGCGCACGCAGCGCGATCTTGTCGATCTTGTGGACATGGTTGCGCGGCAGCGGCCCGCGCGAAAAAGCGACGCGCGCGGGCGCCTTGTAGCGGGCCAGCCGCTCGGCCACCCAGTCGATGACGGCGCGCTCCTCCAGCCCCTGCGCCTGCACGACCGCGACCAGCGCTTCGCCCAGCCGGTCGTCGGAGATGCCGAAGGTCGCACATTCGGTGATCTGCGGCATCTCGCTCAGCACCCGCTCGACCTCGGCGCAATAGATATTCTCGCCGCCGGAAATGACCATGTCCTTGGCCCGGTCGACGATGAAGATATAGCCCTGCGCATCGACATAGCCGATGTCGCCGGTGCGCAGCCAACCGTCCGCCGTGAAGGCGCGGGCCGTATCCTCCGGCCGGTTCCAATAGCCGTTCATCACCATGGCGCTGCGCACGACGATCTCGCCGCTTTCGCCCGTGCCCAGGGCGCGCCCGTCCGCGCCCTCGATCCGCAGGTCGACCAGCGGCAGCACCCGCCCCGCCGAAGCCCGGCTCGCCAGAAAATCCGCGCCCACCGCCTGCGCGATCGCGCCCGACGTCTCGGTCATGCCATAGCCGACGCCGATCTGCGCCTGCGGGCAAAGCCGGCGCACCGCCTCCAGCAGGTTGAGCGGCAGCGCCTGCCCGCCCGATCCGATATTGCGCAAGGATGCGAGGTCAGCGGCCCTGTCCTGCGCCCGATGCACCATGTCCCACAACATGGTCGGCACGCCCGACAGCTGCGTCACCTGCTCGCGCCCGATCAGTCGCACCGCCTCCTCCGCGTCCCAGCGGCGCATGATGACGATCTTCGCGCCCGACAGCATCGGCGCCAGGAATCCCGCGCCTAGCCCCGAAATATGGAAGAGCGGATAGACCAGCAGGATTGCCTGGGGCGGCACCTGCGCCATGATCGCGTCGACCGGCGCGCCCAGCTCTCGCGCCATATTGTGCAGCACCATCGCCCCGGTCAGCTGCGTGCCCAGCAGCCCGGTGATGAGGCTGCGATGCGACAGCACCGCGCCCTTGACCCGCCCGGTCGTGCCCGATGTGAACAGGATCGCGCAGGGATCGTCGGCCTGCGCCGCATGATCCTCCGGCAAGGCGCCGCCTTCGGGCAGCGGCCGCGTCACGTCCAGCAGCCGCCCGGCATGGCCGCCGTCCCGCACCAGCGCGGCCCGTTCCGTGTCGGCCAGCACCAGCGCCGGCGTCACTTCCGCGATCATGGCCGCCAGTTCGGCGGGCGATCCCCGGCTGTTCAGCACCGCGGCAATGCCCCCGGCCTTGATCACGGCCAGGAAAGCCACCAGCCATTCCGCCCGGTTGCGCATGCAGATCGCCACCCGGTCGCCGCGCTTGATGTCGAGATGCGCGGCCAGCCGGTCGCGCCACGCGAAAATTTCGGCATAGCTCAGCCGCCGCTCGCCCTGCGGCCCGTCAAAGTCGACGACGCAGATCTGGTCGCCGAAGCGCCGCGCGCCTTCGACCAGCTGGTTGAGGTCCGACGGCGCCGTGACGAAGAAGCGCACCCCGTCGCGCTCGCCGATCTCGAACGGGCTGCCCGGCGCGGTCACGGCCGCGAAAACGGGATCGACCCTGCTCATCTCCGATCCCGACATCCCACTTCCTCGATTCGTTTTCCGCTTCCGGGTTGGGCTGAAGTCTATTCCGCTATTCGCGTAATTCAACCATAATTTTTTTCCGCATATTGCCGAGCCCGCGAAAGGCGGCGGATTTCACGCAGAAAAGCCGCATGAAACAGTCGGTTTCGCGCCATTCACCAGGTCAACTCGGCATCCCGTCCGCCCCTCACGACAGCAGCGCCACCGCCATATTCGGAATTTTTCAATTTACAAATTCCGCGATTTGCAGAATTTTCCCGTCTCACACGCCGCGCCCCCTTCGCGCGCGCCCTTCGAACATGGAGAGATCACAGCATGGCTCAGGATTTTGCAGGACAGGTCGCCATCATCACCGGCGGCAGCGACGGGATCGGCCTGGCCACCGCCGCCCTCCTCGCCCGGCGCGGCGCGCAGCTGGTGATCTGCGGCCGCCGCCAGGAAATGCTCGACCGCGCCCGCACCGGCATCGAGGCCGAAGGCGGCAAGGTGGAAGCGATCCGCCTCGACGTCGCCGACGATGCCGCCCTCACCGCGATGATCGACGGCGTCGCGCAGCGATATGGCCGACTCGACATGCTGGTGAACAATGCGATGTCGACCCATTATGCGCCGATCGCCCGGCTGACGCTCGACCATTGGCGCAAGGATTTCGCGGTCAATGCCGACGCCGTGTTCGTCAGCACCAAGGCGGCGATGAAGGTCATGGCCGCCGCCGGCAGGGGCGCGATCGTCAACATCGCCTCCACCTGCGGCATCCGCGCCGCCGTCAACATGGCAAGCTATTCCGCGTCGAAGGCCGCCCTCATCCACTTCACCGCCGTCGCCGCGATGGAGGGCGCGGCGCTGGGCATCCGCGTCAACGCGATCATCCCGGGCCAGGTGCAGACCGCCGGGACCGAGGAGTTCACCGCCCGCGCCCCGGACGTCGCCGCCCGCACCACCGACGCCATCCCGATGCGGCGCGGCGGCCGGCCCGAAGAACTGGCGCAGGCGATCGCCTTCATGCTGTCGGACGCGGCCAGCTACATCACCGGCACCGCGCTGCCCGTCGACGGCGGGAAAGCGGCTCAACTCTACATGCCATCCTGACGGGAGCCGGCCAGAGCGGAATTTCGCACCTCATTCTATGCCGATATCGCGGCGGGCGAGGCTTACCCGCCATCATATGCGGATTTATGATTGACATTGAATACGCATATAGCCAATCTAAGGACAGAAGAAGTGTTATGGGGAGTAACAGGATGTCGAAAAGCTACGCATATGCCGCCCTGCCGCTGCTGTTGAGCGTGAGCGGCCTTGCGCTGGCCGGGCAGGCGACGGCGCAGACCGCCGCCCCCGCCGCGCCGGCAGAGCCGGGGCTCGACGAAATCGTCGTCACCGCGCAGAAGCGCGCGCAAAATCTTCAGGTCGTGCCGATCGCGATCAGCGCCATCGGTTCGGAAAAGATCGAACAGCTCGGCATCAAGGACAGCCGTGACTTGAGCGGTCTTGCCCCCAATGTCGTCATCACCCAGGGCACGACCAGCAACAGCGCGGCGGTTTTCTCCATGCGCGGCATTTCCAACGGCGGCAGCGAAAGCTTCGGCGTCGACGCCGCCAACGGCCTTTATGTCGACGGCGTCTATATCGCGCGCGGCGGCGCCATGGGCCTTAGCGTCATGGATGTCGAGCGCGTCGAAGTGCTGCGCGGCCCGCAGGGCACGCTGTTCGGCCGCAACACCACCGGCGGCGCGGTCCATTTCATCTCCCGCGCGCCGTCCTCGACCTTTCGGCTGAAGGCGGAGGCTGGCTATGGCAATTTCCACGCCTGGAACGGCAAGATCTCGGTCGATCCGGGCGAGATCGCCGGCATTTCGACCAGCTTCTCCTACGCCCACAGCGAACGTGACGGGCTGATCGACAATATCCTCCAGCCGCGCGATTCGAAGGACCCCGGCGCGCGCAAGTCGGACGCGCTGCGCGCCGCCGCCCGCATCGAATTGGGCGGCACCGGCAGCATCCAATATATGTTCGACTGGACCCGGATCAGCGGCACCCCGCTGCCCTTCATCCTCACCAACGTCGCGGACGGCACGCCCCGCCCGCCGATCACCGTCGACGGCCAGCAGGTGGTGGTGACGCAGCAGGCGCCGGTCGCCCAATATCTTGCCGGCGCGACCTTCGCCAACCCGCAATGCGCCGCGCTGGCGGTCCCGTCGCGCACCTATCATCACCAGGTCTGCAACAATATCTTGAGCCACGCGGTCGACAAGACCTGGGGCCATAATCTGCAAGTCCAGAACGACTTCGGCGCCTTCAAGGTCAAGTCCACGACCGGCTATCGCTTCTGGAACAGCGACAATGTGACCGACCTGGACGGCATCGGCGCCTTCTCGGGTCCCGCCTTCACCAACGCGACCTTGTTCAACGGCATGCCCGCGTCGCTGCTGCAATTCATCCCGACCATCCCGGCCGCCGCACGCCCCTTCATCGCGGGCTCGCCGGTGCCGACGGTCAGCCAGGATCTGTTCGACGTCCAGAACAGCCGTCGCCACAAGCAGTTCAGCCAGGAAATCGAGATTTCCGGCGACAGCCACAGCCTCGACTGGGTCGTGGGCGGCTTCTACTTCTGGGAAAAGGGGTCGGAAAACGGCTTCCAGAACAGCGGCTTCGTGCTCGACACCAACAGTATTTTCCTCGGCAATTTCGGCGCGCTCGGCCCCTCCTTCGTCGCCGCCAATCCCGCACGCTATCGCCTGGTGCAGACGCGCGCGCGGCTCAACTACACCGCGTCGGCGGAAAGCACCGCGCTCTACGGCCAGTTCACCTTCTATCCGGGCGGGCGCGACAGCGGCATCCGCCTGACCGCCGGCGGCCGCTATACCTGGGACGACAAGACGATGGTGCGCTTCCAGAATGGCGCGACCCCGCCGCCCACGCCCGAAGCGGGCCATGCCAAGTTCAGCAAGTTCACCTGGAACCTGATGGCCGGCTATGATGTCGCGCGCGGTATCAATGTCTACGCCCGCGCGGCGACCGGCTATCGCTCGGGCGGCTTCAACTCGCAGGACCCGGCGATCACCGGCACCAACCGGCTCGGCAGTTTCAAGCCCGAAAAGGTCACCAGCTATGAAATCGGCCTGAAGAGCGAGCTGTTCAACCGCCGCCTGCGCTTCAATGTCGCCGCCTATCACAATATCTATGATGATCTCGCCGTCCTCGGCCCGGTCACCAACGCGCCGGTCGGCAC
>DATEJA010000321.1:0-17955 GCA_035278405.1 Sphingobium sp. | reverse complement strand
GAAGAACGGCCAGATGCTGGGCGGGAGAATATGATAATCGTGGTTCTTGGCACCTGCCATGACGTGCTCTTCCCTGTTCGCGTTCGCGTTATCGTGGTTGCCTTAGCTTGGCTTCTTGTCCTGCTCAACAGGATAGAAGGTATAGCTCAGCGTAATTTGCTGCGTATCCCGGTTGTCGGGATCCGTCAGGATCTTGGGATCGACATAATAGATGACCGGCATCCGCACCTGCTCGCCTGGCTGCAAGGTCTGCTGGGTGAAACAGAAGCACTGGATCTTGGTGAAATAGGCGCCCGCCTGCAGCGGCGTCACGTTGAAGCTCGCCGTGCCGGTCACCGGCTTGTCGGACATGTTCTTGGCGATGAAGATCGCCATGTCGCGCGCGCCCACCGTCACCGTATCGGTTCTGTGCTCGGGATAGAATTGCCAAGGCATGCCCGGCTGGACGTTGGAATCGAAACGGATCGACATGGTGTGGCCGACCGCCACCTTGACATCGACGTCCGCGGCGGCGCGCTGGGTCGTGCCGCCGAACCCCGTGCGTTCGCAGAAGATGCGGTAGAGCGGGACCGATGCGAAACCGAGGCCCAGCATGGCCAGGCCGACGATCGCCATCGCCATCAATGTGCGGCGGTTGCGGCGGTCCCGATCGAATGGCGAAGGCGGCAGGCTGGCCATCAATGGCCCCCGCCGATCTTGGCGATGGTGATCGCGTAGAAGAGGATCACCAGCGCCGCCAGCAGCAGGCCGGTCACGATCGCGCGCGAGCGTTGCCGGCTGCGGACCAGTTCTTCCTCGTCCGGTGTCATGCCATCAGCCAGCGGTCGACGACCACCGCTCCGAACAGCAGGAAGAGATAGAGGATCGAATATTTGAACAGCCGCCGTTCCGGCTTCATCCGGCTCGGGTCGGTCTCGCGCCGGCGGAAGACCTGGAAGGCAAAGACCGCGAACAGGGCGGTGCCGAGCAGCGCGGTCACGCCATAGACGAGCCCGGTCAACCGCAGCAGCACGGGCGCCATCGCGGCGACCGCCATGATCGCGGTGTAGAACCAGATCTGCCGGCGCGTCGCGACTTCGCCGGACACGACCGGCAGCATCGGGATATTGGCGGCGGCATAATCGGTCTTCACGAACAGGGCCAAGGACCAGAAATGCGGCGGCGTCCAGAAGAAGGTCAGCATGAACAACGCGATCGGCAAAGCGCCTACGTCACCCGTCACCGCCGCCCAGCCGATGACCGGCGGAAAGGCACCGGCCGCGCCGCCAATGACGATATTCTGCGTCGTGCGCGGCTTCAGCCAGATCGTGTAGATGAAGACGTAGAAAAGGATCGAGACAGCCAGGATGGCGGCGGCGAGCCAGTTGGTCGCCATGCCCATCAGCAGCACGGAGAAGAAGGACAGGCCGACGCCAAAATGCAGCGCCGTCTGCCGATCCATGCGCCCGGCGGGCAGCGGCCGGTTCGCCGTCCGCTTCATCTTGGCGTCGATATCGGCTTCATACCACTGGTTGAGCGTCGCAGCTGCGCCCGCGCCCAACGCGATGCAGAGGATGGCGGTGAAGGCCAGCACCGGATGGATATGGCCCGGCGCGGCGAGCAATCCACACAGGCCGGTGAAAACCACAAGGGTCATCACGCGCGGCTTGGTGAGTGCCACGAAATCGCGCCAGTGGGCGGGCATCACGGGAGCCGCGCTCCCAGCCATGAACGGCGAACTTGCCATATGCTCCTCATGCGGCAGCCCGGCGCAAGATGCGCCGGGACTGCTGATCCGGGGGTCGCGGCCTGAGCCGCGCCCCGGCATCCCGCCTTTCGGGATGCCCTTGTCTCGGCCGGTCGTCAGTCGATGACCGGCAGGGTTTCGAACTGGTGGAACGGCGGCGGGCTGGACAGGGTCCATTCCAGCGTCGTCGCGCCTTCACCCCAGGGATTGCCGACCGCCTTCTTGCCGGCCGCGAGCGACCAGACCAGGTTCACGAAGAAGATCAGCATGCCGGCGGCCATGACTTCATAGCCGTGGCTGGCAACCTTGTTCCAATAGGCGAAGGCTTCGGGATAGTCGGGGTAGCGGCGGGGCATGCCCGACAGGCCCAGGAAGTGCATCGGGAAGAACAGCATGTTCACGCCCACGAAGAACACCCAGAAATGCAGGTGGCCGAGGAATTCGTTGTACATGCGGCCCGACATCTTCGGGAACCAGTAGTAGAAGCCGGCGAACAGGCCGAACACCGCGCCGAGCGACAACACATAATGGAAGTGCGCGACGACATAATAAGTGTCGTGAAGCACATCGTCGACGCCGCCATTGGCGAGCACGACGCCGGTCACGCCGCCCACGGTGAAGAGGAAGATGAAGCCGAGTGCCCAGACCATCGGGGTCTTGAAGCTGATCGAGCCGCCCCAGATGGTTGCGATCCAGGAGAAGATCTTGATGCCGGTCGGCACCGCGATCACCATCGTCGCAGCGGTGAAATACATCTTCACGTTCACCGACATGCCGGTGACGAACATGTGGTGCGCCCAGACGACGAAGCCGACCACGCCGATCGCGACCATGGCATAGGCCATGCCGAGATAGCCGAACACCGGCTTGCGGCTGAAGGTCGAGACGATCTGGCTGACGATGCCGAAGCCCGGCAGAATCATGATGTACACTTCGGGGTGGCCGAAGAACCAGAAGAGATGCTGGTACAGTTCCGGATCGCCACCGCCGGCGGCGTCATAGAAAGTGGTGCCGAAATTACGGTCGGTCAGCAGCATGGTGATCGCGGCGGCGAGAACCGGCAGCGCGAGCAGCAGCAGGAAGGCGGTGACCAGCACCGACCAGACGAACAGCGGCATCTTGTGCAGGGTCATGCCCGGCGCGCGCATGTTGAGGATGGTGGTGATGAAGTTGATCGCGCCCAGGATCGAGCTGGCGCCGGCGATGTGGAGCGACAGGATCGCCATGTCCACGGCCGGACCCGCCGAACCGCTGGTGGAAAGCGGCGCATAGACCGTCCAGCCGGTGCCCGCGCCGTTGCCCGTGCCGCCGGGCACGAAGGTCGAGCCGAGCAGCAGGGTGAAGGCCGGGATCAGCAGCCAGAAGCTGATATTGTTCATGCGCGGGAAGGCCATGTCCGGCGCGCCGATCATGATCGGCACGAACCAGTTGCCGAAGCCGCCGATCATCGCGGGCATGACCATGAAGAACACCATGATAAGGCCGTGCGCGGTGATGAGCACGTTCCACAGGTGATAGGCCTGGTCGAGCGTGGCCGACGGACCGTCGCTATACTGCGCCCAGGCCTGAAGATATTGGATGCCCGGTTCGGCCAGTTCGGCGCGCATCAGACCCGAGATCGCGCCGCCGATGATGCCGGCGATGATCGCGAAGATCAGGTAGAGGGTGCCGATGTCCTTGTGGTTGGTGGACATGAACCAGCGCTGGAAGAAGGCCGGCTTGTGGTCGGCGTCATGATGCTCATGAGCATGATCGCCGTGATGATCTGCGGTTATGGTTGTCATGGCGTCTTGCCCTTACATCAAAGCTTGGCGGCGGGGGCAGCGGCGGGCGCGGCAGGAGCCGCGGCAGTCGCCGCCGGCTCTGCGCCCTTGGGCTTGCCGCCCTGCGAGAGGACCCACTGGTCGAACTGCGCCGGCGGCAGCGCCTCGATCGCGATCGGCATGAAGCCGTGGCGCGCGCCGCACAGTTCCGAACACTGGCCGTAATAGACGCCCGGCTTCTCGATCGAGAAGCTCTTCTCATTGAGACGGCCGGGGACGGCGTCCATCTTCACCCAGAGCGAGGGCACGGCGAAGCTGTGGATCACGTCGGCGCCGGTGATGATCAGCTTGATAGGACGGCCGACCGGCAGAACCAGGCGGTTGTCGGGCGCCAGCAGATAGGGCTCGCCATTGGCTTCGGCCTTTTCGCGGGGCAGCAGGTTCGACACATATTCGGGGATGCCGTTGTCGGGATATTCATAGCCCCAATACCATTGATAGCCGGTGACCTTGACGGTCAGCGCGTCCTTGGGCGCGGGCTTGTACTGGTCGGCGAGCAGGCCGATCGACGGCACGGCGATGACGAGCAGGATGACGACCGGCACCACGGTCCAGATCACTTCGATCAGCGTGTTGTGCGAGGTCTTCGACGGCACCGGATTGGCGGCGCGGCGGAAGCGGACCATCACATAGAGCATCAGGATCAGAACGAAGATCGAGATGACGGTGATGATCGGCAGCAGCATCTGGTCGTGCAGCCAGCGGGCGGTGTGGCCGGTCGGGCTGAACTGTTCCTGCAGGGTGATTTCGCCCGGGCGCGGCATGCCGATGCCTTTGGTCGGCTTCATGCGGGGCGGCGCGGCCACCTTGGCGGCGGGGGCAGCGGCAGCCGCCGCGGCGGGCGCCGTCGCATTGGCGCTCGAATCGGACGGCGCGGCAGCATTGTCCGCAGCGGGCGCAGCCGCGGCATTGTCCTGCGCGAACGCCTGACTGTTCAACGCCGCAGCCGGCGCAAAGGCCAGCAACCCGGCGAGAACGAGCGATTTCACCATTTTCATAAGCGTCTTCTTACCCCGTAACCCCTTGGCGCCGCTGCAACGAAGGCGCGCGCATACACGTCTCCCCCGCCCGGTCGGTCTGCGGCGGCTTATAGGCATGGTTTTTTCCTGCCTCAAGCGGGCAGGAGCAGATTTTCTTCGCTGTTGCAACGCCCCCATCGTCCGCCTATCTCGCTGCTCGCGCGCAGGGGCGCGATCATGGGCGCCTGCCCATGCTTGGAAGGACCGCCGAGTCGCCTGGAAATGCGCGCCCGGCGGGGACGAATGGAAACGAAGCTGGAAATGACCGACGAGGAAGTATTGGCGGAGTTCAGGGCGGCAGGGGCCCTGCTTGAAGGACATTTCATCCTGTCCTCGGGCCGCCGCAGCGCCAATTATCTGCAGTGTGCGCGCGTTCTGATGAACGCCGAGCGCGCCGGCCGGCTCGCGCGCGCAACCGTGCAGAAGCTGCCGCGCGAACTGCGCCAGGAGATCGATCTGGTCGCCTCGCCCGCCATGGGCGGGCTCATCATCGGCCATGAGATCGGCCGCGCGCTCGACAAGGACGCGATCTTCCTCGAACGGCCCGAGGGCACGTTCGAACTGCGGCGCGGCTTTGCCATCACGCCGGGACAGAAGGTGCTGATGGTCGAGGACGTCGTCACCACCGGCCTGTCGTCGCGCCAGGCGATCGAGGCGGTCGAGAAGGAAGGCGGCATCGTCATCGCCGAGGCGGCGCTGGTCGATCGCTCGGCCGGCGAGGTGGACCTGGGCGTGCCCTTCTACCCGCTCGTCAGCATCAATTTCCCCGTCTATGATGAACAGGACGTGCCGCCCGAACTGGCGGCCATTCCCGCCATCAAGCCCGGAAGCCGGAAACAATAGCCGATATGCCCCATTCCCCCGCTCCCCTGCGTCTGGGCGTCAACATCGACCATGTGGCAACCATTCGCAACGCGCGCGGGGGTGCGCACCCCGATCCGGTCAAGGCCGCGCTGCTGGCGGTGAAGGCCGGCGCCGACGGCATCACCGCCCATTTGCGCGAAGACCGGCGCCATATTCGCGACGAGGACATTGCGACGCTGATGGCGGCGCTGACCGTGCCGCTGAACCTGGAAATGGCCGCGACGCAGGAGATGCTGGGGATCGCGCTCAAGCATCGGCCTCACGCCGCCTGCATCGTGCCGGAAAAACGCGAAGAGCGCACCACCGAGGGTGGCCTTGACGCAGCCGGCAACCCGGACATGCTGCAGCCGATCATCGCGGCGCTGAGCGACGCGGGCGTGCGCGTCAGCCTGTTCATCGAGCCGGACCCGGCTCAGATCGAGGCCGCCATCCGCCTGGGCGCGCCGGTGGTCGAATTCCATACCGGCCGCTATGCGCATCTGACCGGCAGCGCGCGCGCCGAGGAGTTGCGGCGCATCGCGGATGCGGCCGCGCTGGCGAGGAAGAACGGGATCGAACCCCATGCCGGCCATGGCCTGACGTTCGACAATGTGGGGCCGATCGCGGCCATCCCGCAGGTGGCCGAACTCAATATCGGCCATTTCCTGATCGGCGAAGCGATCTTCGGCGGGCTGGAAGCCAGCATCCAGGAAATGCGTCGGCAGATGGACTTGGTGCGGTGATGCACCGTCGCCCGTCATGATCATCGGCCTGGGCTCCGACCTCTGCAATATCGAGCGGATCCAGAATTCGCTCGATCGCTTCGGCGAGCGGTTCGAGCGGCGCGTCTTTACCGATATCGAACAGGCCAAGGCCAATCGCCGCCCCTTCACCAAGGCGGGCACGCTCGCCAAGCGCTTCGCCGCCAAGGAAGCCTTTGCCAAGGCGGTCGGCACCGGCTTTGCCCGGGGCGTTTTCATGAAGGATATCGGCGTCGTCAATCAGCCGAGCGGCGCGCCGACGCTGGACCTGAAAGGCGGCGCGCTCGCCCGGCTCCAGTCGATGGTTCCGGCGGGCCACCGGCCCGTCATTCACCTGACGCTAACCGATGATCATCCATGGGCGCAGGCCTTCGTGATCATCGAAGCCCTGCCGCAATGAGCGCGGCGCCCACATTTCCCGAGAAGCCCGGCATGACGGCATCCAACATGAGCGAGAACAGCCCCCTTTCCACCGACGAGCCGGCGTCGCCGCCGGCGAGCGACACCGGCCGGAGCGCGATCGACTGGTGGCATGAGGTCAAGAGCATCTCGCTCCTCATCCTGGCGGTGCTGGCGTTCCACAGTTTCGTCGCCAAGCCCTTCTACATCCCGAGCGAATCGATGATGCCGGTGCTACTGAAGGGGGATCGGCTGGTGGTGAGCAAATTTCCCTATGGCTGGTCCTATGTCTCGCCGAGCTTCCATCCCCTGCCTTTTCTGAAGGGCCGCATCTTCGGCCGCCTGCCCGAGCGGGGCGACATCGTCATCGTGTCGCCGCAGCACCGGCGGGAGGATTATATCAAGCGCGTCATCGGCCTGCCGGGCGACATATTGGAAGTGCGCGGCGGCCAGGTGGTGCTGAACGGCGTGCCGGTGCCGCAAAAGCCGCTAAGGCCCCTGCGCATCCCGGTGGACGGCAATGCACCCTGCCCGGCTTCGCAATTCCCCGGCGCACGAGTGACCGATACGGCGGGGAAGCAATGGTGCCAGCTGCCGGTCAGGCAGGAAACGCTGCCCAATGGCCGCACCTATCTGACCATCGACATGGGGCCGAGTTCGCTCGACTGGTATGGGCCGGTGCGCATCCCGCCCAACCATGTCTTCCTGATGGGCGACAATCGCGACAATAGCGCGGACAGCCGGGCGCCGCTGGAGGAAAATGGCCTGGGCGGGCCGGTGCCGTGGGAAACGATCGGCGGGCGCGCCGAATTCATCACCTTCTCGCTGGACGGCAATTCCACCTGGAACCCGATGAGCTGGCTGCACGCGTTGCGCGCTGGCCGCGCGGGGAACAGTCTGCGGCCGCAGAGCGTTCCACCCCCGAAATAAAGGCTTTGAAGGGGGCTGCGGTTGAGCGGCGGACATAGCGAGGAACCTGGCCCCAGCGAATTGCGCAGCCCGCTCGTCCAGCATGAGATCAAGCGCGCGAGCGTGTGGATAGGCATGGGCATCGCGGTCGCGCTGGTCGTGCTACTTGCCCAGCCGATCATGCTGATCATGGGCGCGCTGGTGCTCACCACCATGATGGACGGCGGCACCAGGCTGTTGCGGCGGGTGCTGCCGATCGGGCGAGGATGGCGGCTGACGATCGTGCTGCTCTCCGCCCTCCTCTTCCTTGCCTATACCTTCTATCTCACCGGATCGAGCCTGGCCGCGCAGGCGCAGGCGATGCGCATGATCGTCGAAGCGCAGATCACCCATATCGGCGGCTGGATGCAGCATCTGGGCGTCACCCACACGCCCAACGACTTCAAGAGCCTGGCGAGCCAGGCCCTGAGTTCGCTCGGCCGCGTCACGGCTGCGGTAGGGACGGCAGTGGGCGTCGTCACCAGCGCGGTCATGATGCTGGTGCTGGCGATCTTCATCGCGATGGAGCCCAAGCTGTATGAGCGCGGCGTCGCTTGGATGCTGCCGATGAACCACCGCGCGCGCTTCTATGTCATCAGCGAGCGGATGGGCTGGACGCTGCGCCGGCTGATGCTGGGGCGGCTGATCGGCATGGCGGTGGAAGGCGTCGGCACCTGGCTGCTGCTGATGGCAGGCGGCGTGCCCATGGCGGGGCTGCTCGGCATCCTCACCGCGCTGTTCGCCTTCCTGCCCAATATCGGATCGATCATATCGGGCATCCTGATCGTGCTCGTCGGCTTTTCGGCGGGGCCCCAGAGCGGCCTCTATGCCTTCATCGTCTATCTGGTGGTGCAGACCGTGGACGGCTATCTGATCGTGCCGATGGTGGCGAGGCGGGCGACCGACCTTGCGCCGGCGCTGGTGCTGGCGGCGCAGATCCTGTTCGGCGCCCTGTTCGGTATTCTCGGCCTGTTCCTGGCTGATCCGATCATCGCGATGATCAAGGTCTATCTGGAAGAGCGGTCCAAGGCGCTGGAGGTCGAGGCGGATGAGCGCCCGATTCCGCTGCCGGGGTAAGGGGAGCGCCGTCGCGAAAGGGCCCCCAGGGCATGACGGCTGAACCAAAAAAGGGCCCGAATGTCGGGCCCTTCCTGTGTCTGTTTCTGCCGGCGATCAGTGGCCGGGCATCGGCGGTGGGGTCGCGCCCTGCTGCATCATCTGCTGCATCCGCATGATTTCCGCCTTCGACTTGAAATCGTGCAGTTGGACATCAAAGACCAGCACCGAATTGGCGGGGATCGGCCCGGCCGCCTGCGCGCCATAGCCCAGCTGCGGCGGGATCCAGAGGCGATATTTGCCGCCCTTCTTCATCTTCTGCAGGCCCTCGGAGAAGCCCGGCACGACGCCATCGACCGGCATGGCCGTCTGCGGATTTTCGTCGAACACCGTGCCGTCGAGCAGCGTGCCCTTATAGCCCACCAGCGCCACGTCGGCGGTCGTCGGGCTGGGGCCGGTGCCTTCTTCCAGCACCTTGTACTGCAGGCCCGATTCGGTCGTCACCACGCCGTCCGCGCCCGAATTCTTGGCAAGGTAGCTGGCGGGCGAAGCAGCGACGCCGCGCTGCCCGGCCCAGGCCAGCCCGCCAGCCGCCAGCGCAACCGCGGCAACGCCGATCCAGAGGCGCGTCAGCGACCCCTTGGCGATGGGACGAAGGGGAACAGCCGTCGTGGACATGGACGTCGAGCCTCGCAGTTGGGGCGGGGAATCAGCAGAAAGAACGGGCGATCAGGACGACCGCCCGGGCGGCGTTCTTAACGAACGCCGTCGCGCTCGGCGCGCTTGCGCTCCAGCTTGCGGGCGCGGCGGACAGCGGCGGCCTTTTCGCGGGCGCGCTTTTCCGACGGCTTTTCATAGTGACGGCGCAGCTTCATTTCGCGATACACGCCCTCACGCTGCAGCTTCTTCTTGAGCGCGCGCAGGGCCTGGTCGACATTGTTGTCGCGAACGATGATTTGCATAAGCCAGTCAAACTCCAGTCGAAAGCGGGCGGTTCGCCAGGAACAAAACCCATCCCGACGGGCCTACCGAATGTAATAGCGGTGAGTCGTCGCAGGTCGCCCTACGCCGTGTGGGGCGCGCCCTACCAGTAGAGTCGGCGCAATTCAACCCCAAAGCCACCTCTCGACAGCCGCGCCCGCAACGAAGATAATCGGGCACAAAGAGACAAGGAGGATGCCATGGCCACCGCTGCCCAAATCCCCAGCTGCGCGCCCGCCGAATGGGAGGCTCGCCGCCAGCTGGCCGCCTGTTACCGCATTTTCGATCATCTGGGATGGTCGGAATTGATCTACAACCACATCACCCTGCGCGTGCCGGGGGAGGACAATGCCTTCCTCATCAACCCCTTCGGCCTGCTCTATTCGGAAGTGACCGCGTCGAACCTGGTCAAGATCGACATTGACGGGCAGGTGCTCGACGGCAGCCCCCACCCGATCAACCGCGCCGGCTTCACCCAGCACAGCGTCTTCCACCGCCATGTGCCCGACGCGCATTGCATCATCCATACCCACACGACGGCGGGCATGGCGGTCAGTTCGACCCGCGAGGGGCTGCGCCCCACCAACTTCTATTCGGCGATCTTCTGCGGGCGGATCGCCTATCATGATTTCGAAGGCGTCACGATTCGGCCGGATGAGGGCAAGCGGCTGCTCGCCCATCTCGGCGACCGGCGCGTGATGATGCTGCGCAATCATGGGACCCTGGTGATGGGCCGGACGCTGCAAGCCGCTTTCCTGACCCACTGGATGCTCCAGCGCGCCTGCGAGATCCAGGTGGCGACGGGCGCGGCGGGAACGCCCATCACCATCACCGAGGATGTGCTGAAGGTGCACCAGCGTGACCTGAGCGGCGTGCAACTGCCGAGCGGCCCGGGCGTGCCGGACTTCGAGGCGATGGTGCGCAAGATCGACCGGATCGATCCCAGCTGGAAGGACTGATCGAACGACGGCGCGCGCGGCCGCAGGGACAAGGCGCGCGCTCACCGCTTGCCGCTTGCGCTTTTCCTCCATCTCAGCATGTTAGGTCCATGCCAGCGATCCGCCCTGAACGGTCGATTGTCCTGCTGCTGTCGGCGCTGCTGATCGTGGTGATCGCGGGCGGCAGCACCTATTGGCTGTATCGCGGGCAGCAACGCGTCAACGGCTGGGTGCAGCATACGCTGCGGGTGGAAGGCCAGTTGTCGACCCTCCTGTCCCGCATCCAGGCGGCCGAAAGCAGCCAGCGCGGCTTCATGCTGTCGCAGCATCGCGCCTTCCTGGCCCCCTATGAGGATTTCCGCGCGCACTGGCGGGAAGAGGTCGACGCGCTGCGCCAGGAAGTGCGCGACAATCCCGCGCAGAAGGGAGCCGCCCGCCGGCTGGAACGGCTGATCGAGGATCGGCTGTTCCTGATGCGCGCGGGCATCGACCGGCGCCAGCGCGGCGAGATCATTTCGCCGGGCGATTTCGAGACCGGACGCATCGCCATGGACCGGCTGCGGGCCGAGATCGCGGCCATGAAGGCGCGGGAGGCGAAATTGCTGAGCGAACGCACGCGCAACGCCAACCGGCTGAGCACGATGGTGTCGCTCGGCATGGCGGTCAGCGCGGCGCTTGTCACCCTGCTGGGCCTGATGGCGCTGCTCACCGCCTGGCGCCGCGGGCGGGAGGCGAGCGAGAATGAGCGGGCGCTGAGCCAGGCCAATGCCCGGCTGATCGCCGAGGCCCGCGACCGTGCCGCCGCGCAGGCGCAGGTGCGTCAGATGCAGAAGATGGAGTCGCTGGGACAGCTGACCGGCGGCATCGCTCACGACTTCAACAATATGCTGGCCATCGTCATCGGGTCGCTGGACATCGTCCGCCGACGCCTGGCGCCCGAAACCGACGGCCGCGTGCTGCGGAGCATCGACAATGCCGCCGAAGGCGCGCAGCGCGCCGCGCAGCTCACCGCGCGGCTGCTGGCCTTCTCGCGCCAGCAGCCGCTCGATCCCCAGCCGACCGACGTCAACCGGCTGGTGGGCGGCATGTCCGACATGCTGCATCGAACCCTGGGAGAGACGGTGCGGCTGGAAACCGTCCTCGCCGCCGGCCTGTGGCAGGCGCATATCGACAGCGGCCAGCTGGAAGCGGCGATCCTGAACCTGTGCGTCAACGCCCGCGACGCGATGCCCGGCGGCGGCAGGCTGACCGTCGAAACCGCCAACGCGCATCTCGATGACGCCTATGTGCTGCATCATCGCGACGTGGAGCCGGGCCAATATGTGATGGTATCGGTGACCGATTCGGGCGCGGGCATGACGCCCGACATCGTGGAACGCGCTTTCGAGCCCTTCTTCACCACAAAGGGCGTGGGACGGGGCACGGGGCTGGGCCTCAGCCAGGTCTTCGGCTTCACCAAACAGTCGCGCGGCCATGTCAAAATCTATTCCGAGCAGGGCCAGGGCTCCATCGTCAAGCTCTACCTGCCGCGCCATTATGGCGAGACGATCGCCACCGGCCCCGCCCCTACCGACCCGCTGACCCTGCCCCGCGCCCGCGCCGACGAGGTCATCCTGGTCGTCGAGGACGAGGAGCGGGTGCGCCATATGTCGGTCGCGTCGCTGCAGGAGCTTGGCTATGCGATCGTCCAGGCCAGCGATGGGGAGGAGGCGCTGGAACTGCTTGGCCAGGCGAAGCGCATCGACATGCTGTTCACCGACGTGGTGATGCCCGGCATCAACGGCCGCATCCTGGCCGACCGCGCGCGGCTGGCCCGCCCGGACCTGCGCGTGCTCTACACCACCGGCTATACGCGCAACGCCATCGTTCATAACGGCGTGCTGGACCCGGGCGTTTCCTTCCTGCCCAAGCCCTTCACCCTGGACCAGCTCGCCGCCAAGGTGCGTCAGGTGCTGGACGCGGAAGGTTCCACCACCGGAGAATGAGGCCGGCTGGACAAACAGCAGACCAGAACATATCATGAACTAATGACTGCCCTTACCGTTCGACAGAAGCTGGAGATACTCGCCGACGCGGCGAAATATGATGCGTCCTGCGCCTCTTCGGGCACGAAGCAGCGCGACAGCCTGTCAGGACGCAAGGGCGGGATCGGCTCGACCGAGGGCATGGGCATATGCCATGCCTATGCGCCCGACGGGCGTTGCATCTCGCTGCTCAAGATCCTGCTGACCAACAGCTGCATCTTCGACTGTCATTATTGCATCAACCGAAAATCGAGCGACGTGCGCCGCGCCCGCTTCACCGTGCGCGAGGTGGTCGACCTGACGCTGAACTTCTACCGCCGCAACTATATCGAGGGGCTGTTCCTCTCCTCCGGCATCATCCGCTCGTCCGACTATACGATGGAGCAGTTGGTGAGCGTCGCCCGCTCGCTACGGGAGGAGCATGATTTTCGCGGCTATATCCACCTCAAGACCGTACCCGATGCCGATCCGGAGCTGGCGCGCCAGGCCGGCCTGTACGCCGACCGGCTGTCGATCAATGTCGAACTACCGACCGAACAGGGATTGAAGCGGCTCGCCCCGGAAAAGGACGGCAAGCAGATCGAGGGCGCGATGGCGGACATGCGCGCGTCGATGGAGGATATGGGCGACGCGCGCCGCCGCTATCGCCATGCCCCCCGCTTCGCGCCCGCCGGCCAGTCGACCCAGATGATCGTGGGCGCCGATGATGCGGACGACCGCACCATCATCCGCCGGGCGCGATCGCTTTATGACCGCCACGCGCTGCGCCGCGTCTATTACAGCGCCTTTTCGCCTATCCCATCGCCCAGCAGCGTGCTGCCGCTCAAGCGCCCGCCGCTACTGCGGGAGCACCGGCTTTACCAGTCGGACTGGATGATGCGCTTCTATGGCTATTCCGCCAGCGACCTGGAGCAGGCGACCGATCCCGCCAGCGGCTGCCTGCCGCTGGACATCGATCCCAAGCTTGCCTGGGCGCTGCGGCACCGCGACATCTTTCCCGTCGACGTCAACCGCGCCCCGCGTGAAGCGCTGCTGCGGGTGCCGGGACTGGGCGTCAAGGCTGTCGACCGCATCTTGGCGAGCCGGCGGCATCGCTCGCTGCGGCTTGACGATGTCGCCCGTCTCACCCGGTCGGTGGTCAAGCTGCGGCCCTTTCTGATGACGAGCGATTGGCGCCCGAGCCAACTGCTCGATCGGCAGGATCTGCGGGGGTCGCTGGCCCCTGCGCCGGCGCAGATGGAGCTTTTCGCCTGACCCCGCAATTTGCCGTTGATCGGCGCCACGCTTCATGTTTTCCTGATGGGAGAGCATGCGGGGACGAACAGGGTGGCAGTGCTGATCAAGAATGGCCCGGCGCGGGCGAATGGCGGATATGCGCGGCGCATGAGCAGCCATCTGGCTGCCTCGCTCGTCCTCTTCTGCCTGCTTCAGATCGGCATCGTCGCGCGCATGGGCGGATCACTCATTCTGCATCTGGGCGTGATCGTCGCCATCGGCGCCTTTGCCGTGGCGGCGCGCGGGCTGGAGCGGCGCTGGGAAATGCTCGACCAGAGCGGGCTGTCGCACCAGGGGCTCGCGCTGCGCTTTCGCCGCGACGTCGCGCAGGTCTGGCTCGCCAGCATCGCCAGCGGCCTCCTCTGGATCCCCATCACCATCATCTTCCGCTTCCTCTTCGGCTGAGGCGACGGAGCCAAAAAGGCCGGCCTGTCGTTCTGCCCTCTGCATCAAGAGGAGCAGAGCATGGCCAATGCCACGATTTTCGATCGATTGAAGCAGGACCACGACATGCATCGCCGGCTGTTCGAAAGAATGGCGCAGGCGGAGCAGGATCCCGGCCAGCTGGAACAGCTGTTCGCCGAGTTCCGGGTGGAAGTGACCGCCCATGCCGCGGCCGAGGAAGAGACGCTCTACGCGACCATGCTGGCCCGCCCCGACCTGCGCGAGGACGCCCAGCACAGCGTCGCCGAGCACAAGGAAATCGACGATTATCTGGAAGAGATGGCGGAGCAGCCGTTCAACGGTCCGGCATGGCGAGAGACATTCGCCAAGCTGAAGAAGCGCTATCTCCATCATATCGAGGAGGAGGAAGAGGAAATGTTCCCCGACGCCGCGCGGGAACTGACGGCGGAGGAGGA
The DNA here is from genome assembly GCA_035278405.1 of Sphingobium sp. Taxonomy (GTDB): domain Bacteria; phylum Pseudomonadota; class Alphaproteobacteria; order Sphingomonadales; family Sphingomonadaceae; genus Sphingobium. Next base: position 3,302 of record DATEJA010000321.1, on the reverse strand, counting down.
GCAGCGGCTCGCCGATATCTTCGCCCGGCGCAAGCCCGCCGAACGGGAGCGGGCGGAAGCGAAGGACTGATCCCGCCATGTATCGCGTCCTGCTGAGCGGTCCGGATGATTTCGACGGCTGGCGGGACGCGGCGCGGCGCCTGGTCCTGGCGGGGGTGCCGGGGGAGGAGATCGACTGGCAGCTGGAGGGCGGCGAGGCTTCGCTGCTCGCCTTCGACGCGCCGCCGCCCGCCCCCGAAGACGGCGGTTTCGCGGTTCCACGCGCTTTTGTGGACCTGGCGCAAAGCGCGATCCTGCACCGGGACCGCGAACGTTTCGCGCTGCTTTATGCGTTGCTGCTGCAGGTGCGGCGCGATCCGGGCTGCATGGAGGACCGGGCCGACCCGCTGCTCCGCCGCGTGGAAGGCCTGGCCAAGGCGGTGCGGCGCGACATGCACAAGATGCGCGCCTTCCTGCGCTTTCGCGAACTGGCGGATGCAGAAGGGCCGCGCTTCATTGCCTGGTTCGAGCCCGACCATCATATCGTCCGCGCCAATGCGGGCTTTTTCGTCCGACGCTTCGCCTCCATGCGCTGGTCGATCCTGACGCCGCAGATCAGCCTGCACTGGGACGGCGAGCGCCTGAGCGAAGGGCCCGGCGCGACCAGGGGCGACGCGCCCGACGGCGACCCGGTCGAGGAGATGTGGAAGGGCTATTATGCGGCGATCTTCAATCCGGCCCGGCTCAAGCAGCGCGCCATGCTGTCCGAAATGCCGCGCAAATATTGGCGCAATCTGCCCGAAGCGGCGCTCATCCCCGACCTGGTCGCGGGCGCCCAGGCAAGGGAGGCGGCCATGATCGCGAAATCCCCTACTCCGCCCACACGGCCCGGCAATGCCGAGGCTGCCTGGACCGCGCTACGCGATGAGGCGATGGGCTGCACCCGCTGTCCGCTCTATCGCGATGCGACCCAGACGGTGTTTGGCGAAGGGCCGGTCGACGCGCCACTGATGCTGATCGGCGAGCAACCCGGCGATCAGGAGGATCTGGCCGGTCATCCCTTTGTCGGGCCGGCGGGCCAGTTGCTCGACCGAGCGCTGGAGGAAGCGCGGATCGACCGCAGCAAGCTTTATCTCACCAACGCGGTCAAACATTTCAAGCATGAGCGGCGCGGCAAGAGGCGCATCCACCAGACGCCCGAAACGCCGGAGATCAAGGCTTGTCACTGGTGGCTGGAGCAGGAGTTGGACCTGGTCCAGCCCCGCATCATCGTCGCCCTGGGCGCGACCGCCGCGCGGGCGCTGCTGGGTAAGGCGGTGACGATCAGCCGCACGCGCGGCGCGCCGATCGCGCTGGAGGGCGGCGCCGAAGCCTGGGTCACGGTGCATCCAAGCTTTCTGCTTCGCATGCCGGACGAGGCGCGCAAGGAGAGCGAGCGGGCCCGCTTCGTCGAGGAACTGCGCGACATCGGCGCGCGGGTCCGGGCGCTGGCGTAGGGCATCCTGTCAGAAGTCAGGGAAGCGTTCCTCCTGTCAGGCCATGCCGATGAAAAGGGGCCTTGCTTTCAGCGGCCTGCCACATGCCGGCTTGACCCGCGCCCGACGCGCGGCGACATCGGCCAACATCATCTTGTCGCGGGGAGCCGATCATCCATGTCCGTCGCCTATCTGAATGGCCAGTTCCTGCCGCTCGACCAAGCCCGCATCTCCGTGCTCGACCGAGGCTTCCTCTTTGCCGAGGGCGTCTATGAGGTGACGGCCGTCATCGACGGGCGGCTGGTCGACAGCGCCTCGCATCTGGCGCGGCTGCAACGGTCGGCGGACGCCATCGGCCTGTCGCTGCCGCTCGACGGCGCGCAGATCGAGGCGGTGCAGAAGGAGTTGATCGCCCGCAATGGGCTGGGCGAAGGGCTTCTCTATCTGCAACTGACGCGCGGCGCCGATGCGACCCGCGACTTCCTGCCCTCGCCCGGGCTGGAGCCGACGCTGGTGATGTTCACCCAGGCGAAGAGCTTTCTCGACACGCCCGCCGTCCGGAACGGCATCGCGGTCATCACCACGCCGGACCTGCGCTGGGCCCGCCGCGACATCAAGAGCGTCGGCCTGCTGGCCCAGGCGATGGCCAAGCAATTGGCGGCGCAGGCGGATGCGCAGGAAGCCTGGATGGTGGAGGATGGTCATGTCACCGAAGGCGCGTCCTCGACCGCCTTCCTGGTGGCCGAAGAGGGCATCGTCACCCGCTCCTATTCGCAGGCTGTGCTCGCCGGCTGCACCGGCGCGGCCCTGACCGCGCTGGCGGAGGAAAGCGGGCTCAAGGTCGTCCATCGCCCCTTCACCGTGGCGGAGGCGCTGGTCGCACGTGAGGCTTTCATCACCAGCGCGTCGACGCTTTGCCAGTCGGTCGTGCGCATCGACGGCCAGACGATCGGCGAAGGCATCCCCGGCCCCGTCGCGATGCGGTTGAGGCAACTTTATATCGATTTCGCGCGTCAGACTGCGGTCTGACGCAGTTCCGGCAGCCGGAGAAGCATCCATTCCGGATGCAATGAAGAACCAATCCCCGCTTGCGCCATTTCGGCAGGGAAGCCGCGCCATTTTGGCTTCAGCTTCCTCCAACCGCTTGAATCGGGCGGCAAATCGCTGCCAGTGCGGGACAAGCGGCGGCGGGCTCCTCCAACTTGGAGGAGAGAAGTGCGGCGGAGCGGCCCATCTGCGCTAAGCTGGGAACAAAAGAGGGACAGGAGATAGCTAGTGGAAATGGACCGTTCCCGGAGCGATGTCGGCAACGTCATGGACGAACCCTATGGGATGAAGGACCTGCGGCCCGGGCTGCTGATCCTGGCCGACGACATCTTCCTGAGCGATGTGGAAGAACTGGCCAGCGCCGCGCAGTTCCGGCTGCTCGACATCGTGCCGCTGGCGGATGCGGCGCTGCGGCTCGACATGCAGGTGGGGTGCGACGTCATCCTGCTGCTCGCCTCGCGCCCCACTCCGACGCTGGAGCGGCTATTGGTGCAGGTCGAGACGCTGGCCGTGCAGAATGAACTGCCGGTCATCCTGGTCCCGGGACTGGATACGCTGGACCTCGCTTATGCCTGCATCCGCAGCGACAGGACGCAATTGCTCTGCGGCCCCGACCATGCCGACCTCGCCGGGGCGTTGCTGACCGCCGCCCGATCGACGCCCGGACGGACCGTGCATGAGGTCAATCAGGAAAGTGAAGGCGTCCGCCTGCAGCAGTTGAGCGAGGAAGTGAGCCGGCTCGCGCGCACGCTGGAGGCGCTGACCGCCCGCCCCCGCCACGCCACGCCGTCCTTCGCGTTG
>DATEJA010000320.1:0-3573 GCA_035278405.1 Sphingobium sp. | reverse complement strand
TCGCCTTCGTTGAGCGCCGACATGCCGGCGCGCTCGACGGCGCTGATGTGGACGAACGCGTCGGGCTGGCCGTCGTCGCGCTGGATGAAGCCGAAGCCCTTCATGGCGTTGAAGAACTTGACCGTGCCGCTGGCGCGCTCGCCAGTGAGCTGGCGCTGCGGGCCGCGATCGCCGCCGCCGAAGCCGCCGCGTTCAGCACCGAAGCCGCCGGCGCGGGGTTCGCGCGGGGCGCGTTCCTGCACGGGGAGCGGTTCGCCTTCGATCTTGAGATCGGTCGCCGACACCTTGCCGCCGCGATCCACCAGGGTGAAGCCCAAGGGCTGGCCTTCGGCGAGGCCGGTCAGGCCCGCCTGCTCGACAGCGCTGATGTGGACGAACACGTCTTCGCCGCCATCGTCACGGACGATGAAGCCGAAGCCCTTCTGCCCGTTGAAGAATTTGACGACGCCGGTGCCTTCGCCGACAACCTGGGCCGGCATGCCGCCGCCACGGCCACCGCCGAAGCCGCCGCCACCACCGCCGCCGAAGCCGCCACCGCCGCCGCTGCGGAAACCGCCGCCACCGCCGCCGCCGCCGAAGCCACCGCGGTCACCGCCGCCGAAGCCGCCACGATCACCACCGAAACCGCCGCGATCACCAAAACCACCGCCGAAGCCGCCACGATCGCCGCCGTAGAAATTGTCGTCGCCGAAACTGTCGCGCTTGTCCTTGCCGCGCCCGCCGCGGCGACCTCTATCAAAACTCATGCCCTGTTGGTCACTTTCGCTTCGCCCAAGACTATACCGGACAAACATGCCGGGCGAAGGGCATGCACAATCCACCGCAACCCATGCGGTTTGAGAATCACTATATCAACTTTTCCGGGCGGCGCGAATGATTTTAGCCCGATTGCCGCCACATTTGCATGGGTGGCGCGCAGCGGGTCCTTTTTGCCACAGCATAAAGGGTCGATTGAGTTGCGGCCGCTTTCGCCATAGAGGGGCATTATGACCGTTCACTTTCATGAAGAGGACCTGCCCGCAGACGTCCTCGCCCCCGGCCCTGTCGCCGTCGATACCGAAACCATGGGCCTCATCACCCCGCGCGATCGCCTCTGCGTCGTGCAGATCAGCGACGGCAAGGGCGACGAGCATCTGGTGCGCTTTGCGCCGGGCAGCGATTATGCCGCGCCCAACCTGCGCGCCGTGCTGGCCGACCCGGCGCGGCTGAAACTCTATCATTTCGGGCGTTTCGACATTGCCGCGATCAAGCATTATCTGGGCGTGGTGGCCGCGCCCGTCTATTGCACCAAGATCGCGTCGCGCCTGATCCGCACCTATACCGACCGCCATGGCCTGAAAGAACTGGTGCGCGAGCTGCTGGGGCAGGAGATCAGCAAGCAGCAGCAGTCGAGCGACTGGGGCGCGCCCACCCTGTCCGACGCGCAGAAGGATTATGCGGCGTCGGACGTGCGCTATCTCCATGCGCTGAAGGCCGAGCTGGACAAGCGGCTGATCCGCGAGGGGCGGATGGAACTGGCGCAGGCCTGTTTCGATTTTCTCCCCCACCGGGCCGAGCTGGACCTGGCGGGCTGGCCGGAGATCGACATCTTCGCGCATATGTGAGGGTATCGGAAGGCTTTCCATGTCCATCCAGGCGGATCAGCAACGGCATGTGAGGCGCCACTGGGCGCGGCCGGGGGGCAGCCATGACCGGCTGGTCGGGCTGCTGAAGAACTGGCTGCCCGCCGCCGTCGGCGTGCTGGCGGCGCTGCTGGCGACCGCGCCCTTCACCGGCGGCGACAAGGTGAGCTTCGTGCTCGACAAGAACAAGGTCGAGGTGGCGAAGGAGCGGATGCGCGTGACCGAGGCGCTCTATCGCGGCGAGGACGGCAAGGGGCAGCCCTTTTCCCTGCGCGCGGGGAGCGCGGTGCAGAAGAATTCGCGCGAGCCGATCGTCGACCTCAATGACATGTCCGCGCGCATCCTGCTGAGCGAGGGGCCGGCCGTGCTCAATGCGCGCAAGGGCCGCTACGACATGGATACCGAGCGCGTCGCGGTCGACGGGCCGGTGCAGTTCGAGGCGGCGGGCGGATACCGGCTGACGACGCGGGACGTGGGCATCGACCTCAAGAGCCGGCGGATGCGCAGCGCCGGGCGCGTCGACGGGCGCATCCCGATCGGCACCTTCAGCGGCGACCATCTGGAAGCGGACCTGGGCGCGCGGACGGTGACGCTGCAAGGCAGGGCAAGCTTGCGCATCGAACAAAATGGCCTCAAAGGGCGGTAGTGATGAAGAAATCGCTGATCCTGCTGTCGACCGGCGCCCTGGGCGCGGTGGCTCTCTATGCCGGCGCGAGCGCGCAGGTGCTGAAGAATCATGACAGCAACGCCCCGGTCAACTTCTCCGCCGACCGGATCGAGGTGCAGGACCGCGCCGATCGCGTCGTCGTGTCGGGCAATGTCGTGGTGACGCAGGCGGGCATGACGCTGCATGCGGCGCGGATGACGGTGGCCTATCGCAACAATTCGGGCGCGAGCGCGGGCAATGGCGTGGAGGTCGACCGGATCGACGCGTCGGGCGGCGTGGTCGTGAACAAGGGCGACGAGACGGCGAAGGGCAATGTCGCCATCTACGACCTCAACAGCCGGCTGATCACGATGCTGGGCAATGTGACGCTGACCCAAGGGGCCAATCGGTTGAGCGGCGGCCGGCTGGTGATCGACCTGACGAGCGGGCGCTCGACGGTCGACGGGCGCGCTTCGGGCGGCGGCGCGCCGGGGGTTTCCGGTGGATCGGGCGGGCGCGTGTCGGGCACGTTCACGGTGCCGCAGCGGACGAATTGAGACCGTTTCGGCCGCGTCGAAGCGAGGGTTTTCCTGCGATAAAAATGCCACTGTCAACAGACGAATCATGGCGTTTTTGGGGCAAAGTGATACAGTAGAAATCAGCGGGGTCGTCTCTCGATTCTGCGAGGTCCATCATGTCACGGTTGCGGATGGCGGCGGGTGCCGCCTGTTGTTTCGTTGCGCTCATTTCCGGCCAGGCGTTCGCTTCGGGGGAGGCGCAATGCTGGCAGTCCTACGAGGTAGAGGCGGCCAAGGTCCGGGATCTGCATATCATGCTGATGCTTGGCGCCTTGAAGTGCAAGGCGACCAACCCCGGCCTTGCGGACAAATATGAAGCCTTCACCACCAAGCAGAGCGATCTGCTGATCAGCTACAATAATGTGCTCAAGACCCACTTCATGCGGGTGAACGGCATCAGCGACGGCCAGATGGCCTTCGAGCAGTTCAATACCCGGCTGGGCAACAGCCATTCGGGCGCGGCCCAGGCGGCGAGCTATTGCGATCTCACCGACACGCTGCTGACGCTGGCGACCAATGCGCGGGGCAAGGAACTGCCGCAGCTGGCGCAGAATTTCTCCGAAAGCGCGCTCGGCATCGACAAGGTCTGCGAGGCGGCGGCGACGACCCCGGTGACGGTGGAGCGGATGCCGGAGACGGCGCCGGCGACGGTCGCGGTGGCGGCAGCGCCCCCGGCCACGGTCGCGGTAGCGACGGCGGCGCCGGCGGCTGACGCGGCGGCGACAGC